>NZ_JBEPQF010000098.1:0-1009 GCF_040547695.1 Bradyrhizobium sp. JR4.3 | reverse complement strand
CCGGTGAGCGTCTCGGTCCGGTCGATGACGTTCCGCAAGGTGTGACCGTCGTAGGGATTTTCGGGCAGCGAGCTGGCATGCAGTACGAACAGGCCGCCGGGAGCTCGGCGATTGTTGGTGACGATGGAGGCCTTCACGCCGAACTCGTAAGGGGCTGAGGCCTTGCCTTTGCCGATGCACTCCACCTCCGGGGCATGAAAGGAATAGAGCTTCCAGCCGCGCTGGCGCTGCTGCTGGGAGCGGATCTGGCTGGCTCGGCCAAGCGGAAGGGCGAATGCCTCCTCGAGGGCTGGCTGGCCCTCGATCTTGCGACGGATGTCGCGGATGATCCGGCCCAGCCGGCTGCGCAGGATACGCAACTGCCGCTGATGCCGCCCGAACTGTTTGGCATGGGCGTAGCGGCCCGCCATCATCGCAGCGGCCTTGGCCACGCGAGAATAGGATTGCCGGAGCCTGACGCTGTGCCTTCTCGCCAGGCGGTTGAGGCCCTGGATGGCCGCATGAAGCAGCTTGGCGTCGGTCGGGAAGGTGATGGCCTTCGGCTGCACCGTGGTGTCGACCGTGACGCGCTTGAGGTCCTGGCTGCGTAAGGCGCCGGCTTCGTGCGCCACCCGCAGGCTCTCGGCCAGCAGCAGCTCCAGCTTGTCGCCGAGCCGCTTGCGCCAATGGCTCAGGTCCGAGCGTTCGTGCGGGAAAGCGTGCCGGAAAAACTCTTCGCCGGTGAAGAACTGGAAATAAGGGTCGTGGACCCAGCGCTCGCACACCCCCTCATCGGACAGCCCGTAGATATGCTTGAGCAACAACAGCCCGATCATGAAGCGGGTCTCGATCCCCGGCCGGCCGTTCTCGCTGTAGAGCGGCGCGATCTCGCCGTCGATCCAGTCCCAATCGATCTTGCCGGCAAGCAGAACCAACTCGTGCTTCAGATTGATGATCTGGTCCAGCCGCGCCCGGAACAGATCGTTCGATCCCGTCGTCTTGTGCTTCTTCGGCCGCATCGTTCCCTCCG
>NZ_JBEPQF010000097.1:0-1146 GCF_040547695.1 Bradyrhizobium sp. JR4.3 | reverse complement strand
GACCACCGCCACCGCGTCCGGCGCTTGGCGCACCTGCGCCTCGAACAGCTCATGGATGCACTGCTCCGCCGGATAGGGCGCCGCCGTCCGGTTCAACTCCTCCAGCAGATAGGTGCGTTCGTCGGCCGGCAGCATGTCGAGCTCGCGCACCGGCGTGTTGGGGGCATGCTCCAGCGCCTCAGCCACTTGCTCGAGCGCGCGCTGCATATAGCCGCAGACCCGATCCGCAGCGACGCCCTCCGCCACCTGCGCCGTCAGACCGAGCGCCTCGCCAAAATCCTCCACCGACAAGGACAGGGGATAGTTGGTGCGCTCCTCCCCGCCCAGCCATTCCACCCCCTCTAGCCCATCATTCGGTGTAGAACCGGACATGACCGCTGGCGTGGTGTGGCGATAGTTCAACAGCGCGCTGAACAGCGGCGCCGGTGCCGCAACGCTGCTGCAGCGTTGCGCCAAGGCCAGCGAGGCATGCTCATGCGCCAGCAGCTCGGCCAGCCGGGCGTGGGTGGTGCGCACGCTCGCCTCGACCCCGGTGCCGTCGAGATCAAGCCGCAGCGGCAGGGTGTTCATGAACAGGCCCATGGCGCGGTCGGCACCGGCGCCGCCATGCATGCGGCCGAACAGCACCGTGCCGAACACCACCTGCTCGCGGCCGCTGCTGCGCGCCACCACCTGCCCCCAGGCCAGATGGCACAGGCTGGCCAGGCTCACCCCGAGCCGCCGCGCCTGGCTGCGCAGCCGCGCGTTGAGCGCCTGCGGCAGCATCCGATGCGCCTCGCCGACGCCGCTGCCGTCGCCGCGGATCTCGCTCAGCCCAAACGGCGTGGTCGGCTCATCGATGTCGGCCAGCAGCCTCCGGAAGAACTGCTCATGCGCATCCGCACCCACGCCCAATCGCGCCTGGGCCACCAGATTGCGGAACGGCTGCGGGGCTATCAGCTCATGCTCGCGCCCCTCCAGCACGGCCCGGACCTCGGCATGCATCACTTCCAGCGTGGTGTGATCCCCGATCAAATGGTGCTGCAGCTCCAAAAGCAGCCAGCGCGCGCTGCCGGGCTCGCGCGCAATCACAAACCGCAACAGCGGCGCCCGGCCAAGATCGATGCGGTGCTGGCGCGGATCAAACCGATCCTTAAGCTGCTCGTG
>NZ_JBEPQF010000096.1:0-1210 GCF_040547695.1 Bradyrhizobium sp. JR4.3 | reverse complement strand
GCGAGGGCTTTGCTTAATTGGCCGAGCGGGAGTGAGGCTCGATATGGGGTATTTTTTTGTGCGGCCTCGGATGGCGCGCGAACGCAGACGGTCTTGTTTTCGTGGCCGATCGATGGCCTTGGGCTGTGGCGGTCACACCACACCTCCCGCGGGACACAGGACCGCCCATCGTTTGAGGTTCATGGCCAGGCAGAGAAGACGCAGATGGGTATGATTGCGTGCCAGGCCCAGATAGCGGGCTCGCGCCCAGCCGTAGACGCCCTTGAGGCGCGCGAAGACCTGCTCGACCGGGGCGCGGCGCCGTCCCACGGCGTCGTTGAAGCGCTTCTGCCGTTCGGTCAGGGGATGATGCTTGTTGGGCCGGAACATCAGCCGCGGCTTGATGCCCCGGGCAGCCAGCCCGGCGCGACGCTCATGCTTGTCATAGGCCTGGTCGGCGTAGACCGCCTTCTCGTCACCGCTGATCAATTCGTCGGCGGGCACCGTATCGTTGACCGCAGCGTCGGTCAGCTTGCTGCGACGAATGATCGCCGAGCCCTGGTCGACACCGACATGCGCCTTGTAGCCGAAGTATCGCTTGCCACCCTTCTTGGTCCATCGCGCATCCGTATCGCGCTCGCTATTGACCAGCTTGCTCGGCGGGCGTCCGTCCGGGCCGGGAGGCAGCGGGTCCTTTGGCGGCTTCGGCGGTTTCACGGCCGCCGGGATCAGGCTGGCGTCGATCAATGTGCCTCGGCGCAGCACCAGCCCGCGCGCGTCGATCTGGCGCAGCATCTCGGCAAACAGCGTCTCGTCCAGGCCAGCCTGCTGCAAAGCTTCGCGGAAGCGCCAGATCGTCGTGTGGTCGGGCGTCTCGTCGCCCAGCGCAAAGCCGCAGAAGTCGCGGAACGAGGCCCGGTCATCGAGCGCTTCTTCCAGTTCCGGATCGGACAGACCGTACCATTGCTGCAACAGCACAGCCTTGAACATCACCAGCCGAGGATAGGCCGGCGCGCCACGCTCCGGCTCCGGCAGGCCGCTCAGCACGCGCTCGACAGCCGCCCAATCCACCAGTTCGCCAATCCGCCTCAGGACCGCACCCCCTTTGCCCCGCCGCGACGCCAACGCATCTGCGAAGCTCGGTTGCCCCACCTGCCGATATGCCATCCCCAGATCCTCTTCAGATGTCTCTTAGAGAATCGCAGATTCGCGATTTACGCAAAGCCCTCGC
>NZ_JBEPQF010000095.1:0-1267 GCF_040547695.1 Bradyrhizobium sp. JR4.3 | reverse complement strand
GGCGGATTCAATCGGTCGTCGCAACACTCGGAGGTTTGAGGTTGCGATGAACATTGTAAGGCGCCGATCGGCGCAATCAGGACGAGCCCCATTGCCATCGCCAGGACGGCCGTCTGTTGCAGGACGCAATGAACAGAATAAATTTTGGCGGGCGATTGCCGCGGGGCTAAGTAGCGAAGGTGCTGCGCTGGAAGCCGGATTGTCACAACCTGTCGGAAGCAGATTATTCCGAAAGGCGGGCGGCATGCCACCAGCGATGTTCAGATCTTCGGCAAAGGCGCTCTCCGGGCGGCACCTCTCGTTGGTTGAGCGCGAGGAGATCGCACTGCTCAAGGTGCAGGGCCATTCCATACAGGAGATTGGACGTCGCCTGGGGCGGGCTGCTTCGACAGTCTCCCGTGAACTGCGGCGCAACGCGGCCACCCGCGGCGGCGGGTTGGAGTATCGGGCAACAACTGCGCAATGGCATGCGGATCGATCCGCCCGCCGGCCCAAGCCGACCAAGCTTGCGCTCAATGCAACCTTGCGCACTTATGTGCAGGAGAGACTTGCTGGCGACGTCGTAGCCCCGAGCGGCGCTCCCGTTCTTGGTCCCGTCGTTCCGTGGAAGGGGCGCCGGCATGGCCCGCGCAAGGATCGGCGATGGGCCAAAGCCTGGAGCCCCGAGCAGATTGCCCGACGCTTGCCGATCGACTTCCCGGACGACAAGACGATGCGCATCAGCCACGAAGCTATCTATCAAGCTCTCTTCGTTCAGGGCCGTGGGGCGCTGCGCCGCGAGCTGACGGCCTGCTTGCGAACAGGGCGTGTATTACGGATGCCCAGAGCGCGCGTACGCAGGCGAGGCAAGGGTTTTGTCTCCCCGGAGATCATGATCAGTGAGCGCCCTGCTGAAGCTGCCGATCGAGCAGTGCCGGGACATTGGGAGGGAGACCTCATCCTCGGTCTTGGCAGCTCGGCAATCGGCACGCTGGTCGAGCGCACGACGCGCTTCACGATGCTATTGCACCTTCCCCGGTTGGCGGGGCATGGCGAAGCTCCGCGCGTGAAGAACGGACCTGCGCTCGCGGGACACGGGGCCGAAGCCGTGCGCGATGCGATCACGCGCACCGTCATCACCTTACCCGAAGAACTGCGTCGATCGCTGACTTGGGATCAGGGAGCCGAAATGGCTCAGCACGATCGTCTCAAGATCGATGCGGGTATCCAGGTCTACTTCTGCGACCCGCAAAGCCCTTGGCAGCGCGGCACTAACGAGAACACCAAC
>NZ_JBEPQF010000094.1:0-1449 GCF_040547695.1 Bradyrhizobium sp. JR4.3 | reverse complement strand
CTAGCACTACTTTGGCAGAGTTTAAGCTGCGCGGGATTCCCAAATCAGTTTTTTTGTGACTCATGGGTTGTCGGCTTGTGGAGGGGCCGACCATGGGAGGCGGGAGATCGGATTGGCGGAAGGAGCTTGGACGCTTTCTGGAGCCGTTTTTGGATCGATTGGGTCACAAGGCTCGGCGACAGATGTGCCCAGCCTATGTGGCGGGACTGATTGGCTCCGGCGATCGCAAGAGCATCCAGCCCATGGCAGCGCGCGACGGACAGGTCGGCTACGACCAGCTGCATCACTTCATAGCAAGTGGTGTATGGGATGCGGCCCCGCTGGAGAAAGTCCTGCTTGCCGAGGCCGACAAGATGGTTGGCAGTGATGACGCCTGGCTGATCATCGACGATACGGCGCTGCCGAAGAAGGGGGAGCGCTCGGTCGGCGTGGCGCCGCAATACGCTTCAGCCCTTGGCAAGACAGCCAACTGTCAGTCTCTGGTCTCGGTGACGCTGGCATCGCGCGAAGTGCCGGTGATGGTCGGGCTGCGGCTATTTCTACCCGAGACCTGGACGAACGATCCCGAGCGCATGAGGCAAGCCCACGTGCCGAAGGATCGGCAGATAGCTCTAACAAAGCCGGAGATCGCGATCGAAGAAATCGATCGTGTCATCGCCTCCGGCGTACGTTTCGGCTGTGTGCTTGCCGATTCAGGATACGGATCAAGTGGGCCTTTCCGCCAGGCTTTGAGCGAGCGCGGGCTGCTGTGGGCAGTGGGACTGTCGCGACGCCAGAACGTCTACCCCGCGGACGTTGCCCTTATCTTCCCCATCGCAAAAACTGGAAAGCGCCGCAAATACCACATTCCTGACCGGCCTCCGGTTTCCGCCGAGGCAACGTTGAACGGAGAGAAATGGCGAAAGGTCAGCTGGCGACGGGGGACCAAGGGCCGGCTGAGCTGTCGCTTCGCGGCCCGCCGTGTTCGGGTTGCGGACGGTCATAAGCATCGGATGCTCGATAATCGTATGCAGTGCATGCCTGGCGACGAGGTCTGGCTCGTCGGCGAGCGGCGATCGACCGGAGAGCAAAAATATTATGTGTCGAACCTGCCGGCCGATGCCACCATCGTGATGCTTACAGCCGCCATCAAGGCCAGATGGGTCTGTGAACAGGCGCACCAGCAACTCAAGGAAGAGCTTGGGCTCGACCACTTCGAAGGCAGATCCTGGACAGGCTTACACAGACATACCTTGATGACGATGATCGCCTACGCCTTCCTCCAATCCCGCCGCCTCAAAGCAGCGGGACGGAAAAAAAAGAATCGTAGGACCGCCACCCCAGCCCAGCATGCCCGCCATCAGGCAAGCCATTCTCGATCTCTTCGAACGCCCTCCACCCCTGCGATGCTCCCATTGTGAAAGGCTCCTCGTAGGAATCGCTAAAACAAAAGTGCCAAAGTAGTGCTAG
>NZ_JBEPQF010000093.1:0-1451 GCF_040547695.1 Bradyrhizobium sp. JR4.3 | reverse complement strand
CGAAGGTGCGGGCTGGCCGATGCATTCGATGAGCCGCGAGCTCGAGTTAGTAGCTGGCCGCCTCTGCGACTCGCCCGGTTGCGCTGAGAGCGCGAATCCGTAGTTGTCGTGTCGCCCGTAGCTCCCGTTCTGTGGTCTGATTGGCAGGAGGTGCGAATGCGACGGGTGATTGGCATCGACGTCCACCGAACTTTCGGGGAGGTGGTGATTTGGGAGGATGGCAGGCTCCGACATGCGGGCCGCATTGATATGACGCGGACTGCGTTGGAGGGATTTAGCAAGACCCTGCTGGCCAGTGATGAGGTGGTGGTCGAAGCGACCGGCAACAGCATGGCGGTATCCCGGGTTCTGGCCTCGTTCGTGGCACGGGTGATTATCGCCAATCCGCTGCAGGTGAAGGCGATCGCCCAGGCTCACGTCAAGACCGACAAGATTGATGCCGGCACGCTCGCCAGTCTGCAGGCGGCCGGGTACCTGCCGCAGATCTGGACGCCTGACGCGGAGACGGAACGCAAGCGTCGGCTGGTGGCGCGGCGCTACCAGGTCGTGCGGCATCGCACGCGGCTCAAGAACGAGGTGCATTCGATCCTGCACGCGCACCTGATCCCGAAGTGCCCGCATGCCGATCTTTTCAACGGCCGCGGCCGGGCGTGGTTGGCCGCCCAACCGTTGCCGGACGATGAGCGCGCGGCGATCGATCGGCACGTCCGCGAGCTTGACCGGCTGGCGGAAGATCTGGCCCTGCTCGACCGCGAGATCGCGCAGGACGCCATCGACGATTCCGTGGTCAACAGATTGATGACGATCACCGGCGTCAACTTGGCGGTCGCTGCCGGCATCATGGCGGCGATCGGCGACATCAGCCGGTTCAACAGCCCGCAGAAGCTGGTGAGCTATTTTGGGCTGAACCCGCGGGTACGGCAGTCCGGACTGGGCGCCGCCCATCACGGCCGCATCAGCAAGATCGGCCGCAGTCACGCGCGCGCCATGCTGGTCGAGGCGGCCTGGGCAGCGGCCAAGGCGCCCGGTCCGCTGCATGCGTTTTTCGTGCGCATCCGAGCCCGGCGCGGCCATCAGATCGCCGCGGTGGCCGTGGCCCGGAAGCTCACCGTGCTTTGCTGGCATTTGTTGACGAAGCGCGAGGATTACCTGTGGGCGCGCCCGGCACTGGTCGCCATCAAGACCCGCGCGATGCAGCTTCAAGCCGGACATCCGCAACAGAAAGGCAGCCGACGTGGGCCAGCGTATGCCTACAACATCAAGGCATTGCGCGACCGCGAGATGTTGATTGCCGCACAGGCGGAGCAAAGCTACGAGCGCTTGGTGACGCAATGGAAACCACGGCCAAAAACCGGCGCGCGGGCGCCTCAGGTCGGCAAGACAAAATAGGGCAGCCTGGTGGCGCTTGCAGCCGATGCGCCACGCTTCGCCACGAGGTCGCCCGCGCCCGC
>NZ_JBEPQF010000092.1:0-1513 GCF_040547695.1 Bradyrhizobium sp. JR4.3 | reverse complement strand
CTGCTTCATAGCGCTGCTCCCTTTCGATAATCCGCTAAGGCCGATCCTAACAACCCTCGTGTCCTCAAGAAGACGTCAGCCGCGATTACGCCATGGTAAGAAGCCGAATTGAGCGGGGCCGGGCAGGCGGGCGTACGCCAGAGCTGGATCAGGAACAGGCACAAGAGTTCTCTGAGCCAGGCGAGGATGCGGCGGAAGTTGTGGCCGACGGCTGAGAGGATGACGTTGGCCGCATCGCCGGCGCGGCCTTTGAGGTAGCAGCGGCCGAGGTGGCCATCGGTCTTCAGGTGTCCGATGATGGGCTCGATGGCGGAGCGGCGCCGCAGCTCGCGCTTGATGACACCGAAGACGCCGCGCTTCTGGCCAGAGATGAAGACACGGCGCGGGTTCTGTGTGTCATGGCCGCGGTATCCCTTGTCGACATAGGCCCGCTCGATCGCACAGCCGGTGAGTGTCTCGGTGCGGTCGATGACGTCCCGCAAGGTGTGACCGTCGTACGGGTTATCGGGCAGCGCCCTGGCGTGCAGCACGAACAGGCCACCGGGAGCACGGCGGTTGTTGGTGATGATGGAGGCTTTGACACCGATCTATGGACCACGCCCGCATTGCAAGAGGAATCGACAAAGGGATGAAGCGGTTTGCGCCAATCTATCCGGCTTCAATTTGGGGCTGTTGCCCCGAGCCATCATGGATATCCGCCCACTTCTGTCCTCAATAACTCGCCGGCCTCAAGAAGGGCCATGGAGTCGAACCAGGCTTCAGAAGTGTCGGTGGAACCGTTTCTCCATTCGTCCTTTCCGTCTCGCAAACCTCGGCGGGTTATTGTGCCTTCCTGATCGGACCTTGGATCTTCCTTTCCGACCCTGTTTCTTATGCGGTGCGGCCCAGGAGGTTGGCGTCATAGTCACGGCCCTTTGCGAGCATGCTCCAGGCCATGCGCGCGAGTTTTGCGGCCAGGGCAACAACCAAGACATTGGAGTGGAGCCGCTTGGACGCTGCCTCCAACCAGGCTCCGAAGCCAAGCCGAGGCCAACTCTGACGCTGCAGAAGTACGGCTCTGGCGCCCTGAATGAACAGCGTTTCGCAGGTACCGATTACCGCGCCTCGATATGCGCCCGAGAATGGTTCGATCGCCGGTCGAGATTTGCTTCGGTACCAGACCAAGCCATGCTGCAAAGTCCCGGCCCTTATGGAAGGCATCACCGGTTCCGATGGCGGCGACCATCGCGCTTGAGATGATCGGCCCGACGCCGGGCGCACTCATTAGGCGGCGACAGTGTGGATCTTGATCAGCGAGTTCGTTGATTTCTTTCGTCATTGACGCGACCCGTCGGTCGAGATGGCGCCAGTCCTCGGCCAAGTCTTGAATGAGCTGGATCACTCGAGGCGATAAGTTGTCTTTTTGAGCTGCTGCCGGTTTGATGGTAAGCGTGGTGCTGAGGCCCTTCAGATTGTCTGTGCGCGATCTTGGGAGCACCGCTAGAAGAGTCATCTTCTGCAAGGGTGCTCACAA
>NZ_JBEPQF010000091.1:0-1567 GCF_040547695.1 Bradyrhizobium sp. JR4.3 | reverse complement strand
GGCCGATTTTGTTGCAAAAGTCGGCCACAATGGATTTGACCGCTAGACCTTTCGTTGAGCCGCGCTCTGAAGCGCTGGCCCTGAAGCATTTTACGCAACTTCGACGCTACGCTACGCGATGCGCAGAGCCTGAGCCGGTGGCGGACGTGCGACCAGCGATGCAAACCGCCTCAGATTCTGGGCGATGGCGGCTAGAACAAACTCATCTTGGGCACCTTGCGGGCCGCGCAATCGGAGCCGACCAAGCTTCAGGATGCGCTTCAAGTGTGCGAACCTCATCTCGATCTTCTTGCGCTGACGTCGAGAGAGCTCGAAGCCCTCGGTGCCAGCGAACGACCGGGCAACGTCTCGGGCATGTTCATGGATATCGCGCGGGATCTTGCGTGATGGTTCCTTTGGGCAGCACTGCGGTTTGAGCGGGCATACATC
This sequence comes from Bradyrhizobium sp. JR4.3, assembly GCF_040547695.1. NCBI lineage: Bacteria > Pseudomonadati > Pseudomonadota > Alphaproteobacteria > Hyphomicrobiales > Nitrobacteraceae > Bradyrhizobium > Bradyrhizobium sp. JR4.3. The sequence goes on along the minus strand of NZ_JBEPQF010000091.1, from coordinate 1,138 downwards.
GCAATCGAGCTTGCTTGCACGATACAGAAGAGTCTTGCCTTCATGCACAGTACCGCTTGTCCCAAGCCGCTTACCACCCGGGCAGTGGTAAACGTCGCCGGTCGGGTCATATCGAAAGTCGCTCCGCGAGAAGGTGCCATCATCCCGCTTCGATTTATCGAACACAGGGATATGCGGCGCGATGCCCTTCTCCTCGACCAGCCAGTTCAGCATCGGAGCCGCTCCGTAAGCGGTATCCCCGACAAGTCGCTCTGGCTTGAGACCGAAGCGCTCCTCGGTCCGTTCGATCATGGTCTTTGCTGCACCGACCTCGGCCTGACGAATGGCGCGGGAGGCCTCGACATCAACGATGACGCCGAACTTCACGTCGATGAGATAGTTGTCGGAGTACGCGAAGAATGCCGGCCCCTTGTGAGCGCCGGTCCACTGCGCCGCCGGATCGGATGGCGAGACAAACTTTGGAACGACATCGCTGGCGGCGCCCCACGCCGGATCGTCGAGAGTTGCCAAATACTCCTTCACCGCGCGGCTAGACCTGGCCGGATCGCGATCCCTGCGCCAGTCCTGACCTGCGACCGAACGCTGCTTGTTCGCGTCGGCCGCAATCAGGCTTGCATCGACTGCAAATCCTTCGCCACCAACCAGACCGACGGCAATGCACGTCTCGACGATCCGTTCGAACACGCGGCGGAGAACATCTCCATCGCGGAAGCGCTCGTTACGGGCGCGCGAGAACGCCGAATGATCCGGGACAGCGTCCTCAATACCGAGCTTGCAGAACCAGCGATAGGCGAGGTTCACCTGCACTTCACGGCAGATCAGCCGTTCCGAGCGGATCGCAAAGACATACCCCACGACCAGCATCCGGATCATCAGTTCCGGATCAATCGACGGGCGCCCCATCGACGAATAGTGAGATGCTAGTTCACCGCGAAGCCAGGACAGATCGAGAGCAGCATCGATCTTCCGCACCAGATGATCTTCAGGTATCGCGTCGCCAAGACGAAACTCGTAGAACAGTTGATCTTGGTCACTCTTCAGACGGCCCATCATGGATCGACCTCGCCGAGATTCGCGTCAACACAACGGAATCACGCTTCGTGACTTGTCTCAACCGACTTTTGCAACAAAATCGGCC
>NZ_JBEPQF010000090.1:0-1580 GCF_040547695.1 Bradyrhizobium sp. JR4.3 | reverse complement strand
AGATCGGACGCGGTCGCGCCGGCGATCGTGGTCGAGACGTTGGACTTCGAGGAGTAGCCGACGGTGGTCTGCAGCGCCTGGTTGGCGATCGACTTTGCGCTGTCGATCAGCTTCTGCAGCGAGGTGATGCCGGTGTTGGCGGCCTGCAGCACCTGCACGCCATTGGCGATGCCGTCGAGCAGATTGTTGATGTCGCTCGCGCGGTTGTCGAGCGACTGGGCCGTGAAGAAGTTGGTGGGATTGTCCAGGGCCGAGTTGACGCTCTTGCCGGTCGACAGACGGCTCTGCGTGGTGGCGAGAAGATCAGCGGTGGACTGGAGAGAGAGCAGGTTCTGACGAACCGACGAGGAGAGAACAATACCGGACATAAGCTGTTACCCTTCTGGTACGCAACGCAACAAACTTCGATTAGGATTAATCGATGCGGGGACGGTGAACGTAGGTGGCTAACAAAGCATGAAGCGCGTCGCGCCAGTCCTTGCGCGGATTCACCATATGCGCGACCGAAGAGAAATCGAGCTCAGCCGTATCATCATGATCGAATGGTGTTTTTTCGTGCAATTGCGAGACGTTTGCTACTTGTCAACCATAACTCAGAGTGAGCAAACGGCTGCACCTGAATTGCAGCGTCTTCGTCCCACACCCCGTCTTCGAAGCCTGCGCAAAAAGAGAACGGCGGGGCCGAAGCCCCGCCGTCATGTCTTGCTTGCGATGTTGTCCGCTTGTTAGCGGAGCAGCTGCAGCACGCTCTGCTGCGACTGGTTGGCCAGCGACAGCGCGGAGACCGCGATGGACTGGCGGGTCGACAGCGCCTGGCTGTTGGCCGCTTCAGTGTTGGTGTCGGCCAGGGTCAGGTTGGACGAGCCGGTCTGCAGCACGTTGATCAGGCTCTTGTTGAAGTCCTGACGCACCTGCACCACCGAGAGGTTCGAACCGAGGCTCGAAGCTTCCGAACGCAGCGTGCTCGACGCCGCGTTGAGGTTCGACAGCACCTTGTTGGTGGCGGAGTTGTCGATGAAGTCGACACCGCTGGTCAACGAGGCGAGGCCCAGACCCTTGGAGTTGTAGGTCACACCCGTGATGTTCAGGTTCGACTTGCCGGTCTCGTCGAACACCAGCTTGAGCTGGTCGCCGTTCAAGAGGTTCACACCGTTGAACGAGGAGTCCTGCGAGGTCGTGTCGATCTGGTTCAGGATGTTGTTGTACTGGTTGACCAGGTTCGCACGGGTCGTCTGTGCGACGGTGTCCTGGACGGGGCTGGAAGCCGTCGAGAAGGTCAGCGACGAGGTCAGCGTACCGCCGATCGCACCACCCGCGGCCGCCGAACCAAGCGTCGAAGACGCGTAGTCGTTGGTCGAGGAGATGGTCAGCAGGCCGTTGGCGTCGATCGTGGCAGACAGGTTGTTGGCCTGGAGCTGCGTGTTGAGCTGATCGAGCGTCTTGACCGTGCCGTTGGTGCCGTCGCCGAAGGTGACGTTGACCGCCGTGCCGCCGTTGAAGGAGCTGAAGGTCAAGCTCTTGCCGTTGATGCCACCCGTGCCGGCGCTACGTGCCGCGGTGAAGGCCGAGGCCGTACCGGT
>NZ_JBEPQF010000089.1:0-2006 GCF_040547695.1 Bradyrhizobium sp. JR4.3 | reverse complement strand
GTAACCCTACGCGGTAGGCCGCAGCGCGCTGATCTTTCCAGTTAACCGTTAGAGCTCGTCGGACTCCTCGGTTTTCGGCTTCATCGTCGCAGCGAGCACTTGGCGGCGTTTTTCGATGATGCTAGGGTCCTCTTTGTGGATTGCGATCAGCTCTTTGAGGTTCTCGATCCCCTCATCGGTGAACGCCATCACCCCATCTTCACCGACGCCCACGACCCATAGCTGGCCATCCTCGGGGTCCATTTCTTCGGCGACCTCGAACAGCCATTCCTCGTCTTCTCCAAGCATCTCGGCGACATGGCCGAGGGTAAACACGTGGCTGACTTTGTTGACGGGCCCCATCAAGCCGCCTGCGCCGCGAGGCCTTGCTGTTGCGCAATCTTCCAGTTCCAGGGCAGCAGCTCATCGAGCCTGTGGGCGGGGTGGATGGCGATGCGAGCGAGTACATCGGCAAGCCAGACCTGAGGATCGACGTCGTTCATCTTCGCAGAGACGATGAGGCTATACATGGCGGCGGCACGACGCCCTCCGCGGTCGGACCCGCAGAATAACCAAGACTTTCTGCCCAATGCGATGCCGCGCAGCGCTCTTTCGGCGGCGTTGTTCGAGAGACAGACGCGGCCATCGTCGAGGAAGCGTGTGAAGGAGCCCCAGCGCTTGAACATGTAGTTCATGGCCTTGGCCAGATCGTGACCGCGGGAGAGCTTGGCGCACTGCTCACGCATATAGGCTTCCAGATCGGCAACCAACGGAGCGCTCTGCGCCTGGCGGACAGCCTCTCGGTGGTCGGCGCCTTGGCCATTGATCGTGCGCTCGATTGCGAAGAGGGCGTCGATGCGACGCACGATCTCGATCGCAATCGGCGAGAGGGCGATCTCCTTCTTGCCAGCAGCCTTACGTCGCGCGTTTTCCTCAAGATCCGCCATGGCGAAGAACGGGCGCCGGGCATGCACCCAACAGGCCGCCTCCCTGATAGGCCCAGGACTTCGCGGGGGCTCGTAGAGTTTGGTGTATCCGCCGAAGGCGTCGGCCTGCAGGATACCGCTATAGTTGGCCAGATGCGCCTGCGGATGCTCGCCCCTTCGATCGCGCGAGTAATAGAACATTGCCGCCGGCGGATCTGAGCCGCCGAAGGGGCGGTCGTCCTTTACATAGACCCAGCATCGAGCGACATCGCACTTGCCCAAGGCCAGCACGGGCACGGTGGTGTCGTCGCCGTGGAGGCGTTCGGATGCCATGACGTGGGCTTCCAACAGACGCAACAGCGGCTCCAATACCGTGCAGCACGCTCCGACGGCGTCGGCTGCGGTCGACAGACTGATCGGCACGCCTTCCAACGCGTAACGCTCGGTTTGCCGGTTCAGAGGCTGATGCTGGCCGAACTTCTCATAGAGCAGCATGGCCAGCAGGCTCGGCCCCGCCCACCCTCGCGGGATCACATGGAATGGCGCCGGTGCCTGGCTGATCTTCTCGCAGTCGCGGCAAGAGAACTTCTCGCGCACCGTCTCGATTACCTTCCACTGACGCGGCACCGATTCCAGCGTTCGGGTCACATCTTCGCCGAGCTTGCGCAAGCGATTGCCGCCGCAGCATTCGCACGCCGTCGGCGGATCGATCACCACCCGCTCGCGCGGAAGGTGGTCTGGGAACGTGTTGCGCTCAGCGCGCTTGCGCGTAAATCCGTCAACCGTAGTCGTTTTGGCGACTGCCTGCTCCGCCGCCAATTCGTCTTCCGTCGCGTTAGCTTCCAATTCTTCGAAGGTAAGCGCCAGCTGGTCGATCAACCGCGCCGAGCGCTCCGATTTCTGGCCGTAAACCTGGCGCTCGAGCTTCGCTATCCGCAAGGTCTGCTGCACAATCAGCGCGGCGTCCTCCGACGCCTTTGCCCGCGCTACCGCCAGCTCCGCTTTCAGCGCGGCGTTTTCTTCGGCAAGAGCGGCGCGATCAGCATCCATGAGACGAAGTGAATCATAGTTTTAGTGATTTGCGGCACCCCAAAATACGCG
>NZ_JBEPQF010000088.1:0-2011 GCF_040547695.1 Bradyrhizobium sp. JR4.3 | reverse complement strand
TGTTCCGACGAAGGCGGCCGGAGTGTCGTTGCCGGCATGAGGAGTTGGGTCAGGTTTTCTTGGCTGCGTCAAGATTGGCGCGCTGCGCAGTGATCTTTCGCATGCTGTCTCCCTTGAGTGTGAGGCGGTGAGCATTGTGGACGAGCCGATCCAGGACGGCGTCGGCGATGGTCGGGTCGGCGATGACCTCATGCCAATTTTCGATCGGCACCTGGCTGGTGATGATGGTCGATCCGCGCTGGTGTCGATCGTCGACGACTTCGAGGAGATCGCGACGCTGCTCGCCGGTAAGCGGTGCGAGGCCCCAATCATCGAGGATGAGCAAATCGACCCTCGATAGTGTCTTGAGGAGCCGCGCATAGCGTCCGTCCCCGCGGGCGAGCGCAAGAGCTTCGAACAGCCTTGGCAGGCGATGATATAAGACGGATCGATTATCGCGGCATGCCTTGTGGCCGAGTGCGCAGGCGATCCAGCTCTTGCCGACGCCGGTCGGCCCGGTGATGAGCAAATTTTGCTTGCGGCTGATCCAATCGCCATCGACGAGCTTGGCAAAGAAGGCGCGGTCGATGCCGCGCGGAGCGCGCAGATCGACATCTTCGACGATTGCGGCCTGCCGTAGCGAGGCGAACTTCAGGCGCACGATGAGCCTTTTGTTCTCTCGCTCGGTTGCTTCGCGATCGATCATCAGGCCGAGGCGCTGCTCGAAGGTCAGCGCGGTAACGTCCGGTTGGCGTTGCTGATCGTCGAAGGCCTTGGCCATGCCGGCGAGCCCGAGAGCAGCGAGACGTTCGTGGGTGTGGTTGCTGAGCATAAGGTCTCCTTGTTGGTGGTCAGTGGTAGTAGCCGCGGCCACGGATGTTGCCGTGCTGGATGGGATCGGCCTCGGGGGCGGTGTCGGGAAGGAAGGCTTTGTCCAGGCCGGTCTTGAGGATCGAGGCGATCGACCGATAGCTCGCTGAGCCGATGCTGATCCCACGGCGGCACGCGGCTTCCAGACGTTGCGTCCCATAGGTCTTTTCCAACCGCAGGATGCCGAGACAGGATCGGAAGCCCTGCTCGGGATGGGGCTTTGTCCGCATGATCGCCTGGCACAGCGCGATCGTGGACGGACCGATCTTCTCGGCGGCGGCCAGCAGACGTGCCGGCGTCCAGAAGGCGTATCGGCGATGTGCGCTCGGCATGTGCTCGGGGATCGTGGTGTGGCGGCGCCTGACGCCTGAGCGTGCGTGGCTGGCGATCCGGGTGCCGCGATGGAACACCTCGATGGTTGCCTCGGTGGCCCGCACCTCGACGACCTGGCGGATCAGGCGGGATGGCACCGAGTAGAAGTGCCCCTGAACCTCGACATGGTAATCCGGCGCTACACGGGCACGACGCCATTCGGCGTACTGATAGGGTTCGGCCGGCAGCGGCATCAGGGCCGGACGATCGATGGTGTCGAAGAACTCGCGGCGGCTGGCACCGAGCTTGCGCATCAGGCGGGCGTTGAGTTCGTCGACCAGGATGCGGATCGCAACGTTCAACTCGGCGAGCGAGAAGAAGCGCCGGTTGCGCAGCCGCGCCAAAATCCATCGCTGGACGATAAGAACCGCCGCCTCCACCTTGGCTTTGTCGCGCGGCTTGCGGGGCCGCGCCGGCATAATGGTGGTGCCGTAATGGGTGGCAAGATCCTGGTAAGTCCGGTTGACGCCTGGCTCGTAGCGGCTCACCACCGTCACCCCGGCCTTCAGATTGTCGCAGACGAGCGCCTTCGGCACTCCGCCCAGGAAGGTGAGCGCATCCACATGGGCGCCGATCCAGTCGGGCAGCGCCTCGCTGAACCGGGCTTGGACGAATGTGTAGTTCGACGCTCCCATGACCGCGACGAAGATCTTGGCGGCGCGCACCTCCCCGGTAAGCCCGTCGAACACCGGCACGGTATCGCCGGCGAAGTCCACGAACAGCTTTTCGCCGGCCGCGTGGGTCTGCCGCATGGTCGCCGTGATGCCGTGGCGCCATTCGACGTAGAGGT
>NZ_JBEPQF010000087.1:0-2041 GCF_040547695.1 Bradyrhizobium sp. JR4.3 | reverse complement strand
TCATGGATGATCTGTTGCGGGAGTTTTTGACGGAAACCAGTGAGAGCCTGGACACCGTGGACAATCAGCTGGTGAAGTTCGAGCAGGAGCCGAACAACGCCAAGATCCTGGATAACATCTTCCGGCTGGTCCACACCATCAAGGGCACGTGCGGCTTCCTCGGATTGCCGCGGCTGGAAGCGCTGGCGCATGCCGGCGAGACGCTGATGAGCAAATTCCGTGACGGCATGCCGGTGACGGCCGGCGCGGTGACGGTGATCCTGGCCTCGATCGACCGCATCAAGGAAATCCTGTCAGGCCTCGAGGCGACCGAAGCCGAGCCCGAGGGCACCGACCGCGATCTCATCGACAAGCTGGAAGCGATGGTTGAGCAGGGCATGGCGGCCATGGCGGCGGGTGCTGCTGCTCCCGTGGCTGAAGCGCCGCCGCTGGTGCCGGAAGCGTCTGTCGCCGTTGAAGCCGCGCCGACCTCCGGCGTGCTGGCCGACCAGACCCTGGAGCGCCCGCTGCGTCCGGGCGAAGTGTCGCTCGACGAGCTCGAGCGCGCCTTCCGAGAAACCCCGATCGAAGTCCCGGCCCCGGTTGCCAAGGTTGAGGTCAAGGCTGAGCCCGCACCCGCCGCTGAAGCTCCGGCGCCTGTCGCCAAGGAAGTAGCGAAGGAAGCCAAGGCGCCCAAGGAGAAGGCCGCGCCGAAGAAGTCGATCGCCGACGAGGGCGCCGGCGAGGGCGCCAGCATCGCCAACCAGTCGATCCGCGTCAACGTGGATACGCTGGAGCATCTGATGACCATGGTCTCCGAGCTGGTGCTGACCCGCAACCAGCTGTTGGAGATCTCCCGCCGCAACGAGGACACCGAGTTCAAGGTGCCGTTGCAGCGGCTGTCCAACGTCACCGCCGAGCTGCAGGAAGGCGTCATGAAGACGCGCATGCAGCCGATCGGCAATGCCTGGCAGAAGCTGCCCCGCATCGTTCGCGACCTCTCGAGCGAACTCGGCAAGCAGATCGAGCTGGAGATGCACGGCGCCGACACCGAGCTCGACCGCCAGGTGCTCGACCTGATCAAGGACCCGCTCACCCATATGGTGCGCAACTCCGCCGACCATGGCCTGGAGACTCCGGCCGAGCGTCTCGCCGGCGGCAAGGGCGAGCAGGGCACCATCCGCCTGTCCGCCTATCACGAGGGCGGCCACATCATCATCTGCATCGCCGACAACGGCCGTGGCCTGAACACCGACAGGATCAAGGCCAAGGCGATCTCCTCAGGGTTGGTCACCGAGGCCGAGCTCGAGAAGATGAGCGAAGCCCAGATCCACAAGTTCATCTTCGCGCCGGGCTTCTCCACTGCGGCCGCCATCACCTCGGTGTCGGGGCGCGGCGTCGGCATGGACGTGGTGCGCACCAATATCGACCAGATCGGCGGCACCATCGACATCAAGTCGGTCGCCGGCGAAGGCTCCTCCGTCACCATCAAGATCCCGCTGACGCTCGCCATCGTCTCCGCGCTGATCGTGGAAGCCGCCGGCGACCGCTTCGCGATCCCGCAGCTCTCCGTGGTCGAGCTGGTGCGGGCCCGCGCCAACTCGGAGCACCGCATCGAGCGCATCAAGGACACCGCGGTTCTCCGGCTGCGCAACAAGCTGCTGCCGCTGATCCATCTCAAGAAGCTGCTCAAGATCGACGACGGCGCCGTCTCCGATCCCGAGAACGGCTTCATCGTGGTGACGCAGGTCGGCAGCCAGACCTTCGGCATCGTCGTCGACGGCGTGTTCCACACCGAAGAAATCGTGGTCAAGCCGATGTCGACGAAGCTGCGTCACATCGACATGTTCTCGGGCAATACCATCCTGGGCGACGGCGCGGTCATCATGATCATCGACCCCAACGGCATTGCCAAGGCGCTCGGCGCCGCCGGCTCCTCGGCCCATGACATGAACAGCGAGAACGGGGCTCACAGCATCGGAAGTGGCGAGCAGACCACCTCGCTCCTGGTGTTCCGCGCCGGCTCGTCCCAGCCCAAGGCGGTCCCGCTCGGGCTCGTCAC
>NZ_JBEPQF010000086.1:0-2181 GCF_040547695.1 Bradyrhizobium sp. JR4.3 | reverse complement strand
CTATGGGGATGGCCGTCGATGATCGCCTCGAGTGTTTCGGCGATGTAGGCGGCCGGATTGACGTCGTTGAGCTTGCAGGTGGCGACGATCGACGCGAGCAAGGCCCAGTTTTCTGCCCCGATTTCATGACCGGCGAAGAGAGCGTTTTTCCTGGTCAAGCAGACTGGCCGGATGGCGTTCTCGACCGGGTTGGTGTCGAGCTCGAGACGCCCGTCTTCGAGGAAGCGGGTCAGCCCCTGCCAATGATTGAGCGCATAGCGAATATCCTCGGCGAGGGTCGAACCGCTGGAGATCATCGACAGCTGTTTCTCGAACCACGACTTTAACGCGGCTACCATTGGCAGCGAGTGCTCCTTGCGCGCGGCCAACCGGATGTCCGGCGATGAGCCGCGCACCATGGCTTCGATGGCGTAAAGCTGCGCGATGTGCCGAACAGCGGCCTCGGCGATCGGTGACTTGCTGTTGCGCACCAATTTGACGAGGCGCCGGCGCAAATGGCTCCAGCAATGCACGAGCGTCCATGGCCCTTGCGGTCGAACGACTTCGTTCAACCGGTCATACCCGTCATAGGCATCGCATTGCAGGTAGCGTCCGCCAAAGCCGTCGAGGAACTGCTCGGCAAAGGCACCGCTGCGACCGGGGGCATATCGGAACAGCACGATCGGCGGACTTGGCCCGCTGTGGCCGCGGTCGTCTGAGGCGATCGCCCAGAAGTAGCCTTTCTTCGTTTGGCCGCGCCCGGGATCGAGTACCGGCGCCTTGGTCTCATCCATGAACAGCCGATCCGCCATGGCCAGGTGGTGGCGCATGTGGTCGGCGATGGGCTGAAGATGGAAGCAGGCGCGGCCAGACCAGTTGCCCAGTGTCGCCCGATCAAGCCGGATCCCCTGGCGCGCATAGATCTCGGCCTGACGGTAAAATGGCGTATGGTCGCCAAATTTGGAGACGATCACGTGCGCGATGGCCGCTTCGGTCGGCAGCCCGCCGGGCACGACGTGCTCCGGTGCGTGCGCCTGCACGACGGGGCCCGAGCAGCGGCGACAGATATATTTCGGGCGGCGCGTGACCAGCACGCGCCATTGCGCCGGGATCACGTCAAGACGCTGGCTAACGTTCTCGCCGATCTTCGTCATGGCGCCGCAACCGCACGGGCAAAGCGTGCTTGCAGGCTCGATGATCCGTTCCACCCGCGGCAAATGGACAGGCAAGCAGCCGCGATTGCGATGAGAATCATGATCTGGCGCGTTCCGTGATCGGCCCTGGATCACCGCCTCGGCTCTCTCCTGCGCGGCATCCAGTATGCCTTGCGCGATCTCCACGTCTTCGAGCGGCAAATGATACTGATCTGGTCGCAGCTTCTCGGATTTCGCGCCGAACCTGTCGCGTCGCAATTCGCCAAGAATGATCTCCAGGCGGCGTCGGGCTTCTTCCGACGCCGCCAGCGCCCCCTGATGCTCGCTCAAGGCCGCCTGCGTTTGCGTCAAAAGCGCCTTCAGGCGTTCGTTTTCGTCGCGCAGCGCCGCGATGCTCATGCGCTATTTCGAGCACATCGCCGCCGCGTGTGCCACGATCAAAATAGCTGCCGAGTCATTCTGCCGCAGTTATCCCGCCGCCTGCGGGCGCCGTGCTTCTTCCGGGCGGACCAATCTCCAATCCAGCCCTTCGAACAAGGCAGCGAACATCGCCGGCGATATCCGCATCACGCCGTCCGCGATCGTTGGCCAAACGAACTTGCAACCTTCGAGGCGCTTGTGCACCAACACCAGGCCCGTTCGATCCCAGACCAAAATCTTGATCCGGTCCGCTCGTTTGGATCGGAACACGAAGGCTGCGCCGCTGAACGGATCGAGACGGAGCACCTCCTGCACCTTTGCCGCAAGCCCATCGTGGCCACAGCGGAAGTCGATCGGCCGCATTGCAACGTAAATCTTCAGATCAGCACCGGCCGCAATCATCGTGACGCTCGCACCGCACGGATCACCCGGGAGAGCTGCTCACCATCAATGTCCGTATCCGTCCGCAGCACGACATCACCGATCGCGATCTCAAGCTTGATCGCCGGAGTCTGACGCTCCTCCAACGCATGTTCCACGACCAGCGGCGCGAATGTCGGCGGGGACGCCCCGCACGGCGGCAACATGCCTCGCTGTCGAAACCGCCGCCGCCAATCGTAGATCTGCC
>NZ_JBEPQF010000085.1:0-2558 GCF_040547695.1 Bradyrhizobium sp. JR4.3 | reverse complement strand
GCTTGTGTGAAGGGTTTCGGATGCCGGCCGCATGATTGACGGCGCGGCACATTCGGGCGGCCGGCGTCCGAAAGCCTCCAAGGGAGGAAACCGCGCATGGTGGGCAGGACTGATGCGGCAGGCTCTATGGGGATTTGAGCGCTGCAGGCGAGCTTGGTGATGGAGTTCGAACCGGTGCAGCGCGCGGCACGACGCTGTCGCTATCATCGAATGGGCGGTGGACGTTGTCGAACGCGATCAATGATCGACGGATGGGCGACGACCGATGAGCGTTCGGGTGCGCTGCGCCGTGGCCGGTCGATGAGCGGCGGGCATGACGAACAGCTTTGCGGAATGGCCGATGCGCGGTCATGAGGTGTCGATCCTGATGGCGCTGATTGGCGCGGTCGATTGGCGGTGCGGCATTGCACCTCGCTCAAAAACCTCGATGACGATCATGCGGCCGCCGCAGCATGGACACGGTGGCTTGCCGCTGTCGACGATGGTCTCGGTCGGTTCATCCTCACGATCGCTGACGGCGAGCAGTTCGCGCGCGCGTGCGACATTGTCGGCGCAGACGCCCCGTGCGAGCAGGCCGTAATGGCGGATGCGGTGAAGGCCTTTTGGCAGCACGTGGATGAGGAAGCGGCGGATGAACTCGTCTGTGGCGAGCGTCATCCGCTTTTGCCGGTCGCGGCCTTCGACCCGATAATCCTTCCATCTGAAGGTGACATCGTGCCGGTCGAAGGCGATCAGGCGGCTGTTGGTGATGGTCACGCGGTGGGTATAGCGCGACAGATAGGCCAGCACGGCGTCGGGACCGCCGAACGGACGCTTGGCGTAGACGACCCAATCCGTCTTGCGCGACTCTGCGAGCAAAGCGGCGAATGACTGCGCCGCGGCGAGATGAGCGTCGTTGCCGAAGAAGCTCAGGCGCCCGGCCTGGTGGAGGGCGGCGAGGCGCTCCAGGAACAGCCGCCGGAACAGGCGTGAGAGCACGCGCACCGGCAGGAAGAACCCCGGCCGGCAGGACACCCAGCGCTGTCCGTCGGGCGAGATGCCGCCGCCCGGCACGATCATGTGCACATGCGGGTGGTGGGTCATGGCCGAGCCCCAGGTGTGCAGCACGGACGTGATGCCGATCCTGGCGCCCAGATGCTTCGGGTCTGCGGCGATCGTCAGCATCGTCTCGGCCGAGACCTTGAACAGCAGATCGTAGATGGCAGCCCTGTTGTGGTAGGCGATGTCGGCCATCCGAGCCGGCAGCGTGAACACGACGTGATAATATGGCACCGGCAGCAGCTCGGCTTGGCGGTCGGCGAGCCACTGCTTCGCCGCGGCGCCCTGGCACTTCGGGCAGTGCCGGTTGCGGCAGGAATTGTAGGCGATGGACGTGTAGGCGCAGTCCTCGCAGCGCGCGACATGGCCGCCGAGCGCCGCCGTGCGGCAGCTCTCGATCGCCGACATCACCTTCAACTGGTCGAGGCTGACACGGCCGGCATGGGCCTGCCGCCATGCCGGGCCACGGTCGCGGAAGATATCCGCAACCTCCAGAGCCGGACGAGACACGCCGGCCTCGCGTCAGCCGGGCGGCCGGGCCTCCTTCAGCTTGATCGCGATGTGCTCCAACGGGCTCATGACCTCGCTGATCGTCTTGGTGGCGACGCGGGTGTAGAGCGCGGTCGTATCGAGCTTGGCGTGACCGAGCAGAACCTGGATCACGCGCACGTCGATGTTCTGCTCCAAGAGATGAGTGGCGAAGCTGTGCCGCAAGGTGTGCAGCGAGACCCGCTTGTTGATCTCCGCCATCTGGGCAGCGGCGTGGCAGGCGCGGTTGAGCTGGCGCGTGGTCATCGGCTGGGCCGGATCGCGGCCAGGGAAGAGCCAGCCCTGTGGCCGTGCCGCCTTCCACCAGGCGCGCAGCAGATCGAGCAGGTGTGGGGAGAGCATGACGTTACGGTCCTTGCCGCCCTTGCCCTGTTCGACCCGGATGATCATCCGCTTGCTGTCGATGTCGGAGATCTTGAGCGAGACGACCTCGTTGGCCCGCAGGCCGGCGCCATAGGCTACGCTGAGCGCCGCCTTGTACTTGAGCCCCGGTGCCGCATCGAGCAGGCGCGCGACTTCTTCCGGGCTCAGCACCACCGGCAGCTTGCGCGGCTCGTGAATGACGTGGGTGTGCTCGACGATCTCGTTGCGCTTGAGCGTAACCTTGAAGAAGAACCGCAGCGTCGAGACGGTCTGGTTGATAGTCGGCACGCCAACGCCGCTCGATGCCAGATGCAGCTGGTAGCGCCGCACGTCCTCAAAACTCGCCGTTTCCGGCGATCGCCCGAGGAATACCGCGAAGTTCTTGACCCTCTGCACATAGTCATGTTGGGTCTTCGGCGCGAACTTGCGGATCGTCATGTCTTCGATCATGCGCCGCCGCAACGGGCTCGTGGCCTCGTCGGTCATGGGGATGCTCCTGTCTTGGGTGAAGGTTGCGAACCCCTCATCTCAAGACAGGACGCCTCGTTGCGCTATCCTCTCAGCCGCGCTGCCGGCCGTCGTGCCTACCGCGCGAGCGGTTTAGTCCT
>NZ_JBEPQF010000084.1:0-2737 GCF_040547695.1 Bradyrhizobium sp. JR4.3 | reverse complement strand
CAGCAGCAGCGCCAGCGCGGCTGGAAGCTTTATTCCTTCCATGCCCCGGAGGTGGAATGCATCGGCAAAGGCAAGGCCGCCGCGCCTTACGAGTTAATGGCATGGACCACGCCCGCTCTCAGCGGCAACGTTAAGCCTCCGGCAAGAGAAGGAGCACGAGCCATGTCCCATACGAACATTGTCACGATCGGTATCGACCTAGGCAAGAACACATTCCATGTGGTGGGATTCGATGCCACGGGTGCAATCATCCTACGCAAGAAGCGATCGAGAAATCAGCTTGAGCAGTCGCTGGCTAATGTTCCAGCCTGCCTGATCGGAATGGAGGCTTGTTCAGGAGCACACCACCTGGGGCGCAAGCTGGAGAAATTAGGCCATCAAGTACGGCTCTTGCCGGCACAGTATGTGAAGCCATACCTCAAGGGCCACAAGAATGACTTCCGTGATGCCGAAGCCATCGCAGAGGCGACGCAGCCCCGACCATGCGCTTTGTCCCATTGAACTCGGCCGAACAACTTGACTTGCAGGCACTGCACAGAGTCGAAGCCGAACTCCTTCACCCATTTGCGCAGCACGTTCTCATGAACGCCCAGGTCTCGGCCGGCTTGCGCCACAGATACCCCGCGGTCCCTGACGAGCTTGACCGCCTCGATCTTGAACTCTCGACTGAACTTCCGTCTCTGCATGACCCACCTCTGGCTCGATAAAACACCCAATCTTGGTGTCCATCAAACGTAAGCGTAGCTCTGCGGCCCTTTTTGATTGGTGCTTGACGCCTATTTTGAGCGCGTGACGCGGCGCCGCGGCTTCCAAATTTCGGACAAAGCGTTGACGGCGGCCTCGAGCGCCTTGCTGTCGATGACGTTGGGATCGAAGTGTTCGGGCCCCCAGAGGCGCATGTGTTCGTGCTCCGGATGGGTGGGGTCGCGGAGGGCATCGAGGTATTCAGCATAGCCTGGCGCACCGCCGACGTCTTCCGGAGGACAACGGCCGGCGGCCTGGAGCAAGAAGGGCAGACCCTCTGTCGGCGTGTCGTCGAACCATTTTTCGAGCTTGATCACATGATCCCAGCTGTCGCCGAAGTCGTAGAGATAATGGATCGTCTTGGCGCCGGTCTCGTGAACGATATCGCTGAGCCGCGCCTTGCGGGCATCGATGGGCTGGGGACCAAAATCACCATCGGGATCGGGGATACCCCAACGTCCTTCGCCAGCCAGGAACTCAAAGAGATGGCTATTCGTCCAGCCAAACGCCGCCTGAAGCGTCAGATGCAGCCGATCAAGGCGCAGCGTGAGCGGCACGACGAGGCATCGCATCACCTCCGGTTTCACGTCCTTGAGGGTCACCTTGATCCGGACGGCGGTCGTGTTGAGGCTCATGCCGCCAGCCTCGGGTCGTGTGCATGCATCGTGTAGGTCGACGACCACGGAAGCAGTTCGTCCAGTCGCGCCGCAGGCCAGCCATTGACGAGCTTAGAGAGGACGTCGGAGAGCCAGTGCTCGGCGCTGACGCTGTTGAGCTTACAGGTCTCGATCAACGAAGCTAGTACTGCCCAACTCTCGGCACCCTCGTCGCAACCGGCAAAAAGGGAGTTCTTGGCGTTGAGCTTGATCGGCCGCATCGCACGCTCGACCGCATTCGTATCCATCTCGATGCGCCCGTCATCAAGGTAGAGCGTCAGGCCGTCCCAATGACGCAGCGCATAACGCAAAGCCTTCGCCGTGTCGCTCTTCTGCGCAAGGTGATCAAGTTTTGCCTCAAACCACTGCTTCAAGGCTGCAGCCAGAGGCCGGGCATGCGCTTGTCGGCCCGCGCGACGCTCGGCATCAGATCGGCCGCGGAGTGCTTTCTCGACCGCGTAGAGTTGGGCGATGCGCTCGAGGGCCTCGCGGGCAACCGGAGCCGGCGCCGGCGAAGCCTCGCGTTCGATCTTCACAAACTGGCGCGGTAGATGCGACCAGCAGAAGGCGAGCGTGCCCGACAGCGCGTCCGCACGCGTCTCTCGGGTCATGGTCTTGTAAGCCTCATAGCCATCGCAGTGGATGATGCCACGATAGCCCTCAAGCAGCCTCAAGCCATGAACGGCGCCGCGGCCCGGTGCATAGGCGTAAACCACGCCAGGTGGGTCAGGTCCGGCCCAAGGCCTGTCATCGCGCGAGAGTGCCCAGAAGTAGCCGGTTTTGGTCCTGCCGCGCCCCGGATCCAGCACCGGCGCCGGGGTCTCATCGACACAGAGCTTCGGGGACACGAGCAGCAGCTCGCGCAGACGATGCCACAAGGGCTTCAATTCCTGGGCGGCATAGCCGACCCAGAAGGCGAGCGTGGAACGATCGATGGCGATACCGTGCGTCGCCAGCATCTGCGCCTGACGATAGAGCGGCAAATGCCAATGATACTTGGCGTCGATCACATGCGCGACGAGCCGCTCGGTGGGCAGTCCACCCTTGATCAATCGCTCGGGCGCGGCGTGCTGGAGGACCACGCCATGACAGGCGCGGCAGGCCAGCTTGGGCCGGCGGGTTACGATCACCCGGTACTGCACCGGAACGACGTCGAGCCTTTGGCTCTCATCGCTGCCAATCTCAACGAGATCGCCTTTGCAGGACGGGCAGCAGGTTGCAGTCGGCATCAGCGTTTCGACGATGCGTGGCAAATGCTCCGGCAGCTTGCCACGATTGGTCCTGCGGCGCTCGGCAGCTCTCTGCTCGGGCGTTTTGGGATTGGCGCGGTCCTCGGC
>NZ_JBEPQF010000083.1:0-2773 GCF_040547695.1 Bradyrhizobium sp. JR4.3 | reverse complement strand
CGAAGGCCGGCCAGTGTGGGAGTAGAATGGAGCGAGCTCGTTGTGCACCCAACTCAGGTCCAGAAAACCGTCGATTTGCCGTACCAGGTGATCAACCGGCACCACCTTGTCGAGATCAAAGGAGTAAAAGAACTGGCCCTGACCGCTCTCCTGCCGACCTAACATCCGCTGCTCCCGCAAATGCCGCCTCAAACCAACGGAATCACGGTTCGCGAGTCGTCTCAACCGGCGTTTGGCAACACAATCCGGGGCAAAGCAGACATCCCGCCGCAAGGCCGCGACTTCCGATTTCGCTCGTTGACCCGATGCGGAAGTGGGGCCGACGCTTGAGCCTTTGTGATGCGTCGTCCTCGCCTGAGCGTGCACGCGCAGGGTCAACGTGCAACCGAAAAACCATCGCGTGCAAAACGCTCAAGACGGTGCTGAAATTCGGATGCGCCTTGCCGCCTGCGAACGACGCGGTAAAGGCTTGTTTGTGTGATTCCCAGAACGTCGCGCGAGCTCCGAAATGTTGTGCACACGGACAGCATCCTCAATCGCACGACACATATCGGCGATGTCGCCAGTCTCGAATGCGGCATTGAGGCATTCCGCAACCTCTCGGCGGTTCAGTCTGGATCTGATGCGCGCTTTGTATCTTTCTCAGACATGGCTTTAAACAAAAGGCCGGGCAAAATGCCCGGCCCACTGTCCTGACAAAAGCGTCTAGATGAAGTCAGTATCTCGCGGCGACAGGAGGTGTTCCCAATCCGCCGAAGCGATAGTTAAAGCGCACGGTGACCATGTCCACGTCCTGCTTGACCCCGTCGCCTAAGAGGGTGACCCCACCGGGCGTGACCACGCCTGCGAAGGAGGAGTTGTCACGCCCCATCCAGAGATGGTCATATTCAACACCGACCGACCAGTTCGGTGCGAAACCATATTCCCAGCCCACACCAAGGGCGCCGCCCCAGCGCGTGTGACCTGCCGAGGCGAGTCCGACCCCGGTGATGTTGTTGAACACGTCAAAGCGATTGTGAGTGACGGCCGCGCCGCCCTTCACGTAGAGCAGCGATGCGTTCCATGCCCAACCGAGTTGGGCCGTGAAGAGGCCAATGCCATCGGTTTTCCCTGTGGTCGAAATCAGCGGATCGATCAGGCTGACGCGCGTATTCTTGATGTCAGCCCAATCGCCCTGTGCTTCCAGTCCCAACACAAACTGATTGGTTTGCCAGCGATACCCGATCTGTCCGCCAACAAGACCTCCGGAGCGATCAGCGCAACCACCCGCAACTGTCCCTGCGAGCGTAACGAAATCCACACAGCTGTGGGTTTGGCCCCAGCCGCCGTTGGCGCCGATGTAGAAACCGGTCCAGTCATAGATCGGAGCGACCACCGGCGGCGGCGCTTTAGTGTAGGGGCGAGCCGCCAAATCAGCCGCCGACGCAGGGCCGGATAGAGCCACAGCCATCATCCCGGCCGCGACAATCAGAAGCTTTTTCATTACGAGAAATCTCCCCAGAAGAAGTTCAAAAAAGGCACGACGCCCACCTAAGGACTAAATGGTATCCCGTTCGCCTGCAGGTTGATGTAGCCAAGCCGCAACACCCGGCTCAGATGTTTAGTGGCAATTCCTTGTTTCTGTTAAGGACTTGCAGGGAACCAAATGCCCGCCAACGTGCATTAAATCGCGAGCGGGGGCTTCTGGTCGACCGTTGGACTGCAGCATGGGAGCCCCCGCGCGAACCGGCGTCACAAACTTGTGGCATGACCATTGCATAATTCAGCACAACTGGGATTTCAGCGCTCAGTTAGAGAATAAGCGCTGCCGGGACGCTTTATTTCGAGCCCGGCGACGCCTCACTGCGTTTCCCTTGCGCCACCGCTACGGCGCATATTGTTTCGACAACCCGGGTATTTGGCGCATGGCCTACGACACGGCAACAGTACATTTGCTCCGCGACGTTCTAGACGACGTTCTTTCCAGTCCGTCATTCACTCGCCAGCAGCAGCGATCTGCTCTGGAAGTTGCCGAGCGCGTTCTCTTGCTCGCTTCCCAAGGCGTGCGTGAACCGATCAGGATCAAGCGACACCTGCTAAATGAGTTTTTGGCATCCGCTGGCAGCGAAGCCAACCGGGTCGCCCCTTCGCCTGATCGACGGTGAGCCTGCTTGGCCGCCAAGTGCCGCTGGTAATGCCCTGCGGGTTCGATCGTGTCTACCATGCCACCACTGCCGCTCATCGGAGCATTCCCTGCCCATTGGCATGTCGCCTTGTGTTGTGCACAAAGCGGACTTGCTGAAGGCGAGCCCGAATGTCCGCTTCTGGGCGGAACTCCGACATCGCAGGTCCTTACGGTGAGACCTTGGCCGCGTCGTCGCCTCCGTTGTGCCCGCCATGCCAACCACAGCAATCTGTAGCGGCTTGCCTGTCCATCGTGGCCGGGCGGAGCAGTTGCCATTTCTGCTCCCCGCCATACTCTGACGGCGGCTGGGGAGCCTGTAGAATGTTCGATGTGTATCTGAACACCAAGCGTGATCTGTTGGTTGTGCGCAATGGCTTGCCAATTCCTTAAGGCGGATGGCGTAAGAAGAAAAACGTGGCGAGCGTCAGCGAGGACATTAACCTCGCCGTTCAGAGACAGGGCTACTACATCGCAAGCTAACGGATTTTAAGAAGCGGTAGTCCGCAAAGCGCAAGTGCAACCTCTTGTCTGATTGCGGTTGCTGGCACAAGGGTTCAGCTCGTTACCGACAGCCTGCGAGGCTCGCTCTTGTCTACGAGGTCGACGTTC
>NZ_JBEPQF010000082.1:0-2775 GCF_040547695.1 Bradyrhizobium sp. JR4.3 | reverse complement strand
GCGTCTTGGCAGTTTTTTCGATGACCCGTAGGTTGGCACCGTAGGTAGGCGGTAGCGCACTCACTATCGAGCCAGAATTAGAACGAAGCTTCAATACGATAGTCGTTTGAATGTGGAGGAGTGGATATCTTCTGGCCTTCAACAACGTGAATTGCAGCAATTTAGCTATACGCCAAGAGTTGCCAAATCGGCGAAGTCGTCTGGTCCGACCCGGACAAAGCCGAAGCCCTCCATGTACTCGCGCTTGTGGCCCGTCAGCGAAGTAGCGGCGCTCTTGAGGTCCGCTCAGCGAGGCATGGCGGCCCAAATTTGCTCAAGTTGAGTTCTTCGCATTTTGACCCACAGCCGACGTCAGCCGCGACGATCCCGTCTAGCGTTGACAGCGCAACCGATTGCGCCTGTAATTGAAGGGCAACACTTTATGCGGGCGCGAATTGCCGATGGAGAATTGCTCATGATGAATTTCAGCCGACGGGATGCTTTGAAGATTTCCGCTGGCCTGACGCTTACGACCGCGGCGGGCAGCTTTTCCTGTCTAGAGGTAGCCAAGGCTGGCCCGATCGAGGTCCCAACCATCGACAAGCTCAGCGTCCGGGTTCTCGTCGACAGCGCGAGCGACATCTTCTTTAAGCCGAAAGATGTGAGCGGAGTGAGGACCGAGCCCGGCCGTCCGGCCGATCCGAAGCGGCCGTTGCATAGCGAATGGGGGTTGTCGCTGTACCTGGAGCCGCAGCGCGGCGATGAGAGGAAAACCTTTCTTCTTGATTTCGGTTGGACGCCGGAGGCGATCAACGGCAACATGGAGCTCTTGAAGCTCGATGCTTCCAAGCTCGACGCGCTGATCATTAGCCACGGCCACTTTGACCATTGGGGTGGCCTGCTCGGCTTCCTGGAGCGGCACCGCAAGGATATGCCGGCTGACCTCACGATGTACGCCGGTGGCGAGGATAATTTCTGCCCGCGCTACGTTAAGATGGGTGGCGGAGGCGACCTTGCCGACTTTGGCACGCTCGATCGCCGGGACATTGCCAAGCAAAACGTGAAGGTTGTACTGTGCGAAGCTCCGGTCGTAATCGGCGGTCAGGCCTTTACCACTGGTAGGATTACCCGCAGCAGCATCGAGAAGGTGCTTCCGAACAGTCTGGTGGGATTTCAGCTCAAGGACGGTGCCGGCTGCAATACCAGCCACTATTTGCCGGCAGAGATGGAAGGCAAGATCGTACCCGACGAACATATCCATGAGCACGCGACCTGCTTTAACCTGAAAGACAAAGGCCTGATCGTCATCTCGTCCTGCGGTCATGTTGGCATCGTCAATTCGGTGCGGCAGGCGATGGCAGTTTCCGGCATCGACAAGGTTCATGCCATCATGGGCGGCTTCCATCTCGGACCGGCACCGGCCGACTATCTTACGCAGGTTGTCGCCGAGATCGCAAAGCTCAATCCTGACGTGCTGATCCCGATGCACTGCAGCGGGCTGAACTTCACCCAGGAAGCACAGCGCCAGATGCCGGGCAAAGTGCTGACCACAACGACGGGCACACGCATAACGTTCGGGATTTAATCAACGGGACACGCGGTGACGAGGCTGACGGCGTGCGCGCTTGTTGTGGCAGCGTCCATGATTGGCGCTATGACGGCGGTCGCCGACCCGCAACCATCGGCCGCCGAGATGATGGACGATCTGATGTTCGCCCGCGGGCCGATCGGAGGACCGTTCACCCTGACTGACCAATACGGGAAGATGCGCAGCGCCGCCGAGTTTCGCGGCAAGCTGACGATCGTATATTTCGGTTACACTTCCTGCCCCGACGTCTGTCCGACTGACCTGATGGCAATCACGCAGGCGCTGGACGCGCTGGGGCCCAAAGCCGAAAGAGTTCAACCCATCTTCATCACGATCGATCCCGAACGTGATACCGAGGTGCTTGCGAATTACCTCAAGGCATTTTACCCCAGCTTCATCGGGCTGACCGGGTCTTCCGACACGATCAGGCAGGTCGCCAATTCCTACAAGGCCTACTACCGGAAGGTGGATGACAAGCGCAGCGGCGAGTATGCTATCGATCACTCGGGCGTCATCTATCTAATGGGGCGGAACGGCGAATATCTCGGCTTCATGCCGCCGCAGACGGGGCCCGATCGGCTCATCGAAATCCTGCGCAAATATCTTGATTGACGCGGCGCACCTCCCGCCGCTCATTCGGTAGCAGCACTAAAGCGTTCTGTGCTCGGTCTGCTGTTGGCCCGTTGGCGAAGTGCGGTTTGGCTCAGATATGGTCTGCTAAAGGGGCAGACCGGAAGTGAAAAAGCGCCCATCAAACCGGCGCTGGTGACCCCAAGCCGTCATCGTCGGCGTGCGTTTCAGGAGGGCCCGATCCGCTAACGCTTGCGCACCAGCAAAGACCAAACAGGCGACGCACCGTCCCAGCCGCGAAGGCGCCCCGACAGCCGCACCTTCAGCCCGGCTTCCGTGATCCGCTCGACAACAAGATGCAGCGCGATCACGTCGCCCTCTGACAGCTCCACACAGCCACGCTTCCGCGACCACACCGCGCCCGGGAAGCGAAACAAGTTCGCCTTTAGCCATCGTCCGCTGCGCTCCGACAGCGGTTGTAAGTCGACCTGAGCGCCGGCCCTAGGCCGCAGCCTGACATCTGCCCGTCGCAGCCAATTCGGAGTAACCCTACGCGGTAGGCCGCAGCGCGCTGATCTTTCCAGTTAACCGTTAGAGCTCGTCGGACTCCTCGGTTTTCGGCTTCATCGTCGCAGCGA
>NZ_JBEPQF010000081.1:0-2840 GCF_040547695.1 Bradyrhizobium sp. JR4.3 | reverse complement strand
CCGGAATCCAATCCGGACCCACGCGCCCTCGGCCTGACCTCGCGCCATCTCGCCTATGTGATCTACACCTCAGGATCAACCGGTACGCCCAAGGGGGTCATGGTCGAGCATCGCGGATTGGTCAATCTCATAGCATGGCATGTGCAAACCTTTTGTCCCCAGCCAGAAACCTGCTGTGCGCTCGCGGCTGGAGTAGCATTCGATGCCAGCACTTGGGAGCTATGGTCTGCGCTATGTAACCGCAGCACATTGCTGCTCCCCCCAAGAGCATTGGCGGGAGATTCTCTCCTTCTGCTACAATGGTGGCGTGATCAATCGCTGGACGTCGCCTTTTTGATCACGCCGCTGGCCACGATGGCGTTGGAAGATAGGCTGGTAAATTCCAGATTGGAGTACTTGCTTGTTGGCGGTGGTCGTCTCCAGCGTGTGCCTGCGCCTCTAGCTTCGCCTCACAAGCTAATAAACAACTATGGTCCTACTGAAGCTACGGTCGTGGCGACCTCGGGCCGGCTCTTCATCGACAACGTTGTGCCGCATATTGGCCGCCCGATTGCCAACACGCGGATCTACCTGCTGGACGGTCATGCTGAGCCCGTTCCGTTTGGGGCGGTGGGGGAGCTTTACATCGGCGGGGCGGGGGTTGCGCGTGGCTACCTGAACCGGCCCGAGCTGACCGCGGAGCGGTTCATCGCCAGTCCCTTTGTGGAAGGCGACCGGCTGTACCGGACCGGCGACCTGGCGCGCTATCTGCCGGACGGCAATCTGGCGTTTTTGGGCCGCAACGACGAGCAGGTAAAGATCCGCGGCTTTCGGATCGAGCCGGGCGAGATCGCGGCACGGCTTTGCGAGCATGCCTGGGTGCGCGATGCGGTCGTCGTGGCGCAACAGGATCGCACCGGCGAGCAGCGTCTGGTCGGCTATGTGGTGTGTGCGCTGGAGGCTGGATCGGATGCGCTGGATGGAGCCGAGCTTGCCGGCACGTTGCGCGCGCATGTGAGTGCGCGGCTGCCTGACTACATGGTGCCGGCTGCATTTGTGCGGCTGGCGGCGCTGCCGCTGACGGCAAACGGCAAGCTCGACCGCAAGGCGCTGCCGATGCCTGAGGATGCGGCCTATGCGCGCGCGGCCTATGAGCCGCCGCGGGGCGAGACCGAGACCGCGCTGGCGACGATCTGGGCGGAGCTTCTCGGTGTGGCGCGGGTCGGCCGGCACGACAACTTCTTCGAACTGGGCGGCCACTCGCTTCTTGCCGTGCGGCTGTTGAGCCGGGTCTCGCAGGCTATTGGTGTTGCACTCCCGCTGACGACGCTGTTTGCCAAGCCGGTGCTGGCCGATCTGGCCGGGAGCATCGTCGAGGTGTTGAGCCGCTCCGGTCCACAAGACCTGCCGGCGATTGCGGCCGTGTCGCGTCATGAGCCGCTTGTGCTGTCTTTTGCGCAGCAGCGGCTATGGTTTTTGGCTCAGCTGGACGAGGGCAGCACGAACTATCACATCCCGCTGGCCTTGCGGCTGCGTGGCGCGCTCGACCGCAGCGCCTGGCAGCGCAGCCTTGACCGCTTGTTTGCGCGTCATGAGGCGCTGCGCAGTGTCTTTGTCGCACCGCAGGGCACACCCCGGGTTGAGGTTCTGCCGCCGGATGCGGGGCTGCCGGTAATGGAGCACGATCTGCAGGACAGGGTAGATGCGGACGCCGCGCTTGCGGAGCTGTGCCAGCAAGAGGCGCGCAGGCCGTTCGATCTGGCGCATGGCCCGCTGATCCGCGGCCGGCTGATCCGGCTGTCGGATGAGGAACACGTCTTCCTGCTGACCCAGCATCACATCGTCTCGGACGGCTGGTCGCTGGGCGTGCTGGTGCGTGAACTCAGTCAGCTGTACCGGGCGTTCGTGTCCGGAGAAGACGATCCGCTGCCGCCGCTTGCGATCCAGTATCCGGATTATGCCGCCTGGCAGCGGCAGTGGCTCTCGGGCGAGCGGCTGCAGAGCCAGGCGCATTATTGGCGCAATAATCTATCTGGCGCCCCAGCCCGTCTGGACTTGCCGACGGACCGGCCGCGGCCAGCGCAACAGTCGTTTGCCGGGGCCAGTGTGCCTGTCGTCATCGATGCGGATCTGACGCGGGGGCTGAAGCAGCTGAGCCGGCAACATGGCACGACGTTGTTCATGACGGTGCTGGCGGCGTGGGCGGCGGTGCTGGCGCGTCTGTCAGGACAGGACGACCTTGTGATCGGGGTGCCGAGCGCCAATCGCGGCCGGCGCGAGATCGAAGAGTTGATCGGCTTCTTCGTCAACACCCTGGCGCTTCGCCTCGACCTGTCGGGCGCGCCGAGCGTGTCGCAGCTTCTGGAACGGACGCGGCGCACGGCGCTGGCTGCGCAGGAGCATCAGGACCTGCCGTTTGAGCAGGTGGTCGAGATCGTGCAGCCGCCCCGGCATCTTGATCACACGCCGCTGTTCCAGGTGATGTTGGCCTGGCAACACGACGCCGTCGAGTCGTTCGACCTTGCCGGGCTGCGCGTCGAGGCGGCGGGGCAGGGCTACGATCAGGTCAAGTTCGATCTGGAGCTGAACCTCGGCGAGCGCGGCGAGGTGATTGCGGGAACGCTGGGTTATGCCACAGCTCTGTTTGATCCGACGACGATCGAGCGGCAGCGTGGCTATCTGCTGGCGCTGCTGCGGGCGATGGTTGCCGATGCGCGGCAACCGGTCGGGCGGATTGAGCTGCTGTCGCCCGCTGAGCGCGCCTACCTGCTGGAGGAGTTGAACCGGACGGCGGCGCCCTATCCGGCGGAGCAGTGCATCCATGAGCTGTTCGAGGCGCAGGTGCGCCAAGCGCCGGACGC
>NZ_JBEPQF010000080.1:0-4555 GCF_040547695.1 Bradyrhizobium sp. JR4.3 | reverse complement strand
GCTTCGGTTGCGGGGCCTGAATGGCGTCAGGGACGAAGTGCTGCTCACAGCCACCGCGCAGAACCTGAGGCGGCTGGCCAAGCTAATCTGCCGTCCCCCGCCACAACTGGCAGTCGCGTGCTGAAATCCACCAGCAAAACGGAAACCGCCGACACCCCGTACCAAAAAAACCGCCGAAACTCCAAAGCCAAGCTCGCCCCCAAGTCAGAAACGAGTTTTGCAACACAATCCCCCGGTGAGCGGACATAGTGGTCGTGAGTCGAGGTGATAACACGCTGCGCGGACCGTCGCGGCCACCCTCCGCACAGTCGGGACGTCCGGGTCCCTCTGGGCGTGTCAACCTCCGCGGGGCCGCGCGACCGCGACCTTTGAGGGTATTTGGGGTTTTTGATTTTCGAATTTCCTTTCGTACCATCTCGCACACAAAGGCTGGCGCGCGATATGGAGCCTACCGGCTGTGGGCGCTCAAGCAGCAGAGCAAGTAAGCCCGACAGGACCATAAACCTTTGTATCGTTCCATCACCCCTTACGTTCAATTGAGCCGCTGATCGCGATCGTCTAGCTAAGGGTATGCGGTAGCTCCCTGCTATCGTTGCCCTCCTTGGGCGTTTCCTCCCTAGACTTGGGCCGCTTGTGGCAACGCAGGCGGCCTCCCTTTTTGTATGGCCGTCACGTCCCGCAGCAATTCGCGATCTGTCATGTCGCTGTCTTCTCCCTGAGAGGGTGGCCCAACCGCCAACGATCATGCCACCAGCGGCGCGACCATGATGGCGATCATCGCGATGTACCCGAAGAACGATACGCTCGGCGAGTGGCTCAGGCTGTATGTCGAGGAGTGCTTCCATGCTGCTTGAAGAAAAGATCAAGCTTCACAGGTTCGCCGGTATCTCGCCAGACCAGTCTTTTACCGAGGCTGGCCGCCACTGCGAGGCGGTGGTGGCCGCCGATTAGAACATGGTCATCTGATGTTTGGGCGATGATCTCGCCAGCTTCGTCCACGATGAACTTCATGGGGGCCGCCTCCAATCGAGCGCGCCGATCAGCGCCGCCGCGATGGAGCGCAATCTATCTAACCTCGTGCGGGCTCCGGGCGTTCCAACCCATGAAGATCACGGTTTCCGGACGACGTGCGCCACTTCGCGCACGCTTTTCTGTGCCAACTCGCACAAAATAAACGGGGATACGCGAAGTGAAATGTATTTGTAGCGGGCCGTCGCGCCGTCCCCGCACAAACCCACGCCCTCAAAAGGACCCTATCGACCATCATTCGGAGGGGCGCCATCGTCAGAGGGCAGCGGCATGGCACAAACTGCATAGATCGCCTCGAAGAGACAGATCAGTTGCCCGAAAGAGCGCCAAAAGACACTTACTCACCGCGCATTGCGCGATACCCTCTCGACAACGAAAAGGGGATCGGTGCCGGGGGTTCGCGCACATTGTTGACGATGACAAGTCATTCCGGACGGCGATCGAACGCCGCCTGAAGAAAGCCGGGTATAGGGTCGAGACCTATGCTTGCGCCCAGCAGTTGCTGGACCACCTCCCAACCGGCGACGAGCCGACCTGCATCATACTCGATGTGCGGATGCCCGGCGTGGATGGCCCGGCCCTGCAGAAGCGCTTGGGCGAACCCAGCTCAACGCTGCCGATCATATTTCTCACGGGCGATCCCGACATTCCTGCCACCGTGCAGGCCATCAAGGCGGGCGCCGATGACTTCTCGTTCCAGGAGTCGGAGGCGCGCAATTTCGGCTTGACGAGCAGCTCTCGCGCGAGGGGCGCTACGAGCACGCCGACGAATTTCTCGAGGTCGTGACCAAGCTGTGGAATTCGTGGGGAGGATGGTGCGCTGGTCCGGGATCGCCAGCCGCCGCTGTTCGCCGACTCGGCGCGGGTCCACCGGATCGACCATTCCGGCAAATGGTTCAATGTGCGAGGCCCCCTCAATGTCAGCCGACCGCCGCAAGGGCGCCCGGTCTTCATCCAGGCCGGCGCTTCGGATCGTGGCCGCGATTTCGCAGCTCGATGGGCCGAGATCATCTTCGTGACACCCGGCCTGATCGACGTCTCAGTCGAAATTCCGCAACGATCTGCGCGCCCGCGCGGTCCGTTTCGGCCGTGACCCGGACACGATCAAGGTGCTGCCTGGCATAGTGCCGGTGATCGCCAACACGGAGAAGCAGGCCAAGGCGCTGCAGCACGAGCTCCAGGCATTGTCGCATCCAGAATCTGGCCTCTCGACATTGTCCGATCGTCTCGGCGTCGACCTCTCGCGCTTCCCGCAGGATCAGGTCCTGCCTGAGAACCTCGACGTTCCCGGCGTCGAAGGGCACTACCGCGAGGTCGCCGAGCTGACGCGCCGCTCGGGCGTGAGCCTTGCCGAGCTGGGATAGCGCTACGGCGCGGGGAGAACCACCAGTGGATTTACCGGCACGCCCGGTGCGGTGGCGGATCGCATGTAGGAGTGGTTCGAGGCGGGCGCCTGCGATGGCTTCATGTTGCAGGTCCCATATCTTCCAGGCGGCTTGGAGGAGCTGGTCCACGGCCTCGTGCCAGAGCCGCAACATCGAGGGCTGTTCCGCACTGAGTACGACGGCTCGAGCTTGCGCGATTCTCTCGGCTTGCCCCGGCCGGCGGGCTGATGGTCGGCGCTGGCCCCGACGCAATGTTCTTCAGTTTCAGACACTCCCATGATATGCAGCGCACCCTTTTGATCGTGCGACGAATGTCCATTTACGGCCTGAGAAACCCCGGGGCACAACCAGTAAGGCATTGATAGTGTTCAGCGCGCAGACTCTCAATCAGTGGCGCGGTCGGTATTCATTCAGGCAACAAGCGCAGGAATCTCTTGTTCAATCAATCGCAATAATCGGGCGTTGCGCCGTTGCGCCTCCCCCCAACCAAGTTCGGACTTTACCGGTCCCGATACGAAAATGGCCCGCATCAAGCGGGCCATTTTTGTTTGGCGAGACGATCGCCGGCCGTCTCAGGCGATGACGTATCCCTCGGCTGATGCCGGCTGTTCGGTTAAATCAGCAGTACGCCCGCGAACCATGTCGAACTGGCCGGTTCGGTGCGGCGCCGCAGCGATTGCGACTCTGCCCACCAGATAATTAGTGCACCGTCACCATAGTAATTCTATCCGACCGGGTCGGCTCTAAGATGCCTTTGCACCTTGGTTCGGCAGCTCAAAGAGAACACCCACCACTTCCAGTAAGTCGCTTAGCACAGGTAAGCCATGCGAGCCGTCCAAACTAAGCAGCTGGGCTGGCGTGATTCCGTCAGGGTTGAGGCTTTCCAACACGACCAGCCTTTTGTGGACGCGCAGACGCTTGAAATACCTTTCTCCCGTCTCGTCCACCGCCACGACCAGCCGCCCTTCGAGGCGCTTTAATGTGTCAGAACCAAATGTCGTAGGATGAGTGACAAGAAATTGTCCGTCCAACGCGATAGGCTCGGCACTTCGACCCTGTACTTCAAACAAGCGCGCATTCGCTAAAGCTTTTTCGGCCAGAGAAAAGTCGCTTACCGCCACTACCTCCTGATTAACGATATGAGGCGGTGGGCGTGCAATGTGGGAGACGAACAATGTCCCCACGATCTTTTTTTGCTGCACCTTTTCTTTTGGCGCGATCACTGGCTGAGGGAGTTGGTGAGGTTCGAGCGTTTGCCCCGTCAAGACGGTCATCGTCGGGTGGAGATCTGTCTCGCTGTGTCGATGAGCTAACAGTTGCTCGCCAAAAGTTGCGACGACCAAGCTGTGCTTGGTGACGGAGGCAAAGTTCGAAACAATCAGGAAGTCACCGATTCCTGCGACCGGATCAAGCGTATCGGCCGCTAGCTGGTAGATATCATGATTGAAGAGTTTTACAGGTTGGGCTGAATCCCATTCCTTAAGGGTGACGATTCCATCGCCTGCTTTTCCATCCGTTTTCGCCGCAGCGGCCACGCCGGTCTTCATTAGCGTAAGTGCCTTTAGCGAGTCCTTGTGACCGGTCGGGAACGCAACAACATTGTCCCGCCATGCGAACATTCGCGGCTCGCCAGCAAACGCTTCGAATTGTGCGCACACATGGAATGCTTGATGCAACTTGGGCCGAAGCTGGTTATCCCAAAACGTCCTTATATCGAGCGCCTGTGACCTTGCCCCTTGGGCTCAATCCAGTTTGAAGTTCGTTCTGGCCCAAGACGAGGACCAGAGCATGAAGCGCAAGCGGTTTACCGAAGAACAGATCATCGGGATTTTGAAGGAGCACGAAGCGGGGGTTCCGGTCGCCGATCTCTGCCGCAAGCATGGTGTCAGCGACGCCAGCATCTACAAATGGAAGGCCAGGTTCGGCGGGATGGACGTCTCGGAGGCCAAGCGACTGCGGTCGCTGGAAGACGAGAACACGAAGCTGAAGCGGCTTCTGGCAGACGCCATGTTGGACAATGCGGCGCTGAAGGATCTCGTGGGAAAGAATGTATGACCCGCCCCGCCCGTGCAAGGTCGTTTAATGAGGACGATGCAGTCTGCACAAATGTATCCGGCCTCTTGCAAGTGGGCCGCTGTTGC
>NZ_JBEPQF010000079.1:0-4812 GCF_040547695.1 Bradyrhizobium sp. JR4.3 | reverse complement strand
GCCTGGCTCAGAGAACTCTTGTGCCTCTTCCTGATCCAGCTATCGCATACGCTTGCCTGTCCGCTCCCGCTCAATTCGGCTTCTTAACGGACGACTAAGTAGTCGGTAGTGATCTCGTGCAAGCGCTCGGGGGCGTGCGCAGGGTTCCAGTGCTTGGGCATGGTGCAGCGCTGAACCGGCACGCCTTCCCACACTGCAGCTGCTCGTGCTGCGGCGGCCCATTGACGATAAGGAACTCGGGTCACTTCAGCCCACGCCGACGAGATCGTCGAGCAAACTGCGCTACGCCTCCGTGGTCTCGCCACCCATGCTCTTGCTCGCCAGCAGGAGTTTGCCCGTCCACGCGCACGCCGCTCACGACCAGCACTGAGACCGACGGGCCTTGCGATCAGGCCGAACGCGCACCACGGTGCCGTCGAGACTCAGCCGCACGATCGGCTCTTCTGCCAGCGGACGGGCGTTCAAGCCGTCCCGATCGCTGTTCACCTTGGCCAGGTCCGGCTAACCTTGTCTTGCGAACCGCGCCGGCGAACACGGCCGCGAGCGCGCGGCGAACCCGGCGAGTGTTGGTGCCGGCGAGATAGGCCGAAGCAATCAGCGCGTCAGCGGTCACCATGCGCCATTGATAAGCCCGCAACGCCGAGCTGCCCCACTCGGCGGTCTTGCCGTCGGGGCGTCCAATTGGGCGCGTGGTGCCGCGATCGCGACCGGCGCGAAGGTTCTGGTCGCACAACACATCAGTTAAAAGTGTATTTCTTCGGGGCAGCGGCTGTGGCTGCGAGCAATCGGCGACGCTAGTTGCCGTCGGACCAGTAAGTTGCATTCCTTGCTCAAAAGATGAGACCATGGCTAGTCTTTTCGTCCAGTGGCCAAATGGGACGACTGACGCGAGTGTAGGGATTGTGGCTAGGGTCGTGGTTCAAAAGCCCGTCGCTGTGGACATAGATCACTTTCTTGGCGATCGGGCCATAGGCCGTCATGAAATGGTTGGTTGACTTGAGAACCAAAATCCTCCTGGCGAGTGGCTCGATGCCGACATTGCGGAAGAGCTCCAGCCCCAAAGCCTGGGATCGCTTTGTGAGGAGGACGACCTCGATCCCATCCACCCGTACTGCGGCGCAATCACCAAGCGCGGACGAGCCCCAGGGCGCGCTCTGCCAACAATGCCGCTTAAGCCCGACCACAGTCACCCTCGCATCAATTGGTGCGCCGGAGCTCGGGCCGATCTTTCCGCCGAACCTTAGCCAGAATTCGGCTCCCTCGCCTGCATCGAAGCAGAGCCGCACTGCGATTGGATCCCAGATTGGGCCAACAGCTACACTTTGTACTCGGCGCTGCAGGAGGCAGCGTACGATGGTCGTATTGTCTGACGGCGCGCCGCCGCCAGCATTATCCGCAGGATCGGCCATCACAATAGGCCCGTCGTCTAACCTGATGGCGGCATCGATTCCGTCACCGACAGAATAGTATGCCGGGGCGGTCTTTCCGCGCATGGAGACGAACTCTTCGCCAAGCTTGGTTGCTAGCGTATCACCCTTCGCCTTGTCCGCGTCCATGACGACGAGGATACGACTTCCCACTTCGGGTACATCGGCTGGGGAGAAACCGTGGCAGATCGAGATCGAGAGCACGCTCTCCTTGCCCTCCATCGACTTTATTCGATCTACGAAGCCGCGCATCCATGGTTGGGTCGTGGGGTAAGTCCCAAGCTGCCGACAATCGTACAGCGACATCACGGGCTTTACCTGCCCCCGCAAGGCCTTCAGGACGATACCGAGTACCTCCTCCGCGCGCTCGAATGTATCGGTGTGGGGAAATTCCTTGTAGAGAACAATGACGTCAGCAAGTTTGACGCGCTTGACTGTCAGATGGCAATGTGGATCGAGTTCGACGCCGATGATACATCTCGGTCCGACAAGGCAGCGCACGCGTTCCAGGATGTCACCCTCGGCATCCTCATAACCGTCCGCTACCATGGCGCCATGTAGGCCCAACAGCACGCCATCGACGGGAAGCGCTGCCTTCAGCTGGCCCAGAATCTCATCTCGCATGTACTCGTAGTCACGCCGCCTCGTGATCCCGGCGGGCTCCGCGCCAAAGCAGCTCCCCTCTATAAGTGTGAAGCTCTCGGTAGCCGCTTTCCTGCGTGCGACGAAGAGCAGCTCCGAGGCGAAGACCGCTCGATCATTAGGATGCTCGCCGGGCCGCAGAAAGACGCACTCCCTATATGAGTCGAGGCTAGTCGGCAAAGGCGAGAATGTATTGGTTTCTGTCGCAAGCGCGGCGGCGAACAGGCGCATCGGAAACCCCTCTCGATCTGATGGCGGGTAGTCTCTCGCGAGCATTATCCGCGTAAGACGCTGAATTTACCTTATTCGCCTCTCCATTCCGCCGAAATTCTGCGTCTGAGTGCGATCTGTCTAGTCGGTCGATCTTGGCAGCAAAATAGAGGTAATCCAAGCTTTGGGATGATGAAGCGTGGCGTGCATTGCTCATGAAGCCAGTGTTCGGCCGTTCATAATTGCGCGATAATTGAGATTGCCTGCTTACGGCCTTGAAGAATCAGAAAAGGGTTGTTCTCGTGCAACGGAGCAACGCACTGAGCCCCGAGGCCGCTCATTAGGATTGTGACCTGTTCTCCTAATCGTCGACCGCTTGCACATAGCCATTGTGTGCAGGTTGCGAAAGGGTCTCCGCTCGCACTGCCTCAATCGAATCGGCGCGCCCGGGGTTGGATCGGCACGCGCCACGACGGTTCAACGATCCGAGCCGCGGCCCGATTGACCAAAACGCTTCGATCGCCTCTTCGGCGAAGTTGGATGCGGATTTTCACCTCTGTGACACCGAACTGAGGAGGAATTCTGCAGTTCAATTGTTTTATGCGTTCTTGATTCAGTGCTAACAGACGTGCCGCTCTCGTGAGCCCTGAAAATTGAATGCCGGCCGACCCGCGATGCCGAAGCCTGCCCGCTGCCGAATCCACTTATCTCACATGTACCGGCCATTCCGCTGAGGAGCCGGCTTCTCGCTCGAATGGAGTGCGGGGTTGCACATGTTGACGCAGGGCGAAAGAATGGTAGTCCCGAACGCCAGTTCAACTAAGTCTTGTGACAATCGCCGGCCGTCTGCCATTCAACAGCGCGCCGCCATTTAGAAGGGTCATCCAGTGTCTGAACGCAATGCACCGCGCTTCCGCGTAGCGATCGCGGGCTTTCAACTCGAGTCCGTCACCTTCGTGCCGAATCTCACCACTTTGAAAGCTTTCCAAGCTGTCGAGCGCGCGGGACATGAAGTCTTGCGGCAGCACCGTGGCGCCAACACGCCGATCGGCGGATTTATCAAAGTATGCGAGCGCGAAGATATCGAGATTGTACCTATCGTTTGTACCGGGGCAGGCGCGGCCGGACCTGCCTCCGACGAAGCGTTCCAGCATTACCTCGGACTCATCCTTAACACCCTCAGGGAGGAGCGCGTGGACGGTGTCCTGCTGGACCTGCACGGCGCGATGACGACGCCAACAAGACTCGACGCCGATCGTGACCTCATTGAAGCTGTGCGTCAGCAGGTCGGCAAACAGACCCGGATAATGGTCGCATTCGATTACCATGCGAACCTGGATGCTGACACTATCCGCGATGCTGATGCTGTGTTTGGTTATCACTTGTCGCCGCACACGGACCAGGGTGAAACAGGCGAACGCGCCGCTGACTGCATGGCGCGCACGCTTCGCGGCGAGATCAATCCGGTGTGGGCGCTCTGCAAGCCGGATCTGATGGTCCCTAGTATCTTCAGCGCAACAGGCATGGAGCCGCTCGCAAAGCTCGTACGAGATTCGATTGAGCTCTCCAAGAGGAGCAAGCGCTACCTAGATGTAACGGTGTTCGCCGGCTTCTCATATGCAGATGTTCCGAATTGCGGGTTTTCGGTGGTCGCAGTAGCTGATGCAGACCGCGGCCTTGCGCGACGCGCGGTCACCGAACTCTGTGCTACCATCCGGGAGCGACGGGAGGCGTTCAGCCATCGACAACTGATATTTGGGATAGAGGATGGCATTGAGGAAGCACGCCACATCAGGTCGATCAGCCATGGCCCCGTGGTTCTGCTGGAGCATGCCGACCGTTTCGTCGACTCGACGCACGTCCTGCGCACTGTAATCGCCAGACGGCTCACACGCACCGCCGTTCCCTATCTATGGGATCCCGATTGTGTAGCGGCTGGTATGGTCGCCGGCGTCGGCGCGCAGGTGGAGTTGTTGGTCGGTGGCCGCAGTTCAGAAAAAGCGGGAGGCTCGGTGATCGTTGACGGAAAGATCGTGTTTGCCGGTCCGAAGACATACCGTGCTACGGGCGCTTATGGCACCGGAAGTTGGATCGACCTGGGCAATGTAGTGGTAATCGATTCCGGGTACATGGTGATCAGCATCACGAGCCGGCCCTCCGTGGCAGTGTCCGAGGACTGCTTTTTGCAGTTCGGGATGAGAGTTGCTGATTTCGACTACATTTTGCTACGCTCGAAGACTCACTTCCGTGCCGCTTACGAGCCAATTTGCGCGGGCATTGTCATCATCGATACTCCAGACTGGGGGCCCGCTGACCTAACCATGCTGGATTATGTGCATGTTCCGAAGGATCGCACCTATCCATTCTCGGGTGATTGAACAAACAGGGAGAAGCGGAGCATCTCCTAGAGCTCGCCGGTGACTCATCCATGTGCCTCGATAGTCGTCCGTTCTTTAATCGCGGGCACGGTGTCAACCCCGATAGACAAAAATGATCCGCTGCCGGGTTCATGGTTCTTTCCGCGGTCGTCTCT
>NZ_JBEPQF010000078.1:0-5051 GCF_040547695.1 Bradyrhizobium sp. JR4.3 | reverse complement strand
GTAAACGACTTTGAAACCCCTCGACAACCCGTTCGGCACGAGGTTGTCACCCATGTCTTAGGTACGACCTGTTACCTATGTCTCCGGTCTGGACAGCGGTCAGATGGCGGAGAGGGAGGGATTCGAACCCCCGACCCCAGGATTATGATTCCTGCGCACGCCTATCTGGTGCGCTCATCGCCTCCCCTTTGATCGTGCCCCTCTGCATCAAGGTCCTGCTTCGCGTTTCGGCGCCGGCTACTGGCCAGCTCCGAAAGCTCCTTCTTCAGCACCTCCCAGCGAGTTTCGACAGCCGGCATATCGTTTACAAATTGCCGTATCTCGCGGGCTAGCGCATGATCAGCTGCCACTCCAGAGCGCTGCAGCTCGGCGGCATAATCAAGATATCGCCGCCGGATCACATCCTGACGTGACTTGATCTGTTCGTCCCAAGGGTGTTTGGCGCTCCTTCCGCCCTTCACTTCCGAAAGCACCTCGTTGCGGGCACGCCGATCAACATCGGGCGTGATCTTTCTCTTGCGCATAGCGAGGACCGCCCCGCGCGCGGCCTTTCGAACTCGTCCGCGGGTTCGCCGCGGCGTTGCCTCCGCCGCGATCCCGCGAAGCCGAAGTTCGCCAGTAAAACGTTCTCGCCAGGCCTGAAGGTCCGCCTTACGGGGATTAAGGCGCTTTCCGTCATGGCCGAGGGATCGAACGGTCAAGTGCACGTGAGGATGCTTGTCATCGAGGTGCTGGACGAAGACGTAGTCATGATTATAGCCAAACGTTTCGATGGCAAATGCCCGGGCTGAATCCTTGACGGCGATGGCGTCGGTACCAGCCGGCATCGACACATTAATATTCACCGAAAGCGATCCGTCGCGGCGACGCTTATGGTCTAGACGGGCATCATCCACCCACCGTTGCTGCAGGTCTTTCAATCCGGAACGACCTGCCAGGGCCGCGCCCTGCTCTGTTTCGCCATCCAGCTCACCGTTGCGGGTGATGTAGGCAAGGTGCGACTTGAGATGCGCGGGCCCCCAATCGCCGCTGGGGCCGCTCTATTTGCACTCGCTGAGCGATGGCCGCAGGTTGTTGTGCCAAAGCTTCGAACCTGACGCCCTTCCGCATGCGCGCGGATTGACCAAGGGAAAGAGGGCCGTCTGAGGCGGCCTTCCGTTGACGAGGGCGAGCACCACCGCCCGATGAGTTAGCGAGGACTTGGGCGTAGCCTCGCGGTCGTAATCTCGGCAAATCAAACAGGTGGACCACCATAGGTCCCGACTCCTGCCTGACCAGTTCAGACCTGAATCGCAGAGTGCGCGCCCCGGAATTTACCGATCGATGCGACTTGGATGCTGGTTCATGCCCACTCTCCGAAGAAGAAGAAGAAGACGAAGAAAGAGAGTGGCTTCCCGTTATTGCGACCGACTATCAAAAGATAGAAAACTACGACACCCAAAAATTCGTAAGGGGTCAACGGTGACATCGGCTGACGCCAAGTTGCGTCGATCTCAAGTGAACGTGCAGCCGAGCCGTTGCGAGGTGCGCTGCGGGTCAAAACGCGAAGAGCAGAGCGCGAGCAGGTCTAGTCGGCCATTCTTACTGAACAGGCAGTCAGCGAAAGATGTAGCTACATCGCCAACGGGCCCGGTGCATCGCCGCCCACGACGACGTGTCGGCGCTGCCGTGCACGAGCAACCAACGGGGCGAATCCGTGAAGACGGCGGCGGCCGCTTGCCGCTCGATTCCGCCCCCCAATCAACAACATCCGAAACACATCGTGACTGAAGTAATTGCATACGCAGCAATTTGACGGCGGCCGGGGCTTGCTTCAGTTCGTTCCGTATCCGGAACGAACTGAAGGAAAGTCGCTGGCGTTGCAGATTTACAACCCGCACAGCGGACCGAAATACTAAGCTCGGCCATTGAGACAACCGAAACATATTCCATTCTTAGTTCAATATGGTCAGCGGGGGCGAACGATGTTTGATGTCTATCGCAATGACAAGCGCGGCTTGCTCGTTCTAAGTACAGGCTCTGCCGTACCTACGCTTTGCTCTGCACATACCTGGCGAAAGAGCAGAAAACGAGTTCTCAAGGTTAGCAACGAAATCAAGTCAGCCGTTCAGGCACAAGGCTATTACATCCGCAGCCTGCGGGCCACTAAGGAACGAATGATCTAGGTCAAGTAGCTCGGCGGCCGGTGTTCCCCATTTGCAAATCTCTATGACACGGCAGAAGCCAGTCCGCCATTATCGCGCTTCGTCAACTGTCGACACCCGCGCATCGGTGATAGCGAACTTATTTTCGCCATCTGGACGAAATTAGCGCTAAAATCTCCGACACCGGGGCTGGCCCGATATTGTACTTGTCCATTTTGACCCGGCTTTTTGACCACGCGCGGGCCGCCGCGAGTTTTCCTCGCTGCGGCCTTCGTGCTTTTCCACTGCGTGGACCGGGGCCTCGCTTAGAAGTTTCAGATAACCTGCCGACGGTTTGCAGTGATCGCTCACGATTCCGTAGCTCACCCTCACGTCCTGCCAAGCTGCTGAAGTCCTCCACGGCGGAAATGTACGTCCGTCCGCCGTCCCCCTTGCTGGGTTGAACCAACTCACAGACGCACACCTCCCGCTGCAAAATGCAGTCGCGAACTTGCCAGGGAGTAGTGAGGACGAGACGACCGTCGAGCTGGCGTTCGGTGACAGCCGCCAGCGCCACATCGAGTTGACTATCCCCTTCACTCGGCCAGTTCGCATGCCCCGCGTTAACCCTGTCTTTGATCTTCTCCCATAGCAGCGCTTCCCGGTTCACCTCTGCCACTAAGCGGCCTTATTGGACCTTTGCAATCGTTCTTGATTTCTGGAGCTCATTTCTAAGAGGATTTGAGTGAGGTTTCTCGTTCGGAGAGCGTGAAATCAGATGAGGGTGGCTCTCTTCCTAGTTGGCCTCGGTACACTCGCCGTGATGGAGCTCGAGGCGCCGCCGCGCATCACAGAGCCTGCGAACGAGCCGCCGGCTCTGGCAACCGTCGGATTACGTCCCTCACACGATACACTGACCAAGGCAGACCGGCTCGAAATTCCGCCATTCGAAGCGCCACCGCAGCCACTTTCCTCGCGCGAACTAAAGAATCCGTCGGACCACATTCCGATCGTTGCACGAGCACATTCGAAGATCATCGAGCAGGAGGGTAACGCAAGCGGAAAATCCGCGATCATGCTGCCCAGACCTCGGCCCCGGCACGGAATTTCCAAGGCAAGCGCGGGCGCCAGTCGCGCCAAACCGGTCGCGGAGGCGAAGCCGTGCCTGTCAGGTGCCTTCGATGGCGTCTTGAAAGCATTGAACCTGCAGACGCGATGCCAGACCTAGCGCACGGATACCTCTGCGTTGGAACGACAGCCGACCCGCGGCTCCCGCCGCATGTGTCAGGGCAAATACGCCGTGCCGAGGAAATCCGACCGCCTCGCCCCGACGAGCGTGGATCCGTTGTCGCCGCGCGGAAGTGGTTGTCCGCGGAATCCATCACGCTCGTTTTTGGAGTGGCAATCGGCCTGGCTTTCGTCGCGAGTTTCGTCCTGGTTCGCGATGCTCAGTTGAAGGGGAGCTCGATCGACAGGGCGGCTGCCAAGGCGCTGGTCGAGCGAATTATCATAGCCGAGTCCAACGGTGACCCGAATGCAAGGAACAAGCGGTCGAGCGCCACTGGCGCCGCCCAGTTTCTCGATGATACGTGGCTCGAAGCCGTTCGAAGGCACCGACGCGATCTGATCAAGGGCCGCAGCGACAAGGAAGTCTTGGACTTGCGCGGAGATGCTGAGCTTACGCGCGAGGTTGCCGCACGGCTGGTCGAGCAACATGCCGCGATGCTGACCAAGCGCGGTCTGCCGGCCACGCCCGGTTCTCTCTACCTCGCCCATTTCGCGGGACCGGCGGGAGCCGTGGCGCTATTTTCCGGCGCAGAAACTGCAGATGCTGCTTCAGTATGGCCGCCGCTGACATGACGGGTCGAACCACACGCGAAAAGCTGGTCAACGCGAACGCGTTCCTCGAGGCGATGACCGTCGGCGATATTAAGAGCTGGGCCGATCGCAAAATGGCAGTAGTCACTCGGCCCGGCCGTTAGCGGCTCAGATAATTACGCGATTTTGGGGTCGCGAAGCTCTCGGCTGGAAGCCAGCTCGGTAGCCGATCCATAGCGTTCAGGACGGCGCTCCTCCTGGCGTCGAACCTTGCGCGCAACAGAGCGGGAGCGCCTCCGGCGCCGGCGCGGCTGCGGCTGCACCCTACCGGCACCGTGCCAACACGCCGGAATGTCGCATTGCAGCTGGTCGACGCCAAACAGGGGAACCCATCGGGCAGCGCCCCCGCTGAGCTCCGTTGCTAAGGCGACCGAAGAACGCTTGCCGCATCCCAGTGTAAACGAGTCCGAAAGTCATGTAAGGCGCCGACGCAACTTTGGATCTCCTTCGATCGAGATAAGGAGCGGTCAGCAGCAACTGGAAGATGGCCCGAGCAGCCATGTATTGCGCTGCGGGCCGGCTTCTCTCGCTCCCGACTAACAGAACGTTTCCGCATGGACCTGAAACAGACCACCGCCCGCCGCGGCCGCGCCGGTGGGTCCAAAGATCAAACAGGGCAAAATCGCCGACAGGCATGGCGTGAGCACCATGGAGATAAGCACCTGGAATTAGACAGCATACATTACAAATCCGACACACCAACTTTCGGCTATTGTCAGAGTTCGAGCCCCGGTCGAAAATAGTTGAAGCTTAAAACATAGTCTGTACTCTAAGATCTTCGCTACCGATCTCTGCTGTTTCACGGAAAGCGTGAACTGAATGTCACCTTCCTCTACCGACAAGATCGCGCTCTTCATCGATGGAGCCAATCTCTACGCGACCGCGAAAACTCTGGGCTTCGACATCGATTACAAGCGTCTGTTGAAGGAGTTTCAGAGCCGCGGGACGCTGCTTCGGGCGTTCTACTACACCGCGATCATCGAGGATCAGGAATACTCCTCGATCCGGCCGCTGATCGACTGGCTCGACTACAACGGCTACACCGTGGTC
>NZ_JBEPQF010000077.1:0-6203 GCF_040547695.1 Bradyrhizobium sp. JR4.3 | reverse complement strand
CGTCCATTGTGAGCACCCTTGCCCAGGATGACTCTTCTAACGGTGCTGCTAGGACTGCGCACAAACAATCTGAAGGGCCTCAGCTCTACGCTTACAGACTACCGCCCTGCTCGCCAATTCGATCGACGTGTGAATGAACGGTTTGGGCCGACAGCCGCGCTCTCGACCCGAGCACGTAGTCTACATTTCTCAGGCGAGCTTGGTGGCTATCTTTATCATAGGCCCACGTAGCGACGGTGTGACGCGTGACCTGGTCGATGAGTCCGACTACGGCCCGGGTGACTTGTTGCCCGGCCTGACTTGCCGCAGATGACGATGAAGCATAGGGAGTCGAACTCTTAGTGTACCGCATCGCCATTGCGCCAGCCGTCTGGTCATGTCGAACCCAGCGACGAAATCGCGTGCTGAAGAGACTTTCGCCCCTCTTTCACAGCTCCGGACGCAAGACTCTCGTGCCGTTTGGCTCTCAACCGACGCTCGCAGAGACAAACGGCTTTTGGTTGCGTCGCGCAATGCGTCCCATTCCATGGACCATTGCGCGTTCTCCGCGGCTGGACAGCGATAAACTCACTATCGAGAGTGACCTCGCCCCACGGGCTTAATTCAGTTTGAGGTTTGCCCTGGCCCAAAACGAGGGCCCGCTTTGGTACCGTCTGGCGTGAGCATCTATGCGCAGAGAATACAGGATCGGACACGGATCTGCGTGGACGTTTACCGGCATTCCAAGCTGATCTCTAGTCATATTTTGCGGCAGCTCGGGCAATCGGCCGGCCAAAAGCTGCCGCCTAGTTTAACGACGCCCCAGCGCTTCGCCCCGTTGTCACGAGGCCAATGCCCACTCACGTTGAGCGCAATTCGATTCTTCAACAAAGATGCTCGATATCATTCGTCACAACGTTGGATTCCCAACACGCTGTCGATCCGACGGCGGCCCGAATGCAAAATTGTTCGAGAGATCAAGGTGGCGTAGTTGGCGCCAATCTTGAACATGGCATGGCTTCGGCACCTCTGCTCAAGGACTCGCAATGACAACTTCTGGATATATAAAACGTGGAACTTCGACCGCCACATCTCAGGCATCCACCTCGCGAGGTAACTCGCTATGGCGAACTCGCCGGGAAGCGCTTAGTTGGTCCGAACTCAACTTAGCGGGCCATGACGTCCACTGCGTCGTTCTTTGCGCTGAACCGGCGCGAAGAGATCGATCCGCTCGCCGGACACGATGGAGATATTAATCCCTCTAATAAACGCCACCCAAATGGATGAGGAGTCCTACTGTGTCGCGCGGCGGCGTAGGCTCTCACTCCGCCACCTCACTTATGACGACTAGAAGCCGTTGGGCGAGGCAATCTGTGTATCATTGTTTTGTGGGCAGAATACAATCAGCTTTGCGGTTCTTACGGGCCAGACCGCGCATTGATGTTCATTTAGCTGTGGAACTTCGTGAGACCGCGAAGCTCGCGCTTCCCATTGTGCTGACGCAAGTTGGACAGATCGCAATCATGACAACCGATCTGTTCTTCATCGGCAGGTTCGGCACTGATACGCTAGCTGCGGCAGCGTTGGGTGGCCGACTCTATCTCGTTAGTTTTACGTTCGGCGTGGGACTATTAGCGGCGACCGCACCATTGATAGCGCAAGCATTCGGGGCACACAATCTAAACGTAATACGTTGCTCGCTGCGCGCTGGACTCTGGGTGGCGGCTCTTCTATCGATCCCGATCACTACACTTGCTCTGCACGGAGAAGAAGTATTGCTCGCGCTTGGTCAAAGGCCAAGCGTAGCGCGGGTCGCTCAGCAATATCTGTTCGGGCTGGCCTGGGGCGTGGCGCCAGCGCTGTGTTTCCAGGTCATTCGTAGCTTCATGAGCGCGGTAAATCGGCCGGCGCCGATCTGGTGGATTACACTTGGAGCCGTACCAATAAACGCACTGCTCGATTGTTTATTGATCTATGGGAAGCTCGGCTTGCCACGATCGGAGCTGTTCGGAGTGGGTCTTGCAACTGCCCTAGTGAATTGGGTGACGTTCTCGGCTGC
This sequence comes from Bradyrhizobium sp. JR4.3, assembly GCF_040547695.1. Taxonomy (NCBI): domain Bacteria; kingdom Pseudomonadati; phylum Pseudomonadota; class Alphaproteobacteria; order Hyphomicrobiales; family Nitrobacteraceae; genus Bradyrhizobium; species Bradyrhizobium sp. JR4.3. Next base: position 4,165 of record NZ_JBEPQF010000077.1, on the reverse strand, counting down.
TCTGTGCTTGGCTAAGTTGCACCCTACTTTTCGTGACTATCATGTACTGTCACGTATGTGGCGCTGCAATTGGCTCCAAATACGACAGCTGATGGTGATCGGGATCCCAATCTCGATCGCCACTCTCATGGGCTATGCCGTCTCGCTTGCAACGGTGCTCTTAGCGAGCCGGATCAGCACTGGCGCGATCGCCGCCCATCAGATCGTGGCTCAACTCGCCGCGATCCTGTTCATGATCTCTTACGGGATCAGCACGGCGGCGGCCCTACGCGTTAGTCACGCGTCCGGACGCCAGGATGAGCTAGGCGTCAGGCGGGCAGGTTTTGTCGCGATGCTGCTCGGTATCGTAATCACCGCGGTAGCGACCGTTGCGATTGTCTCTGTTCGGGTTGAGATCAGCCAGTTCTTTTTGGGAGACTCGGTTGAAGATGCTCCCGCCACGAGCAGATCGGCTGCAAAACTCCTTCTGGTCGGCGCGATCTTCTACATCTCTGACGCCCTCGCGACCATTGCGACAGGTGCCCTGCGAGGGCTAAATGACACGAGGGGACCCCTTCTGATTGCCTGCGTGTCCTATTGGTGTATCGGCATCTTCGTTGGCTACGTGCTTAGTATGAAGATGGGCGTCGGCATTGTTGGTATTTGGATCGGCTTATCAACCGGCTCGACCGTCTACGGGGGACTTCTGGTCTGTCGGTTTTGGCTACTGACAACCAGATCTGTTCTCCCAAAGAAACCTGCATCTGCATAAACCGAGCGGAATGAGTCCGCTTCCCAAGCGTATTAGGTGTCTCGGTAATTTCCTCGGTCAAGCTGAGAGACCGAAATGATCGAACGACGCGCAACCATAGCGCTCCCGAGCTGTCTCAAGCAAGTCACGACATGGCCGGAGATCACCCCGCGCACGTACGATTGCGTCGATTTTGTGAAGCTGCCAAGGGCGGCCCTTTGCGTTCACGTCGCGCCTAACAGATGGCGCATGAATTGTTGAACTCGACCATAGTCTCTATCAACTGCTCGCGAATTCATTTATCGATTAACTACATCCCAGGCGTATGCCAGGTTAGCCTTTCCCCCTGAATTTCTGGATTCAACGAAGCCGCGCGTGCGGCCGAGGCATTCGAGGACGGTATTAACGGCAATTCTGTCGGAGCAAGAGTTTTCAAAACGCAACCATTCAAACAGGAGGTTTTCCGATGGCGCAGGTGAGGGAGGAGGACGTTGACGCATTCCTCATCTGTTGGCGACGGCGATATCCTGGACTGCACTCAACAAGACCGTCTGTGTTGTTGCGATTCTTCCTAAGACCCTGGCCGTGAACGCTGGTTTAAGGCACATCTTCGCTTCCGCGTGCAAGTCACGCCCGCCTCCGCGTCCGGGCTCAATTCGGAGAGCTCCTGTTTCCGAGATCACCCGAAATGTATCGACCGCGGCGCCTTCAAGAGCGTCGCTGAGCTGAAAGGGCCATCATACAATACCTGAAAAGCCACGGTGCCGGTCCAGACCCCTCGTCTGGACCAAGTCTGCGAGCCGAGATCTTCGAGAACGTCGCCCGAGCGAACCGAACGTTTGTGTCACGACCCTAGCCTAGGCTGAAAACTCAGCGCCAGCGCTTCTGCTGGGTATCATAGGTGCCGGAAAGCGGGTCGCTGACGGCCATCAACTCTCGTTTGAGTATCTTATTGCTAGATGTGGTCCTAGGGAGAACCGCAGCAAAGGCGATGTACCGCGGCACTTTGAACGCGGCAAGCCGGGCGCGCGCATGCTTGAGAATGCGCTCCACGGGCAGATCGTCAATTGTGAAGCCTGCTTTCAGCTCGACGCAAATCTTGATCTCCTCGCCGCGCTTCGGATCGCGAACGGGCACGGCGGCCACATCGGCAATCTCGCGAATCTCGCGAATGACGGCCTCCACCTCGCGCGCAGCGATGCTCTCGCTTGAACGTCGGATGACGTCCTTGGTGCGTCCAACCAGCCAATGGAATCCCAGCGTGTCGCACCGTAGCAGGTCCCCAGTCTTGAACCATTCACCCGAGAACGAGGCAGCATTCTCCTCTGGCGCATTCCAATAGCCCTTGAGGATGCCACGACCACTCACCCACAGTTCGCCGACTTGGCCAACCGGTGTAGATGTACCGTCGTCGTTCATCAGGCGAAGGTTACGAAATGGCGCACGAACCCCCACTGAACCAGAATCGGCCATCTCATCAACGTTGTTCGGCATTTGTGTACCATACCCGATTTCCGTCATCCCGTAAGCGTCCTGGGTGCATACTCGAAACCGGTTACGGAGTTTGCGTTGTGCCTCGGGACCGCAACCCCACGTTAGCGTCTGCTTCAAGCACGTCGCTCCGTCCTCGTCAGCAACTTCGGCCTGACGGGCTATCAGGTCAGGAAAATAGCACCACTCGATGCGGTGCTGCTTGATCCAATCAACAAAGCGCGTCGAGCTAATGGAGGGAGCCAAGTAGAACGTGCCGCCCTGCCGATACGACTTTAGAAGATGTTCTTGCGGATCAGCATAGAAGAACGGTTGTGCAGATAGATACCGCTGGTACGGCTGCGCGTCGCCGCAAGCCCCCTGGTACGAGCGCACGCCCCAGTAATCATGAGTTAACATGCAGCCCTTCGGAAAGCCCGTTGTCCCCGAGGTATATTGAATGTTCAACAGGTCGTCCGGGCGAACGTCCTCATCGACCAGAGACTCGTCAGCGCCCTTAAGCAGTTCATCGAGCGTAGTGGCTGCCGAGTCGGAACGCTGTCCAACGAGAATTACTCCCTCCTTGCTGAGGTCTGGCGGCCAAGACACCATCGCCGAGAATACTGGCTTTGCGGCCTCATCGACCACGGCAAACTTGGCCCGTGTATCTCTAAGTACGTATTCGATCTCCCTCGCAGTAAACCGCATGTTGATTGGGACCATTACGGCGCCGAGCTTGGCGATTGCGAACCATAAAATCGGGAACGCGATCCGATTGGGAAGCATGGCTCCGATTCGATCTCCCTTTCGTACGCCGAATGCACGTAGCGCATGCGCGTATCTGTTGGAGAATCGTTCCACTTCGGAGTAGGTCGCGCGCTCTCCCCGGTCGAAGACGTCGATTGCAGTTGTTGAGGAGTGCGTTCTGGCACGCATCGAAACAAGTTGTCCCACCGTGATCGTCTCATATTCCCGTTCAAGGGTCTCGATTCTAGACAAAGACTTTCCGAGGCGCAGTCGAAATTGCCTTTGTGACACTTTCTCGAACTTAGTCATGGGAAACCTTCTGGTTCAGAAGACGAGAAGCAAGCCCACTTACGGGGGAACGTTGCATTTCAGAGCTTATTGACGTTTCATTCGTGCGAGGGTCCGCCCTTGTCTCGCTGTTACTCAGTCCGTTGTCGCGCACGCGAGAGACTGAGGATAAGTTTGATCATGCGCTGCAAGACCCGCAACGCGCAACTCCTTACTTGTGTAACGGCGCGCACCGAACACGATTTAGCGCCCCTCGCAGGTTGCTGCCCGAGCGATCGCAAATCTCATTAAGAGCCTGAGCCTGAGCCTGACAGTCATTTTCTTGAGCATTGACCTTCATGATTTGCTTTGGAGCAATTAGCTTGGCTTTCCATTACTGCAATGTGTCATGTCGTGAACAGGTGTAACGACCTTTGTTAGCGATGTAAGCTAGATCATCGATACGAGACTGAGAACTACCTGCCCTGGTGGGCACGCCAGGATCAGCTTAGAACGAAGATGGCGGATGCATTCATGTTCGTGGCCTGCACCGTACCGGCTGAGTGCCATGGAATAGACGCGTATCGCGGAGGTCTGATCAGGCCGTGGGCTGAACAGGACATTATTCGATTGGCGGTTCATTAAGCCGGCTTGCGGGATCGGCGATGCAGGGCAACTCATCCATAAACCCGGCGGATCAATCTGCGGTCATGACCAGCTTTTTCATGAAGTCGGCGCGGCGATCAGTTCCGAGCCGAAAAGAGCGTCTTCCTCCAGTGACGGCCGCCTTCTCGGGTCAAGGCGAGCGCTGTGTAACCGCCCTTCTGACAGACAGCTCGGCGACATAGCCTTTTGCGCGTAAGCGCTCAGCCGGGGCCCTATTGAGCCTGGCTTGACGCCTTGCGGAAGCGCCACGGCATGAGGTCGCCGATTCTGCTATGGGGATGGCCG
>NZ_JBEPQF010000076.1:0-9735 GCF_040547695.1 Bradyrhizobium sp. JR4.3 | reverse complement strand
CGTTCCCCGCACCTCCACCCGGGCCCCCAGGAACTCAACCGTAACAGCGGCAGCTTCCGACGATCCGGACGGCGCGGCAGCCGCCGATGGCGACGATTCCGACACCAACGGCACGAACGACAGTGCACCCGCCGCAGCTGGCAGCACGAGTTGACCTAAACGCGCCCGGCGCCGCCAGTCATGCACCTGCTGTGGTCGGCAGCCATGCCGGCGTGCAATATCTGTTACGACCGCGTCCGGCTCAAGGCTTTCCGCGACAATTCGGGCCTTCAAATCATCCGGCCACTGCTTACGGCCTACTCCAGCATACACTTCGACGGAGACAGCGGTCGTCTGTCCGAATGGTCGTCCATTGTGAGCACCCTTGCCCAGGATGACTCTTCTAACGGTGCTGCTAGGACTGCGCACAAACAATCTGAAGGGCCTCAGCTCTACGCTTACGCTCAGATTCGACGCGACCTTGGTAATTTGTCCACTGGGATCGCCGCCGTGCCACGTCGGGACGATCGCGTTCGCCAGCCACCACGCTTTTTTTGAAGCTGAACTTCTCGGCATGCACGAAGTCCCACACCGAGTGATAGTCGACCTTCAGGCCACGCCCGGCAAGCTCGGCAACGAGCCCGCGTATGGTGAAGTCGCCGTCCTTGATCCGTTGCGACAGCCAGACCGCGTGGTCACCCGAAACTGCCTTCGGCTTGTGACCGCCCATCTGGCCAGGAGCAACGCTGCCGGTCTCATCAACCCGCTTCATCCAGGCGATCGCTGTGCTGATCGCCACTCCAAACTGCTTGGCGGCCTGATTGCGGGACATTCCGCCCTCAATCGCCGCCACCACCCGCTTGCGCAGATCGAGAGAGTAAGGCTTGCCCATCCATGCTGGCCTCCGCCCAGCCCGCATGGTGAATCAGAGACACACTGATTTGGGAATCTGGAGGGTTCTGTGAGGTCGCGCTCACGCGCTGGCGCGGCATGCGCAGTTACGCGACCTCATTGAAGCCGGATTGAACGAAGGCGCGGGCGGGTATGCGCGGTTTTGCAGCTATGGGGATTGTTGGAGATCGCAAGGCCCGGTCTGCCGGCTCGGCACGTGAGGCAGAGCTGCGAGATGTGTGCATCGGGGAACAGTTGAGATCAGGCGCGCTTTGCCGGAGATCGCGACAGGCGTTTTGCTGCATCGGACGGTTGTTGTCGCGCCGTATGGCAGCACGGATTCGACAGCGTCCGCGATGATAGAGACGCTGGGAGCGGAATGACGAATGGCGATCGTTGTGCACGGCATGACTTGGCTCACGATGTATCGCACCGGAACGGGGATGTTTGAGGACTGGAGCCGTTGAAGCTGTGTCGAAAGCGCTCGACGATGCGCATGACGCCACCACACTCAGGACAGGCGGGAGCCTTGGGCCACGTCAGAGCGTCCGACTCCGCAGGCGACGGCTCGCCATCGTTTGGCGCTGTCCGCTCACGATCGAGAAGTTTGCGGCAAAGGGCGAGTTTGGCAGCGCGATGGCTGTCCGCCATGAAGCCGAAGTGGCGGATGCGATGGAAGCCATCGGGCAGCGTGTGAAGAAGGAAGCGGCGGATGAACTCGTCGGCCTTGAGCTTCATGATCTTTGTCGTGCCGTTCTGGCGGTAGTCCTTCCAGGTAAAGGCGACGTGATCCTCGTCGGGGGCTACGAGCCGGCTGTTGGCTATTGCAACGCGATGGGTATAGCGGCCGAGATAGGCCAGCACCTGCGCGGGGCCGCCGAACGGCCGTTTGGCGTAGACGACCCAGCTGATGCGCCGCATGGCGACGAGGTGGGCTGTGAAGGCAGCAGGCTCGGCGAGGGATGCGAGATCGCCGAAGAAGTTCAGGATGCCGGTGTCGAAGGCAGCGGTCAGACGTTCGAGGAACAGGCGTCTGAACAGCCGGGCGAGCGGTTTGACGGCCAGGAAGAAGTTTGGTCGGCTGGCGATCAAGCGCGGCGCGCTATCGGGCGAGAGGCCGCCGCCCGGCACGACACAGTGGACGTGGGGATGGTGCGTCAGCGCCTGCCCCCGCGGCGGCTTTGAACAGGATCGCATAAACGATGGCCTTGTTCTGAAAGGCGATCGCGGCGATCGGAGCCGGCAGTGTGAAGACGACGTGGAAATAGGGAACCGGCAGCAGGTCGGCTTCTCCCGCAGCGAGCCACGCGGCCCGTTGGCCCCTGACACTTCGGACAGTGCCGGTTGCGACAGGTAATGGGCGACACCCATTACCTGTCTTATGGGCAAAGCCGGTAATGGGGAGCTGGCGGCAACTTGATCGCGCTCCTGCACTAATCACCGCCAACCCCGCTCTCCATTACGAGGTACGCCTGAGGAGTTCGATCAGCTTGTCGGTGGGCTGGAAGACGCCGCGCCGCAGGTGGGGCGGCACGATCGCCTCCATCGCATCGAGCTTCTCGGTCGGACCGCCGCGCGTGTAGACCTCGGTGGTCGTCAGCGTGGCGTGGCCCAGCCATAGCGACACCTTCCGGATGTCCCCGGTCGCTTGCAGGACGACCATCGCGCAGGTGTGCCTGAGCACATGGGGCGAGACGCGTTTCTTGGCGAGACCGGGCTGCTTGCGAGCCGCAGTCGCGGCGTGCTGCCTGAGCAGATAGGCAAAGCCCCATCGGCTCAGCGGCTCACCACGGTCGTTGACGAACACCTCAGGTGTCGCGACCTGCCCACAGATGGCGAGCCAGGCGCGCAGTGCAGCGGCCGCCGGCTTCCACAACGGCAGGGTCCGCTCCCGCCGTCCCTTGCCGAGCACGAGGATGCTCATCGACGGCAGGTCGATATCATCGACCTTGAGGCCCGTCAGCTCGGAGACGCGCAGCCCTGCGCAGACGGCCACGTGCAGCATTGCGCGATCGCGGATGCCATCGCGGGTCGCCGGATCGGGAGCGTCGAGCACGGCTTGGAGCTCTTCGCGCAGAAGGTAGGGCACCAGGCGCGTGTCAGTTTTCTTGAACGGGATCGCCAGTACACGGCGGATCTGCTCGAGCGCTGCCGGCTGCCGGTACTCGAGGAAGCGGAAGAACGACTTGATCGCCGCCAGGCGAACGTTGCGCGTCACGGCCGCGTTTTTGCGCTCGTCCTCAAGATGCTCGAGGAAGGCGTTGACGAGCCCGGCATCGATCTGCTCGAGCGTCAGCGCCGATGGTTTGACCTTGAGCCGGTCGGCGGCGAACACGAACAGCAGCTGGAAGCTCGAGGCATAGGAGTCGCTCGTGTGCCGGCTGGCGCCCCGCTGGCAAGCTAGTGTGTCGCGCAGGAACGTCTCGATGAGGGGAGCGATCGGCGTCATGCTGACCTCCCTTCGGACACGAACGCTTCGCCGGCCGTGGCGACATCGCGCAAGAGGTCGGGCGTGGCCTCGAGATACCAGTAGGTCGCGTAGATGTTGACGTGACCCATGTAAGTCGCGAGTGCCGCCATGTGCGCCCCGCAGCGGCCTCGGCCGGTAGGGCTGCCTTGCAGCGCGCGCACCGCAAACGTGTGCCGCAGATCGTGCAGGCGAGGACGGTGAGCCGACCTCGATCTGATGCCAGCCTTGTCGACGAGCCTGTCGAAGGTCTCCTTGACGGCAATGTAGCGCAGCGGCCGCCCGCTTGTCGATGAACATCGGATCATCGTCCGCGCCGGGCTCACGACGTGCCAGGTATCGCTGCAAGCCGGCGGCTGCCGTGTCGTGCAGCGGCACCAGTCGCGTCTTGCGGAACTTGGTCTCGCGGATCAGCAGACCGTCGCGGGTCACGTCAGCGATCGTCAGCTTCAGGGCTTCGGAGATCCTGAGCCCGGTGGCTGAGAGCAGCGCGATCAAGGTCGCTTGCGTGTGCGGGCGCAAGCCGCACATTGGCCGAAGCCGCAGCGCAACTTCAACCAGCCGACTCATCTCGTCTGCCGTGTAGATGTGCGGCGTGCGACGCTTCTTGCGGGCGCCGAAGTGATTTGCCGGCGGCAGCTCGTGCCCGACGTCCTCCACCCGGACGTGGCGTACGAAGCGACAGACGGCTCTGAGCCGTGCATCGCGTTGCGCGACGGATGGTCCGAGCGCGACCCAGTCGATCGCTGTTTTTTGGTCTCGACGTACGTTTGTCCGCGCTCGGCCGCGAAGGCCGCAAAGCTCTTCAGCAGGTACTCCGCGGTCGACATCGCGAAGCCCGTGGCGCGGCGGAGCGCGAGATAGGTCTCGATGGCGTCGAGCATCAGAGCGCCTCCGGCCAGGGCTGAGCAACCTGCTTCAGCAGCGCGACGTCGGCCTTTGCGCAATAGGCCGTCGTGTCGATGCCGGCGATGCCGAAGGACGAGTCCGAATTTGTCGAACGGCACGCCATGGCGCAGCATCTCGGTCGCCGCGGTGTGCCGCAGAGCGTGGCCCCCTTTGACCGGCGCCACGATGTCGGCCCGCTTCATGATGCGCTTCACCACCGACGAGATGCCGTCGCCTCGTCGGAATGGGGCACGGCGCGATCGTACGCAGGAACAAGAGATCGCTCCGGCGGGTAGACGGCCGGCATTCGAGGTAGGCGGCGATCGCATCCCCGCGTCTTGCGGCAGCGGCAGCCGGACCTCGTAGCGCGACTTGCCGCAGACCCGCAGCGACCCTGTTTGCCACTCGATATCGGTGAGGCGCAGTTGCGCCACGTCACCGGCCCGCAGGCCGAGGCGCGCCAACAAAAGAACGATCGCACGATCACGCCGGCGCGCGCCGGCGTCGCCGTCACAGGCAGCGATCAGCCGGTCGACCTGCTCGGTCGACAGATACCGGGGCATGTCGGCAAGCTGCCAATGAGCTAGGCCGGAACGGCGCCGTCGAGACCTGCCTGACAACGGCCTGCGACTGCGAGATACCGCAGGAAAGCCCGCAGGCTCGTCGTCATCTTCTCGATCGTGCCACTCCCGCTATTGCTCGCGCGCTCCAGGAAGTAGCTGCGGACATCGTTCGGCCTCCAGCCGGCCGGGTCAGATCGAAGCTCCATCATCAGGCCCGCGGCGTCGCGGGCGTAGAGCCTGACGGCGGGATCGGATGCGCCGCGATGCTTGCGCAGCCACGTCTTGAAGTCGGCGACCAGCTGCGGCTCGGCGGATGCTGCCCCCACGGCCGCGGACCGGCAAACGCCGAGCTCGACGAGGTGCCGACGAAAGAGCCTGGCCCCGTAGATGGTGTGGTGGTTGCGCCGGCCGCCTTTGGCGCGTGGACACCGGCAGGTGCGCAGGTGCTCGCCGAACGCGGCGAGATCAACGTCCGTTAGGCCCGCGCCTTGCTCGGTCATGACATGGCCGATGTGAGCCGCCGCTCGCAAATAGCGTACCGCTGTCTCGGGACCATAGCCTTGCTGCTCCAGTGCCGCTGCAAACCGTCAAGGTAAGGCCCGCTCGGCCCGCTGCACAAATGCCCCAGCATCTTCGCCGCCGAAAAGTACGTTTCCAACATGTTCGTCCCCGTATGTGACCGGCCATCGGTGGCCGACCCGACGGGGCCGCACGGGCGACTTGTAATGGAGAGCTCGAGAGCGGCAATACACAGGAAAATACGGTGATTGCGATTGCCAGCTGCCCATTACCGGCTTTGCCCATAAGACAGGAATTATAGGCGACGCGTCTCGTGCCGCAGTCGTCGCAAGCCTCCATGTGGGCCGCCGAGCGCCTCGGTCCGGCACGCCACGATCGCGCTCATCACGCGCCGCTCGACCCGACCGAGATGACCGGCATGTACACGGCGACAGGTGTCGCCATGCCGGCGCAGAATATCGGCAATCTCGATGGCGGGCCTGTTGGCGCGGCTGTCGGGGCGGATCATCACCCGCATCCCGCCGCGGATCATCCAGGTGGCGTCACCTCCAGCGACAGGCGATCGAGCGGGCTCTGCGTCGCCCGGATCGTATCGGTGGCGACCTGCGTGTAGCGCGCTGTCGACGACAAATTATTGTGCTCGAGCAAGACCTGGATGATCCGGATATCGGTTCCGTTCTCGAGAAGATGCGTCGCGAAGCTGTGGCGCAGCGTGTGGAGCGTGACGCGCTTGGTCAGGCCCGCAGCCTTCACCGCCGACCGACAGGCGGCGTGCAACACGGTCTGATCGATCGGATGCTCTTCGTCACGACCAGGGAACAGATAAAGCCGCGGCCGCGCGAGCCGCCAGTAGGTGCGCAGGATGCCCAGCAGCTGGGGCGACAGCATCACGTTGCGATCCTTCGCGCCCCTTGCCGTGGCGCACCTGGATGACGCCGCGCTGTCGATGTCTTCGATCCGCAGTCCCGCGACCTCGGAGGCCCTGAGCCCGGCCGCATAGGCGGTGGTGAGCGCGGCGCGGCTCTTCAGGCTGGACACGGCCTCGAGGAACTGAACCACTTCGTCGGCGCTGAGAACGACCGGCAGCTTGCGCGGTTCTCGCGCACAGGGAATGTGCTCCGGGATGAGCGCCTCACCGAGCGTGACGCCGTAGAAAAACCGTAGCGCACAGACGATCTGGTTCAGCGCCGGCCATGAGATGCCGGTCGAGACCAGATGCACCTGGAAGGCGCGGACGTCTTCCAGCTCTAACCGGTCAGGCGATCGGCCGAAATGGCGGCTGAACTTCGAAACCACGCCGATGTAGGATCACTGCGTCGCCGGCGACAGATTGCGGACGGTCATGTCTTCGATCATGCGGCGGCGAAGAGGGCTCAAATCGGCCATCTCGATACTCCTGTCTGAGGGGGAGGGCTCTAACGCCCACATCCTCTCAGCCAAGAGGCGATCTACACCACAGGGCTAGGGGACGCGCCCGACAACTACGCCCGCCCCGAGCGTCGCACAGCAATCGATGAAGGAGTACGCAGTACCGCGAGCACCTGCGGTAAACTGACGCGGACTTGCGAAGCGGTCGGCCTTGGCGGTGATAGATTGAAGAAGACGATTGCGAAAATTAAAGAACAGCGCAAAATCTGACGCGCCGCGCACACCCAGATCTCATGGTTGAGACTCAACGCCGTATTTTGTCCCGCTTCATGCAGGCTCCTTTGTAGCATATCTGGTCAGGTTCCTTGCTCGGGCCGTCACAATACTGATCGATGCTGTCTCGACACGGCCATTGGGACGCTTCGCTGCCTCGGCCCTGGAGCCGTTTTAGTCCTAGCAACTGGTCGGTACACAAGCCAGACAAGGCCATTCGCCGACGTCGCAGCGTGGCCAAAGCTAGTCGCGTTGATCGACCGTGAGCTACCGCCGATCAGTACTGCTTCGCAATTGTGATCGGCATTCGACCGAAAAGCCTCCGTTTCTTAATGCTGCGCGTGCGCTGCGGCGAGTCCCTCGGACTGATCGCGGCCCAAGCGCGGCAGTCATCTCCCTGAGCCGACGACACGAAGCAAATCTCCTAGCGTGTGCTGCAGGCACCCTGTAGTGACTGAGGCATCAGTGATCAGCCGAAGACGTCCAGCGCGTGGGAGTTCACGGGAGCTCTTCAATTTAGCTCAGTCGCTGGGCTCGAAGCGGTGCTTATAGGTAGCCAGCAGATGGCGGGTTGGCATAGCGGTTGACCTGTCCTGCGGCTGTTTGGCTGAATGATAGCAACCGCCGCCATCTTCCTCAATGCAATGTATCCTGATATAGCCCGCCTGCATTTGCTGATCAGGCCTACGGTACGTTTGATTGATGGTCAGGACGTCGAGTAGTATGATGATGCTGGGCTGCAATGGAGATGACGGGTGTGCCGGCAAAGAAGCAAACGAATTTAGAAAGCGTGGTAATTCGATGTGGAAACAAAGCGGACGTGGCGCAGATCGCAACGATCCATGTTGCGAGTTGGCGTGATACTTACGCACGTATTCTTGACCCGAAATTCCTAAGTGACGAGATCGAAGCGTGCCAATTTGCACTTTGGTCGGCACGACTGTGTGATCGGGGCGTGAATCAGCTGGTCGACGTCGCTCTTGGCACAAGTGGGCGAATTTTGGGATTTATCTGTTGCTATCGCGAATTCTCCCCCGTTTGGGGGAGCCTTGTTGACAACCTTCACGTTGTCGCCGAGGCTCGCGCTCAAGGCATAGGCGAAAAGCTCTTCCGTTCTGTTGTTGGTCAACTCTCGGAAACCAACTCCAAGTTGGGCCTCTATCTGTGGGTCTTCGAAGCAAATGAGGCCGGTCTCCGCTTCTATAAGAGGCTTGGGGGTCGCGTAGTCGAGAAGCGCGGTGCTGAGCTTCCGGCAGCTCGTGGAAAAGCCGTCCTGCGGGTGCATTGGGCCACACTGAGCCAGATTGGCTAAATAGAGTCGGCGGATTGCAAGTCCTCTGGCGCGGCTCCAGCCAATTCTCGTGCAGCAGTGGACGAGGACACAGCGCGGCGGCTCAATCTGCTGCTGAAACTCTTCATCTGGCCGCTCTGGCCGACCGCGTTGTGGCCATTTGCCTGGCACAACTGGGGATTTTGTGATCCGGAGTCAATGGAAAGCACCCGCAAAGATGCGGTGATCGGCACGCCTCCTTGGCACAGCGTTCGCCTTACCGCTTGAGCGCTCGGTGTTGGCCAAACGTCCCAAACAGCACCATTCCCAAAACGGTGCGACCGGCTCAACTGGGCGCGATGAGGTGGAACGGCGCCGATACCTACTTGATGTTCTTGCAGTCACGGCAAGTATACTTCTCCTGGACATGCTCGATCACCCTCTAGGATGCGGGATGACCTCCAGCGTTTTGGAGAACGGCGCACCGATTCAGCAGGCGCACGAGATAGGTCCTGGTACGGTCACGCGCTCGCGGGCAGACGATCCGGGGATGGCCGCCGGTGAATAAATCATGCCACCGTTGTCGCATGCTCGGGTTTAGCGGCGGCGATTTCGCCGGTGAGTTACTCCAGCATCAATTAGTTGATCCGGCAGCCGGGTGGCACCTCCGAGCGAGAGTCATTAGAATGACGGTTCAGCTTCTCGATCTGCTTCAGATGAGCGATCAGCGCCTGGTCGTCGGTCGTCGGAGTGTCGGGCGCAAACAATGGCGAGTACGGCGCGCGCGGCAAGCAGCGCCGCATGCAACGCGACTTCTTCCGCGGGCGCCTCGCAAAACTGTCTGCCATGCCCGGATGGAATCACAAGAGCCGAGATTTGGCGATTTGGCCTGGGATGTTGCAATCTCGCGGAATTTTTGCGCAATCTGTCCCGCGCTCTGTGGTCCCCAACTGTGTTGAGGTGACAGCACGCGTCCACGGTGGGAGGCCAGATTGCCAGGTCCAGCCGCTTGGCCTGGAACGACACTCCAAACCCCGTCGTGCCAAGCGCCTCGATCAGCTTGCCTGCGCGACTTTGCCGGCAAACGATCCTGCCCGAAACCTCCTGCATCAGCAACGCAGGCCCTGGTGCGACGGTCGCGATCCAGGGTCTCGCGCCTGCCGCTATTGGGACTATGCTGCTCCGGAAGGTCCAACACCCGAGACGACGCGGCCATATCAACGCTGGCGTCCACGATCACTTGTGACCTTGCCGACGACAATCTCGATTCGCCAGTTCGCCGGCGCCGCCAGAGCGGTCGATGAGATGGAGGTCGGTCTGGCATCACCACCGCCGGCGCAAAGCCGGCCAACCGAGGCCCTTCACCACCGTTCGCCCGCGCCCCAAATGATCGCGGCCAACTCACGGGCAACGAGCGCAAAAGTAAGCGCTTAGCCGGAACCCTTGCTTCGGGATATGGATAACTATGCGAAGAAGCCTCCGGCTTGGACGGAGGTTTGTGATGGGATTGGACAGCG
>NZ_JBEPQF010000075.1:0-10073 GCF_040547695.1 Bradyrhizobium sp. JR4.3 | reverse complement strand
CGTTATCGTTGGACACGGGACATCGCTCCTTCGGTGGAGAAGTGGAGGCTTCAAGCACCCCCACGATATGCCGCCTTTCCGATTCCCGCCGTCACGAACTTTCGGCGATAGCTCTCAACTGGCGAAGCAAAGCCAAGAGCGAAGCCAAGTGCGAACTTCAGCTCGCTGGTAAGGCAGGCGTTTTTAAAGACGAAACCGCTCGCGGCCTTGTGCATCGCCGTGCGGTTCCCTGCATTCTCTGCAGCGTGAATTCGGGTGCGACTTCCTTTTGCCGCGTTTGCTCAAGCACCCACAAAGCTAGCCTCGAGTTAGACGCCAACGCCGAAAAGATGTGGCCGACACACGAAAGAGCCGCTCACCTTCTCGCTGAGCGGATGGGAACCCCCCGCTTGCTCCCTGCCAGTACGGGCTCCGTTTGGCGCTGCTAGATCCCCGCTGATTTCGCGCCCGTTTTCTTCGGGTCGGGAGCCGCAGTGTGTGGGCCAATCGTGCCGTCAATCCAGCTTCTGCCGAGGCGAAGCTACTGCCGCGCTCTCGCGCGCCAGTAGCTCATGCTCGCACGAGCTTGAGAATTCACTGCGGTGCTCACCAGCGGCACTCAACACCTCTGTAGTCCTGAAATACGCCGCTCGTGCGCGGCGCAAGTTCGGCGATCCGGCTGATGAGGCCGCGTGCGCACTCCTCTGCCGAGATATAAGCCACTTGGTCAGCAACCATGTCTGTTTGCACCCAGCCCGGGTTCAGTAGCGCGACGAGGATCCCGTCACCCGCCCAGTCGCGCGATAGCCCCCGGAACCCATTATTCAGCGCCGCCTTCGATGCCCGGTAGGCGTAGTTGCCGCCGCCGGCCGCCGCGGTGGATGCCATAATGCTGGTGATGGCGACGAGCTTCTTTTCAGTGCTGCGCCTCAAATTGTCGCGCAACGTTTGGGCGATGAGCATCGGCGCGAAGGCGTTGACCCGCATGGTTGCCAACCAACTCTCGGCTTCGATCTGGTCGACGGACAGACCTTTTTGCCGAGGACCATTGATACCCGCGTTATTGATGAGAATGTCAATTGGCTCAGAGCCGAGTGTAGCCTTAAGAGAGGCGATCGAAGCCTTTTCGGCCACGTCGAGCGGGATGACCCGCACGCATCCGCTGGACGAGGTGGCTAGCTTCTGGAGTTCCTCGGCCTTGGCCGGATTACGGCAAGCCGCGAATACCTTGGCTCCGGTGGCGGCATATTGCTGGGCGAGTGCGAGGCCAATGCCCCGGTTGGCACCGGTGATAAGAACTGTTGTCATCTAAAACGCTTCCCCTCACTTTTAGACCAGCATGTTCGAGGTCACTGGCCCTGACCATTACTCGAAATAGACGAAGAACCGACATTCGGAATATTCTGAAGTTGGTTCTCGCGTGCAGCCATCATGGGAGCAGCGATCGACGAGTAGTCAACATGCGTAAAGCCGGAAACCTCGTTTGTGACGAGAGCGCTCGCCTCATTCATGCCTGCAGGCCGTTCGCCACGGGCGCGGATAATGACCGCATCTTTTTCGGAACGATCCATGACGCTTTGAAATAGTTCTTGATGAACGGAACCATTTCTCCCAGATATTTGTCGCGCATTACGCCCGGATTTTGCTTGTTCGCACAGGACAGATCGTGCTGAATGAGAGTGAAGCCTTCTTTGTCAAGGCTCAGCTCATTTACGATCGACCGCGCGTCTCGAATGGTGACGCCGTACGTGAGCGCGGGCACCTCGCTTTGCGAATAGCTAATTTCGGGAGCCTTTTTCCTCGAGTGAGCGCCTGGCAAAGGCCAACGTGCCTTTCACGGTCTTCAGCTGGTCCCGTCTGGTCTGAGTCAGCGACAACGCTTCCACAGCGCTTCCCATTGTTTTTTGCTCCCGCATTTTATGTTTCAGATTGCAGGAGTCCATCTTAAACGCGCGTCAGCGCATGATAGCTCCGAAAACAAGCCCATCATTGCGGAAATCCTGCAAGTCAAGGCAACACCGTGACAGCTTCCGACAAGATGCCCGCACGCGGCCGGGTTGTCACCCTGCGGTCGCGTTTCCAGGACGTCCATCGGCGGACCCACTTCACCTCCAGTCTGGACAAAACCTTTGGGCAACTCGTCGGCAGAGGAAGCAATGAGCCACAGACTGCGGAAATTAGGAAAGCAGCAATTTCCCACGGCGATCCACAATGTGTCGGAGAGCTGGCAAATCATGCTTAAAATGTGCACGAAATGCTTGCCTCGCATTATTCTTTCGATAGCCGAGCGACTCTGCAGCTTTCACCCCTCGATGCAATGTTAGATTTGCGTGTTTACTCTCGGCTTCGGCCGGGACCGGAGCGCCCCTGCAAAGTTGGTGGCGTTCCCGTGTTAGTTGCCGTATCCCGGAGCCAGACCGCTCCGCTCGATTTAGGAGGTAGAAGTGAGATCGCGCTACTGGACGCTTTCGGACAAGCCGCTGCCGGCGTGGCCACAGTTGAATACCTTCGAGCTACGCGAAGCGCCGATCCCCAGTCCAGCCAAAGGGCAGGCACTTACGCGGACGATTTATGTGTCGCTCGATCCGTACCAGTGGCGCTACAAGGCGCGCGGCATCGACGTGCCCGGCCAGCCGTGCCACGCGCGGACTGTCTCGCAAGTTATCGAAAGCCGCATCAAGGGCCTTGCGCCCGGCGACTTCGTCTTCAACACCAACGGCTGGGCCGAATACGGATTGATGGGCGAAGGTGTTCCCCGGCCCAGTTACATGGTCCCGCGCAAGATCGACACCGCGCAGGGCAAGATCTCCTACGCCCTCGGTGTGCTGGGCATGCTGGGACTCACGGCTTACGCGGGCGTCATCCTTCAGTGCGAGCCCAATCCCGGCGAGACGGCTGTCATCTCAGCAGCGTCTGGAGGCGTGGGCCAGCTCGCCGGCCAATTCGCGCGCCAGTGCGGCGCACGCGTGATCGGGATCGCGGGCCGCGAGGAGAAGTGCCGTTACGTGACGGACGAGCTTGGCTTCGATACCTGCGTCTCCCACCTGTCGCCCAGCTTCGCGCAGGACCTCGCTGACGCCTGCCCGCGCGGTGTGGACGTCTATTTTGAAAACGTCGGCGGCAAGGTGTTCGATGCGGTCCTGCCGCTATTCAACCAGGACGCGCGGATGACCATCTGCGGTTTGATCGCCCACTATGGCGAGGATATCTCTCTCAACCCTGCTGCGGAGGAGAAAGCGCGCGCTGAGGCCAGACGGGTCCGCGTGCAAGATCTTTCTGTGGGCGATTATGTGGAAAGTTGGCACGATGCTTTCCTGCGCGAGGTTGTGCCATGGGTCGCCTCCGGCCGGGTACGATACCGCGAAGACATCCGCGAAGGCATCGAGGTCATCCCGGATGCCTTTGTTGACATGCTGAAGGGCGAGAACTTCGGTAAGACGCTGGTCAGGGTGAGCTACGATCCGTCTCTCTGATACAGAACGCGCCGCTTAGACGGCTGTTAGATCGAGACATAATGGTCAACGAGCCACAGACAATCTCTACCAGGGTATGTTGAATAAGCCGACCGGCCGCCGTCGAAGGGCGCGGCGCGTTTCGCAACCGCGCGCGCGACGCGGCGGAACGAGATGAAGCCGAGCGTCTGGCCCATCAGCCGCGGGATCTTGAGCAGCGCGGGACGGCCCTCGGCCCAGCGTCCGGTGCACGGTCCTTGCAACTCTCGAGCGCATCGATGATGGTCTTGGTGATCGGAATGCCCTTGGGGTAGATGGCGCCGGCGGTCCTCGCTGCGGCGATGAACTCGGCCTCGTTCGCCGGCGCCTCGACGCTCTCGGCGTAGATCGGATTGAGCGCTTCGCGCTCGTAGGAATAGTCGCTTCCTGCGACCGTGAAGCTCGCGCCCTTCGGCGTTACAACCCTGTATTTCGGCATTTCTGCTCCCGATTTGATTTGTCGGTTCTTGGTGGGGCCCGGTATTTCGACCGGGCCATTACTTGGTCTACGCGAATTCATTATGCGAATTCGCGGCGCTCGCGCACAATCGAGGACTTTTCGAATGGTCATCCACATTCTAGCTCTCGAGAATAATCGGAGATGATCTCGGCGCCGGTCTCCGTCACGAGTATCAATGCGCTGACGCCGACGCTCGCATTAGGGTCAGGAAAAAGCACCGGCACGATATGAAAGACCATGCCGGGTTTCAGGACGCGCGAATCTCCATCCTTCAGATCCATGATCGCTCCCTCACCCCAGCCCGGACAGATCCCGACCCCGACGGAGTAGCCGGTTCGATGGACGAAGGCGTGGGAGAGGCCTGCGCGAGCCACGGCGCCGCGACACGCCTTATCGACATCGCCGCTGGTTGCCCCGGGTTTGATGGCGGCGATCGCCGCGTCGAGGGCGGCCTCGGAGGCATCGGCTGCCCGACGAATACTATCGCTTGGCTTACCCATGGACCAAGTTCGCATCAGGGAAGCGCTGTACCGCCTCCAACTGCCGGATCCCTCGACCTGAACCAGGTCACCTTTCTCGATGCGTCGACCAGCCCAGGTTCCATGCGGAAGTGCGGTACGCGGGCCGGACACAACGTAGGGAGGTCCCGCCATATACTCGCTCCCGGCGGAGATCGCTCCATGATGGAAGGCTGCGGCTACGTCATTCTCCGTACGGCCGGGACGGGCGGCCTCCTGCGCCGCCTTGAACCCTGCGTTCCGCGCCTGAGCTGCGCGACGGATGTAAGCAATCTCCTGTGAGGACTTGATGGCGCGCCCCCCGATAACCCCAGATCCATTGATGAACTTGGCTTCGGGCAAGGCGGCGCATAGCGTTTCATACGCGCTGACCGTAAAAAACACAGAGTTAGCGTCCACGCCGACGGTTTTTCCCGCCGCACCCAAATCGGACAGCGTCCGCGCAAGCACCTCGGCCGGGACGTCGGTGTCCTGCCAAATCGCGGAATTGCGATAGTAGGAAAGCCATTCGACGTTGACTTGCTCGTACCGACGCACCACCAGAATCGGCTCGTTGGAGTGCGTCACGACCAGAGCTTGAAAAACGTAATATCCACGGGTGATAAAACCCGAGAGATAGTAGATGTTCTCGGGCGAGTTGAGGACGAGGTAATCGATTTCGCGCTCGCGCATTGCCTTACGACATGCCGCAAGGCGAGCATCGTATTCCGCAGGAGTGAAGGGTAGCTGGTCGATTGCCTCAGGCGGCAGAAGATCGCAGTGCGCTGTCATGTCTGGTTGTTTCCCTCAATCGAAGCGTTGTATCCGAGGTCGGCACCGTATTCCATCACGCGATCAGCACAGGTTGAGGAACTTACGATCGCTACCTCGCTGTGAGGTGTCGTCTCTGCCCTTCCTTTTGAATGGCAGATAGCAGCGGGCAGTCACCGCAGGCCTCTCGGTTCGGAACAAGAACCTCACCCACTCTCAAATTGGAGCGCAGGAGCGACTCCTTGAGGTCCTCAGCAAAGATGCCCTGGGGGTCTGGAAGCGTGATGGTTGCCATAAGCTTGGCTCCATTTTCTTTTGGTGTCGAACACATCTGTGCGCCGCGCAGCGATGGCAGAGATGATTGAATGATTGTCCGGTCCATTTCCTGGAAAGCCAACGGCTAATCCAAGAGCCGACAACCACCTGCTTGTCCTTCGTCCTCGCAAACCGCCATCAGACCGTTTCGCTCTCCTTCAAACGCTACCCTGAACGTCGCGCAGCATTTTACCAGGCTTGCCGCTACACCGCGGAATTTCAGCGAGTCCCTCGTCATTTAGCAGTTTTGGTGCATGGAGTTCATCGCGCAACCCGCTCTTGGTGTGATTCGGAGCAATCTGCTACCGGGACTGCGGATCTGTTGCAGCTGAGACGCGCAATTTGGCATGTCTTTGTATTTTGGTGATCGCTCCGAAGGTCGGCGATCAGGGGCTTCAAATGGCAGCGAAGCGACGCCGTCCTTCGGACGGCTATGGCCGGCCCACGACGGCGTCTTTCATTCGGCAACGTCGCGCTGAGATTTCCGACAGGCGATAAGATGCGCAGGGCCTTCTCTCATGCAAACCCTAAAATCCTGGCGCCGGCCGCCTGACTGAGAGCCAGGAAATCACGCAGGCATCCCAACGACGTAGAGCACGGTTGAGGTTAGCTGCGATCCAGACGCTCCCGACGAAGATGCCCTTTGGCTCCAGGAGCCAACTCTGCCAGCGAACGGCGCGGAGGCAAAGTTGGCGAAGACCCTGATTTCGCAGCGGTAGCTTGCGCGATTAGCGGGCCCGCCACGCCAGCCACCGATCCTGGATGAAATCTGCGTTCGACTTACCATCCGGACGCTTGGCCGCGAGCCAAGCGGAATCCTCGACCGCCAATTTCGATGCATTCTCTTCGTTAATGCTCAGCAGGGGAACGAGATCAGGCGGCAAATGCTGGAGCTGATTGATATTTGGACCTGGATAGCCTAGGGCCAGTGTTGAGCCGGCGGCAATCTGAGCCCGGTTTACAAATGCGATCAGCTTCTGCGCGTTCTTGCTATTCGGGCCGCCTTTGAGCACCGTCCAGTAGTTATAGGTTATAGGCGCGCCATCCCACACTATGCGAATCGGTGCCCCCTGGCGAATCGCCGTGATGGCCCGGCCGTCATAGCAGTTTGTCATCACATATTCGCCGTTGAGCAGCAGCTGCGCAGGTTCTCCGCCGGCCGTCCACCATTTCGCCACGTGCGGCCTGATCTGGTCGAGTTTCTTGAATGCCCTTTCGATCTTCTCTTCGGTCAGTGGCCAGCGATCTGAAAGCGGCACGCCGTCAGCTGCGAGTGCAGCCTGGATATTGCTCCTTGCATTGGCGCCGAGAAGCCCACGCGGCCCAGGGAAATCCTTAACGTTCCAGAAATCGGCCCAGTTCTTCGGGCCCGCTTTCGGAAATGCCCGTTCGTCGTAAGCAAGCAGGGTCGCCGTTCCATACGAGACGACCGCATCGTCAAAACGGGCCGTCTGTGGTGTCCCCTTGAGCGATTCATCGTCCCACAAGTCGTAGTCGATGGGCAGAAACATGCCAGCCTGGTGCATGTTCGGATAATTGTATGCTTGAATGATTGCGGTATCCCAATCGACGCGCCCAGCCTGGCTCATCGCCCTCACCTGCGGCTCGGAAAAATCCGCTATCACATCGACGACAGAGATACCCGTCGCCTTTGTAAAGGGGTCGTAGACATATTTGCGCAGTCCTTCCGTGTACGAACCGCCAAACGAGAACACGACGACTTGGCCACTACCGGCAAGCTTTTCCTGTGCCCAGGCGGTGGTGGCATGGGCGATGAAAGGTACGCTTAGTAAGCCCGCCGTTGATTTTAGGAGCGAGCGTCGGCTCAAGCCACGAATCAAATCGGCAGAAGGCTCCTGTTTGGTCATGACGTTCCCCTTTGAAGCAAAAACTAGATGGTCAGTTGCATCACTAGTGAAGATTCCTCAAGATCATCAGAGGCAATGAAGCCACAGGTTTCGTGAGCATCGCCTCGTGAGTTAAGGGCTAGCGGGCACTCAGATAATCTCGATGGGCATTCGTCGCTCACTCATTTTGTTTGAGCAAACGGGCGTGGGCTGACCACCGGATAGTCGCCGCCGTAGTGTTTGAGAACGACGCTGATGCAATTTCTTTGGAACAAACCGCCCGCCGCCGGTTAAGGCAGCAGTCCATTACTTGGCCCTTGGGCTCCCAAAATGGCGGCGCATTGCCCCGCGGACGCCTGGTCGATGACCGGGCTCGCACCTCCGAGCGGAACCGCAGCCATTTGCGAGCCACCTTCGTCCTATGTCCAGCGGCATACCGCTCGCCCAGAAGCTCTCGGGCACTTAGGATCCGAGACGGTCGAAGCACGTCCATCCGCTTAGTCGTAGTAGACAAAGAAGCGGCCCTCAACACTCCTACGGGGCTTTGCATTGGGGTAAGCAAGACGATTGTCAAACGCCGAGTGAGCGCCCCTCGGATTGCACCTGTCTTCGGAATCATAGCCCTTAAACAGGATGAATTCGTCTGACGTCATTTCAGGGAAGTAATACCAATGGTGAAGAGGGCTGTAGTGGACATGCCAGCTCTTATGCTTGATGCCAAAGCCCTCGTAGACGGTCTCGATCAAATCCGTATCCAACACCGTACTGCCATCGCACATCGCGAGCGGGATATCCTGCGGCGGCGGCGACAGAGCATGCCAAGCTTGAATGATCAGCAGACGAGAATACGCTCGGATTGGAATGCCTTGAATTTGATCCTCGCGAGCAGCGATCATAGGGCCAGCGATCGGCGAATAATCGACGTGAGCAAACCCAGCGGCGCTGTTTCTTACGAGAGGGCGATGGCCCTCTCCAGCTGGGAGCGCCGCTCCGGGCGTACGAACAATGACCGCATCTTTCTTGGGAACGACCCACGAAGCATTGAAGTAGTCCTTGATGAAAGGGACCATGTCTTCCAGATACTTGTCGCGCATCACTTCTGGATCAGCCTCTTTCGCCCAAGGCGCCTTGCGCTGAATGAGTGTGAAGCCTTCCCGGTCAAGCGATAGTTCGTCCACGATGGGGCGCGCGTTGCGGATCTGCACGTCATAACTGCCGTAGCCCAAGGGGACATTGTAGTTCGGGACGACGACCTCGGGGGCCCTATCCTCCGGCGAGCGGCGAGCAAAGGCGATTGCCCCCTGAACGGTTTCCAGCTGATCGCGAGTCACTTGTGTTGACGATGAAGCTCGTGCTGCGTTTGTCATGGACGCTTTTCCCTAGTTTCTCGGTTAACCTATTAAGGACAGTGTAGGCCCGATCTAGCGCAGATTTTCTGCGTGCAGCACGCCTAATACGCGTAAATTCAACAGATGTGCCTCGGTTGGCGCGCATTTCGCGCAAGCGTCGGCCCCGCTCGACGGAAGGCTTGCCGCTTCTGAACCGTGGCGATCTGGTAATTGGGAAACTAAACCGCCCCGGGATTGCCGGAGGCCATTTGGTTTAAGTTATGCCGCCGTGGCCGGTTGTTCCAGCATGGCGTAGTAGCGTTGCTCGGCTTCGGCCGGCGGTATGTTGCCGATGGGCTCCATGAGCCGTCGGTTGTTGAACCAGTCGACCCATTCCAGGGTCGCGAACTCGACGGCCTCGAAGTTTCGCCATGGTCCACGTCGGTGGATCACTTCGGCCTTGTAGAGACCGTTGATCGTTTCGGCGAGAGCATTTGTCGTAGGAATCTCCGACGCTCCCGACCGAAGGCTCGACGCCAGCTTCAGCCAGGCGTTCGGTATATTTGATCGAGACGTCTTGACTGCCCTGTCGCTATGATGCACGAGCCTGCCACGCTGGACCGGCCGTCGATCATGCAGGGCCTGCTCCAGCGCATCGAGCACGAATCCTGCGTGCGCCGTGCGCGAGGCCCGCCAGCCCACGATCCTGCGGGCATAGGCATCGATCACGAAGGCGACGTAGACGAATCCGCTCCAGGTCGCGACATAGGTGAAGTCGGAGAGCCATAGGACGTTCGGCCTCGGTGCCTTGAACTGGCGGTTGACGTGATCCAGCGGACATGGCGCCGCCTTGTCGCTGATCGTGGTCTTGACCGGTTTGCCGCGGATGACCCCTTGCAAACCCATGTCCCGCATCAGTCGCCACACCGTGCAACGGGCAATGTCGAAGCCTTCGCGCTTGAGCTGGCGCCAGACCTTGCGCACGCCATAGACGGAGAAGTTCTCATCGAACACGCGCCGGATATCGATCTTCAACCTGACATCCTGCCTGGCGCGCGCCGACAGCCTGGCCGGATCGCGCCGCTTGGCCACATGGGCGTGGTAGGTCGAGGGGGCGATCGGCAACACCTTGCAGATCGGCTCGACCCCATGCGGCCCACGATGATTGTCGATAAAGGCGATCATGGCTTGGACCGGCGGTCGAGGTCCGCCATCGCAAAATAAGCGCTTGCCTTGCGCAGGATCTCGTTGGCCTGCCGAAGCTCGCGGTTCCCCCGTTCCAGGGCCTTCTGCGGAATCCGAGGCAAAGCGGCCACCGATTCCGACGGAAGGCGGCCAGCGATTCCGATCGAAAGCGGCCACCCAATCCGAACGAAGGCGGCCAC
>NZ_JBEPQF010000074.1:0-10914 GCF_040547695.1 Bradyrhizobium sp. JR4.3 | reverse complement strand
GAGGCTTGCGGCGACGGCTGCCTTCACTTGAACCGCCGCCGTCTTCATCGCCGTCCTTATCGCTATTGGCGGCATCAAGCGCTGCGATGTACTCGAGCACCGCATGGGATGCTTCCTCCGCCTTTGGCCAGGTAATAGGCTGGTCGCCGGGAAGTCGCCTAGTCTTGTTCACATCGGCCTTGATCAGGCTCGCATCGACTGAGAACGCTTCGCCTCCGACCAGCCCCGCCGAAATACACAGCGCCACTACACGTTCAAAAACCCGGCGTAAGGCATCGCTCTCACGGAAGCGTTCGCGCCGCGCCCGGCAAAACACAGAGTGATCAGGGATATGACCCTCGATGCCGAGCTTGCAAAACCATCTATAAGCCAGATTGACCTGGACCTCGGCGCAGAGCCGACGCTCGGAACGAAGTGCAAATACGTAGCCCAAGACCAGCATCCGGATCATGAGCACCGGATCAATCGAAGGCCGGCCAGTGTGGGAGTAGAATGGAGCGAGCTCGTTGTGCACCCAACTCAGGTCCAGAAAACCGTCGATTTGCCGTACCAGGTGATCAAACGGCACCACCTTGTCGAGATCAAAGGAGTAAAAGAACTGGCCCTGACCGCTCTCCTGCCGACCTAACATCCGCTGCTCCCGCAAATGCCGCCTCACACCAACGGAATCACGGTTCGCGAGTCGTCTCAACCGGAGTTTTGCAACACAATCCAGTGCAGACCGGAAGCGGCATTTCCCTGCCATCAGGGCAGCTTGTGACGCGACCCTGGCTGTGTGAAAACGCCGTGCCTGCTATGATTCCCGCACTGAATCGGCGGGGGCTGGCATGGCTCGTTTCGTTCAAGGAGCTGATCGCGGGCGATCTACTTTGTTGCCGGAATGCCTGGACGACTGGGTTGCAGATGACAATCCGGTTCGCGTGATCGACGCCTTCGTTGCAGCCCTCGATCTGGCTGAACTTGGGTTCGGTGGCGTTGAGCCTGCCGGCACAGGTAGGCCGTCGTATTATCCGGCCGCGCTCTTAGGGCTCTACATTTACGGTTATCTCAACCGTGTCCATTCGAGCCGCCGCTTGAGCGTAAAGCTGGCCGCAACGTCGAAGTGATGTGGCTGCTCGCCAGGCTTGCGCCCGATCACAAAACGATTGCCGATTTCCGCAAGGACAATGGTCCCGGCATCAAAAAGGTCTGCGCGCGCTTCGTCGAGGTGTGCCGCAAGATGGGCTTGCTCGCGACAGCCAGCGTTGCGATCGACGGCAGCAAATTCAAAGCAGTCAATAATCGCGATAAGAACTTCACGCGCGGCAAAGTCGAGCGGCGGCGCACGCAATTGGAGGAGAGTGTTGCGCGCTATCTCGCTCAGCTCGATACCGCCGACCGGCAGGAGCCGTCGGAAACACTGGAGTTAAAAAAGACGCGGATCAAAGAACGGCTCAAAAATCTGACCGTTGAAATGGCGAAACTCGCAGCGATTGAAAAACAGGTTCTGGCGTCGCCCGATCAGCAGATATCGTTCACTGATCCCGACAGCCGTTCGATGGCCACGAGCGGCCGTGGTTCTGGCGTCGTCGGCTACAACGTGCAGACGGCGGTCGATACAGAAAGCCATCTGATCGTCGCGCACGAGGTGACAACAAGCGGCTCAGACCGGTCGCAACTTGCAAACATAGCCCGGCAAGCCAAAGCCGTTCTTGAGGCCGACACGCTCGATGTTGTCGCCGATCGCGGCTACTTCAAGGGTGAAGAAATCGTGGCGTGCGAGCAATCTGGCATCACGGTGACTTTGCCCAAGCCGATGACATCGGGTGCGAAGGCTTCGGGACGCTTCGGCAAACAGGACTTTGCTTTATCTGCCAAATGAGGATGTTTATCGCTGCCCTGCCGGTGAGAAACTCAAATATTATTATACCAACGACGAAGACGGCCAGAAGCTGCGCAACCATCGGACGAACGCCTGCAAAACCTGTCCACTCAAATCGAAGTGCACGCCGAGCCCACAACGCCGTATGGGTGCACGAGGACGTTCTCGAACGCGCTCAGGCGCGGCTTGACAAGAATCCAAACGCCATGCGCACACGCCGCGAGACCGTCGAGCATCCGTTCGGCACACTGAAGATGCGCATGGGCGCGACGCACTTCTTGTGCGTGACGCTGCCGAAAGTTGCGACCGAGATGGCGCTGTGCGTGCTCGGCTACAATCTGACACGCGTGCTGAACATCGTCGGGATGAAACCGCTGCTGGCGGCGGTGAGGGCGTGATACGGGCGTTGCCGCGCGCCGTTGCGGTTCATGGGGCGCGTAAAAGAGCCCCGACATTGCCTCAGGATGAGTTCTGGTCGAGCGGCCGTAAAACTTGCCCAAATTGATCGGACCGCGATAGCCTGAGTTCGACCGCGCCGGTCCGCGTCATGGAACAGCGTTTTTACACGACCAAGACCCAAAGCTGACCTCCGAAAGGTTTTGACTAAGATGCGCCGCGACCCTCAGCGAACAAGGGCAGCCTGAGGCCATGGCCTCACGACCACGAGCGTCTCGGCGCTCAATTGCACTGCTTGGCCTTTAGCCGTAGGCTACCAAGTGACCCAGACCGGCGGGAAGCGATGGTTGTCGAGACGCGCTATGTGACCAGCGGCGAGGTCTTCGTCGCTTACCAAATATCCGGACAGGACGGTCCGGATTTGCTCATGACGCCGGGTTTTGTGTCCCATCTGGAGCTGTCGTGGGAGAATCCCAACGCCGCGCGTTTTCTTAACGACCTCGGCTCGTTCTCGCGACTGATCCGATTCGACAAACGCGGCACGGGTCTCAGCGATCGTGGCGTCGGCGTCCCGCACCTCGATGAAAGGATCGACGATATCCGCGCCGTCCTCGACGCCGCGGGTTCTAAGAGGGCGTACTTGTTCGGTGTCTCGGAAGGCGGGCCGATGTCGATCTTGTTTGCGGCGACTTATCCTGAACGGGTCGCCGGTCTCATCCTGTTCGGCACGTATGCGCGCACGGTGGGCGCCTCCGTTCCGTTTGACGATTTTGTGGGATTGGAGCGCGATATCCGGTCCAATTGGGGTACCGGCAAAAGTCTGCCAAGTTTCTCCCCGTCAGCTGCCGCAGTTCGCGGGGCCATGGAGCGCTTCGCCAAGTTCGAGCGCTCGGCGGCCAGCCCGTCTGATGTTATCAACCTGATGCGTATGAACCGCGAGATCGACGTAACGGCCATCCTACCCTCGATTCGGGTTCCTACCCTAGTCATGCATCGGCGCGACGATGTGCGCATTCGTGCACTCGCCGGGCGCGAGCTTGGAGAAAGAATTCCTCACGCGCGCTACATCGAACTCCCGGGTGACGATCACCTCGCTTGGTCAGGAGATCAGGATCGGATTGTCGAGGAGATCAGACAATTCATGGGGGTTTCCGCTACTGCCGTCGAGTTTGATCGCGTACTCTCGACTGTGCTGTTCACCGATATCGTTGATTCGACAAGGAGAGCAGCGTTGGTGGGCGACAGGCAATGGCGTTCAATTCTGGAAGCGCATCATGCGGCAGTGCGTTCGGAACTAGAGCGGCATCGCGGACGGGAAGTTAAAACGACAGGCGACGGATTTCTGGCCCTGTTCGACGGCCCGGCGCGCGCTGTCCGCTGCGCCCAGAGGATCGTCAGCGCGGTGCGGCCGCTCGATCTCGAAGTACGGGCCGGCGTCCATACCGGTGAGGTTGAAATGATGGGCGACGATGTGGGTGGCATCGCTGTGCATATCGCAGCACGGGTAGCTCAGCATGCGAAAGCGAGCGAAGTTCTCGCTTCGGGCACGGTAAGAGACCTAGTCGCAGGTGCTGGCCTCAAGTTCGTTGATCAGGGACCGGCCGAGCTTAAGGGTCTTGCCGAGCCGATGCGCCTATTTGCAGCCATCACCTGAATTAGTTCTAGGGCGCCGATTGCGCTCTAGGCTGAGACGCTCACCCGATGTCCACTTTTGGCCCGTTTGAGCCATGCCCGCCTATCCTGAGAATGTCCGTTCACCGGGGTAGACCGGAAGTCGCGCATGATCCGGCCAACCGACGCGAATGACCCAAACGAGACATTTTGGGAGCCGACAGTAATTGCGTTTTCAGGCCGTTGGAGTGGAAATCGCCTGGCTTCTGAGCGCCGATAGCTGTTCCGTGTCATAGCGAGCCCGCAACTTTGCAATTGTCGTTGGATCCGCACCGCCTCGTGCCGATCGGAAGCGGCCTTTGGCCTCGTTGAGGCTGGCGGCGCCGCCGCGGTGCTCGCTGCGCTGGGGACGTTCGGCAGGATCACGGCCCACGACCAGCCGTCGATGCCGCCGACGCCACGGAAGATCCGCCAGATCGAAAGCTCGTCCCAGATCACGTCGGAATCGTCGGGCGCGTTTTGGCCGCCGATCACGGTGCGGCGCATGGTGAAGTCGTCGGTCACGGCGGGGTTATTGCGCGTGCACGCCGAGAACAAACACCGTCGAAAGGTGTGCAGCATACTTGGTATCAGCTGTTCACTTCCTGAGTGTTGCTGTCGCGCTACAGCCAACACCCGAGCGTGCGGTGCTGATTAGCCTTGGGATTTGGGGAATGATCGGCTGCGCCGCATTGAAGCTGCTCGCGCTACGAGGCTAGCAGTCGTCACCGCTGAATCAAACCGCCGTCATCCTGGGATGACGGCGGCCTGCCAATGGTCCTAATAAAAGGTGGGGCGGCCACCCAATACGCGAGCCGGTAGCAGCATGATCCTTATCCAGATCCGGGACCTGCACAAGCCTGATTGGCTCGCCTCAGGCCGCCCGTTCAAGGCATTCCGCGTCCAGATCTGCGATGACATCCTCGAACGCGGAGATGGTCTGCTGTATTGCTGCAATCTTCTGCAGTTCGTCGTCCCTGATCGGGCCGATGCGGCTCTGCAGCGCCACGACCATTTCGCGGCGTCGCTCTTTGAGTTGAACAAGGGGCAGGCCATGGTCGGGCAGATATCTCATGAGTGCCTCCACTGATGAATGCTCAAACAGCGTACCCGAAGACGCTGAAGGAAGGTTCTAAAATTTCAGTCAAATTTTAATAGTATTCTTTACGGCAAACGGGGGCGCGTGGCGCGTGGCTGCTAGGAAGCTAGCCCAGACAACTTTGATGGAAAGCGTGCCCACCACGTAGAGCCATCCCGCCATCGCCAGCATGATGCTGAGGAAAAAGCTCACTCCCCAAATCCACTCGGGAAGGTGCCAATTGCCCGCGATCGGCAACTGCCTAGAGACATCGGTGTTCTCGTTCGACTGATCGGCTGAAATCATGGACCGACCCGCAATACTTGGACGATTGGAACGGCCGCTAGCGTCGCAGTCCTCTCCAGTTCCAGCATTTCCATAGGTGAATCCGGCCACTCGATGAGGGCGCCGGTCGCGCCCTTCAGGACGTCCGTCGCATTGAAGCGGGACGCGCCCCGTGACGAGTGTCAGGACAGATATCGATCTGCGCGAGACTTCGGATTTTTGGCGTCGATCGTAATGTCGGTGCACCGCAGGCGCGTCGCTCCGCTTCTTTGATCCGCGCTCGAAGTTCTTCCAATTCTGAGAGCCGAGAATTGAGTTCGTTCAACCGCTGGGCAAAAAGGAGACCGCGAGAGCTCTTCATCAATGCCTCCAACACAAAACAATGAAAAGGCCAAAAAATAGTGCAGGCGCAACGTACGAGGGGAAGTAAGCGTGTATGACTTTAGCCCGGCAGTCTGTGCACTTTTATGAAACAGCGCACATTTTCAGCCGCATTGGACTTCGCACTTTGTCAGAGCCGGTCCGCTTCCTCCGCGAACCGTGCGGGAATGCGGAAAGCTAGCACGACGCGAATATTATCGTTCGCCGAAAGTTGAGGCTACCTGCTCACATAGGAGGCAGGTCTAGCGTTCACTCCCTCAGGGTGTCGGCTCGCTCCCTTCAGGCGAAGGGGTACAACGCGGCGAGGCGGTCCAGCGGCATCGCACGTTCGGCTGCGTTCAGGAGGCGCTTGCTTATGACGTGGCTGACTTGCCAATCCGGCCGATCAAACTGATCTCCCGCCCAAACTTGGGGGCAGGCATTACCCGAGGGTCGAGTACCCAAACAAAATAATAGTCGTCTTCCATGGCTAGGGCATTTTGGACCAAGGCCGCATCGTCCGTCCACTTCCTCAAGGAGAAGAAACGGGAGTGCTCAATGTACTCCGCTGGCCGTACCTTTCGAGATCGCGCGCGTCAAAGCCTCGAGGCGGGCTGCGATGCCGCTCATTCGGCGCGCCGCGTGTTGAAGCGCGGCACGCTGCTTCAGCGCGATCCATGACCGTTGGATAAGAAGGATCGAGCGATAACCTTGCATCAACGCCTCTCCTGAGGTCTGCGGTTACCCTCGCGGCTCAGTAGTACTTACCGACACTCAAGTTTCTTGAGAAGTCCCGGGTCTCCATACGCCGCTCCAGCCGAGCAGCGTTCGACCTAAAGGGCGAGGAATTGAAATGCGCCTGGGAACCGCTCGGCAATACGGTCCCGTGAAATAAAGGGACCCATTTTTAGAGCGGGTTGCCGCGCTCACATGACGAAACGCGCAATCAACACTGCGCTTCCCATCACGATCGCGCCTGCCACTCCGCAAATGCCACCGAGGTGCACCGGCAACATCAACGTGGGACTATGCAACGGTCATCGCTGGGGCTGCTTGCTCCACAACCATCGCCGGCAATGTGTCCCTCAGGACTCTTAAGAGCCCCGCTGACTCGCTCGGGAGCACTCGGGCCACCCTGGTAGCCGCCTCGCGGATGGGACTGCCTAAGCGCTCCTACGGTCAACGAGGGTCGGTGTGAATGGTTTGTCGTGGGGGCGACTAGAGCCTTGGTTTGTCGTGGGGGCGACTAGAGACTTGGTTTTTTGGAAGCAGCGCATCGTCGCCGCTCGGGTCAAACGCGTGAACGTTGACGCGTTCGCATATCACCAAGGCCCGCGCCCATAACCGTAGTACGCGGGTGCATACCCGCCGTACCCCGGCACAGCATAGGCGCCACAGTTGTAGTACTCGCCGTACCCCGGTTGAGGACAGCCGCGATACCCATAATATCCGGGCCCCGGATAGTACCCACCGTAGTAGCCATAGTCCGGCCCCCACGCATATGCGGAGGACGCTATACCTCCAATCACGGCTCCCGCGATCAATCCCCCAGCGAGCGCGCCACCATATCCGCCTCGCCAGCCTCCGCCGCGCCAACCACCTCCTCCGAACCCGCCATGAAAGCCGTCGCCATGAAAGCCGCCTCCATGAAAGCCGCCGCCATGAAAACCACCACCTCCGAATCCGCCACGCGCGGAGACGCTCGCCGGCGCGAGCGCAACGGCTGCAGTAGCAACGAATGCGAGAAGAACCTTTCTGAACATGAAAACCTCCTTGGTTCAGGAGCATCGAACCTAAACGCGACAATCTCTGTTTGGTTGCTGAGGTGCATGAGTCCGAAGATGGCCCAATCTCAGAAGTCGTGCGATGTCTGAGGTAGGTCCGTAGTTCGTTGCAGAGCGGACGGAGGCACAAAACGCTCGAGCTTCACTCGCGGGTCAGTGATACTTACCGAGACTCAAGTTTCGTGAGAAGTCCCGGGTCTCCGAGCGCCACTCCAGCCGAGCAGCAGACGGGCCTCGAGTGTATTGATTTGGAATCCGCCTGAGAGGATTTTTGGAGATAGGGGTCCCACTCGGAAGGGACCCACCCCCTGGGTGCTCCTACGCTCACATGGCGAACGGCACTAACAGCACCGCGCCACCGAGCAGCACTGAGCCGGCCTGCGCAATCCAGCGCTACCAAGCCTCTCCTGGTCAATACCATCGTGAGTACGGTTGCTAGGATCATCGCGACTCTCTCATCGAGCGGTTGGACGGTCGAGCAGGTTCTTCATGCCCATAGGCGCCATGCGTGCTTGACTCAAAGTTCTTGTTCTGTTCTATTGAGCAAACTCCCAGGTTTGGTCATGCCATCGCTTGAATATCTCCGCTCGGAAATCGAGCTTATGCGCTCGCAGGTCAGCCGACAGCGCATGGAAATCCTCCAACTTCAGAGAGCTGGGATTGGGGCCGCTTCGGCGGAAGCTCTCCTATCGCGGATGCTGGTGAAGGTTGACGGCCTGTGCGCTGAACGCGACCGGCAGGTGCGGGCGGCAAAGGAAGGCCCGACCTATGTCTCGGGCAAGCCGATACGGGGCACTCCGGCAAACCGCAGGCTGTAATGGACAACCTTCGGCGCTTTCCAGCGCCGTGGACGATCGAAGAGGAGACGGACTGCTTTCGCGTGAAGGACGCCGTCGGCTTCTCCCTCTGCTGCTTCGTCCACCGGCAAGACCTTCACGACCGAGCGTATCAGTATGCCGAGCAGTTCCTCACCCGTGATGAGGCGAGGCGGCTCGCCAAAGCATTCTCCAAGTTGCCCGAGCTGCTCAAGCGACCTCAGTACTAGGAACTGAGGAAGAGCCGAAGCGGACAGTAGGTGGTCTGTCCGGGTCAGCATTGAGCTGCGGCCTAATACCCGGTGAAGCGACGTCGGAACCAGCTAGCCCGATTCGGTACCCTGGACCTCCGCGAACCCGCGAACCGCGCCTTTCAGTCCCATGCCAACGGGCATGGCTCCGAGAAGTAAAACGCCGAAACGAATGGGCATAAGTAGGGGATCGCGTCTGTGGGGACTGCGGATAGTGGGGGTAGCTCTTCGACCGAGTCAATGGCGCAGTATAGGCCAGCCCTACCGGCAACCAGAAGGGGAGGGCAAGCAGTCAATCGATCCGCGTTATTGCAACGATATCGTAGATTGGCCCTTTCCAGTTTGGCAGGTGGATCCGATGTTGGGGGTGCGGTTTGACCTGATACTCCGAATCTTCATTGGCGATGGTTTCATCTGCGACGTCCTGAAAAGCACGGAGCGCATCCCGAGTATCGTTGACCGGTTCGATGCTGAAGATTTCATCATTGATCACGCGCACTCTGTGCGATTTCGAACCCTTCCGCAGATCTTCAAAGTACCCCATACGACGATCTCCAAACTGGTGTTCTCTAGGTAATCTTAACCGAGAGGCTGGCGCAAGCTGTCACCGGCCTTCAGTTTGTTGGAGGAAGTTCATTGTAGGAATGGTGCGGAACCTGGCCCGTAACGTCGGCGCCTTTTTCCTCGGAGATGCGCCAAGCTGCCACCCCAAGCAGCCGGTCAGAAAAACGGCCGTCACCATTTAGCATCACGGCGAAAAACTGGTTCACGCGCCCCCCGCGACTAGAAGCACCATGCGAGAGCGAGCACGCACGGGCGATTCGGAAAATGCAGACGCGCTGACTTAGAGGCAGTTTTCTCCAAGGTTGCAGTCCTGTGGATCAACACGCGCCTTTGACCCGCCGCGGCTCAGGCGGCTTGGCTCGGGGCCGGAGGCGAGCGCAAGACTGCTCTGTGAGCCTGCAACTATCAGCGTGCACCAGCTTGTGGCGCGTTAGAGCCAAACCGCCAATCGTGGATCAGTCGATCGTATGCTTTTTGGTGGATCAGGAGCTGCTTTTTCACTGCTTCGCAGAGGCCCTTTGGGTAGGGTCACCCACGTCAATCGGGTCAACATCATTCAGGCCGGCCGATTTTATTGCGCGATATACCTCCACGTGACGAACAAACTCGAGGAGGAGCTGCTCTAAATTTTCCTTGGCACACGCCAGATGCATCTTGGTTGAAATGATCTCGACCGCCGCAGCGTGATTTGGAATGAATACTTTGTTTTCAATTTCCCTGCCCAGCTCGGAGCGTTTTTCTGCCGGCACTCGATTGATCCAATCACGTGAAGGGCGGTCTGCCTTGGACGAAGATCGAAAAAAACCTTGTCCCAAATCTTGTCGTCTTTGATCAGATGAAAATACAGCGGCCAAACGAACTCAGACAGCTGCCGCCCTTTCTGATCAACGCCGATCTTCCATTTTTCCGAGCGGGTCTTGTCTTGGAATCCGATATAGCTATCCCACAGCGATCTGAGCAACACGCCCAATCCTGTGAAGATTGCCGCGAGAATCGTCGACGACAAATCGAAAGTTGCTAGCGCCTGTATGGCTCCCTCACTAGCCGATAGGCAACTCAACTGCTTGACTCAACGTACACCAAGCAGATTCCGAAAAGGGATCGAATTTTAGCCCAGATCCGTAGGTGCGGGCGGCGATGTTCGGCCCTTTCAGATCGCAATGAACTGTGGTGCCCCGGAAGTACAAGGGGGGCGCTCTCAACTTATTTGTTTCGGCTAAGCCCCAGCCCTATGAGTCCAGCAATCACCAAGGCGCTGCCAGCAACAATCAGCCAGTGCGGCAATTCCAATGCGAGCATCGCAGCCTCTACCGAGAGATGAGCCTGTAAGCTGCCGGAAGCGAGAGCTAATTTTGTGGCAAGTTCCCCCAGTCGCCGGGGAGGAGCGGAAATGAAGGAAGCCGCTATTGTTTAGCGGGCGCTTCGGGCGGCTCTGCTGGCGGGGTCGGTTCGACGGCGGGCGCGCTGCCCCTGAGATCTGACTGTGCTGCACAATCGCCGGCCCAAATCTTGGTCCCCCTGACCGTGCCGACTAGCTTGCATCCAATCGGCGCCTGGAGCTTAGCCTGAGCAGGCGGCTTTTTGGCCGCTTTCGGTGGAGCGGTTTGAGCAAACGCGCCAGTGGCAATTAGCAGCGCGAAAAGTCCGACTAGTCGCTTCATCGGTCCGTCCCTTGTTGAAGTTGTTTATTTTCCCTTTGCCTTCAGGCCGATCTCGTCCAACCGGCGAATGGCGGAACGGGTGCGGATTCCGGGGATTGCGGCCAGGGATTCCGATTGAACGCGACCATGCATTCCGATCGAAGGCGGCCACCTGTTCCGACGAAGGCGGCCGGAGTGTCGTTGCCGGCATGAGGAGTTGGGTCAGGTTT
>NZ_JBEPQF010000073.1:0-10922 GCF_040547695.1 Bradyrhizobium sp. JR4.3 | reverse complement strand
GTTCGGCTCCTGCTCGAACTTCACCAGCTGATTGTCCACGGTGTCCAGGCTCTCACTGGTTTCCGTCAAAAACTCCCGCAACAGATCATCCATGAAAACAGGCCTTCATACAGGGAGGGCGCGCACACAAGACGTGATGCGCCAATTCGGAATGGGGCCAGCTTCACCGCAAAGCGTTTAATATTGGTTGAGTATGTGGAAAAGAACGGAATCAACAAAGAGATAAGGCGCTCCGGACAAGCCGAAGCGCCTTGTAAAGATTCGATTAACGTTTGAGAGCGGCTTCGTGTCTACGACGCGATGATGGTGATGGCCTCGCCTTCGTGCGCGAGCCTCACGGTCAGCCCGCAAGCCTCTGCCAACAGCCGCGTATAATAAGGCTGGATCGCGTGCGCATCCGCGGCCGGGCCGCGCTCGCCGCTCAGGAGTTCGGAGATGTTCTGCGGCAGGCGCGCATTGTGTCCGGTCGCGGTGATGCGGAAGCTCATCGTCTCGCCCTCGCCGATCGGATCGATCGTCAGCGTGCCGCCGCGCGGGATCGTGTGCTGCGAAACGACCAGCATGTTGAGCAGCAGCTTGACGCGATTCTTCGGCAGCAAGATCCTCGGCAGATTCCAGGTGATCGAGCACTTGCCGTCCTCGATGTGGCCGCGCGCCATGGTCTGGGCATCGCCGAGATCGATCTGCGCGCCGGACGAGCCGGCCGCACCAAAGGCGAGGCGGCAGAACTGGAGGCGGGCGGAGGCGGTTTTCGCGCTCTTGCGTATCAAGTCGAGTGCGAACTCGCGGTCGTCGGGCTTGGGATCGTCGTCGAGCACTTCGAGCCCATTGACGATGGCGCCGACAGGGCTGATGAGATCGTGGCAGACCCGCGAGCACAGCAGCGCAGCGAGTTCGAGCGCATCTGGAGCGGTGACGGTAGCGGGTGACGAAGCGTCAGACATAAAGGGTTCCTGGAATTGCACGGCGCGGACGCGGCGAATCAAGCATGCTTGACGAATGCCGCAGGTTCTAACATTCGCAAGCCCGTGGCAGCTAGCTTGCGATCGGTTCGAACCGGCCCTAATGCCGCGGCGAATCACTCGCGTAGGGATGGAATTACCGATGAATGAGGCATGCAGGTGAAGCGGATCATCGACAGCACGGCCGCCTCCCACCTGATGGAGCCGCTCACCGCGCTGGTGGTGAAGGCGGGTGAAGCCATCCTCGCGGTCAACCGCACCGCGATGCGGGTCGACGGCAAACAGGACGGCTCGCCGGTCACCGAGGCCGACCTTGCCGCCGACCGCATCATCGCGGACGGGCTGGCGCAGCTTGCGGGCGACATCCCGACGCTCTCGGAAGAGCGGACCCAGCTCGCCTCGCCGCCGTTCCGCGAGAGCTTCTTCCTGATCGACCCACTCGACGGCACCAAGGAGTTCGTCGCCGGGCGCGACGAGTTCACCGTCAACCTTGCCCTCGTGACATCGGGCGTGCCGGTGCTGGGCATCGTCAGCGCCCCTGCACTCGGGCTGCTCTGGCGCGGCATCGTCGGCCGCGGCGCCGAGCGGGTCGGGTTTGACGGCGCGACCATCGGCGCTGCCGAGGCGATCCATACCCGCAAGCTGCCGCCTCGGGGCGAGCCCTGGATCGCCGCGGTGAGCCGCTCGCATGGCGATCCCAGAACCGAGGCGTTCATCGATCACCGCCCCAGCGCCGTCAGAAAGACGGTCGGCTCGGCCGTGAAATTCGGACGGATCGCGGAAGGCAGTGCCGACATCTATCCCCGCTTTGGGCCCACTTGTGAATGGGACGTCGGGGCCGGCTACGCTGTCGTGACCGCGGCCGGCGGCAGCGTGACCGACGGCAAGGGCGGCGCGCTCCGCTTCGGCGAGCGGCACGATGCCGGCTTCATCATCCCGGAGTTCATCGCCTGGGGTGACCCGCAGGCGGCAAGACTCTGACGTCGTGAAGGGGCCTACTGGCTGAGCTTGTCCTCGAGGGCCGGCCAGCGCTTGCCCACCTCGTAGAGGAAGCGCTCGGGATTGGCGGCGAAGGCGTCGCGATTGGCTTCCCGGCTGAACAGATAGAGCCGCTGCGCCGCGATCCCGAAGAAACGGGGGTTACCGGCGATGGTGACGCCCCGGGCGATATCGACCGGATCGTAGCCGCCGAACTGCGGCCCGTAGACCTCGGGATGGGCGAGGAAAGAGGCCCGGTTGCCCTCGTTCCGAAAGCGCCAGACCGCGCCCCACAGGTTCGCCTCGAACTCGGCCGTCCCCTGCACGGCCGCGCCATCGACGAAATAGGCCACGGGGTCGAAGCCCTCGATCGCCACGCCGCTGAAGCGGTTGACGACGATCCGCTCGGTGGTGGCCGCCTGCGCCGGCAACCCCGCGCAGAGGATCCAAATGCCCGACAGCATGCAGACCAGAAGGCCGATCAAGGCAATTCCGGGGCGCAAAGGGCTGGCTTCCTGCCGTTCTGCCGTCATAGTTGCTGCGGATAACATCCGAGTCGAGGGGACATCCGGCGCAACCTAGAGCCGTGCCTGTTGGCGTCAGGTTAAGGAAGCGACCGGATTCGATACCAGGGGTTCTTTTATGACTTTCGCATCACGCCTTGCCGCAGTCGCGCTTGCCGCGATGGTCGGGTGGATCATTCCGGCTTCCGCCCAGCAGCCGCCGCCGCCCGATTTGCCGCCGCCGCAGCGGACCCAGACGCCCAGCACCTATGGGCCGGACGAACTCGTGAACGCCGGCCACCGTTTCTTCGGTAACGTCTCGCGCGGTCTCGCCTCGATCATCGAGAAGGCGGTCAGCCAATGGGGCCTGCCCAACGGCTATATCCTCGGTGAGGAAGGGTCTGGCGCTTTCGTCGCCGGCCTGCGCTACGGCGAAGGCACGCTCTACACCAAGAACGCCGGCGACCTCAGGGTCTACTGGCAGGGTCCTTCGCTCGGCTTCGACTGGGGCGGCGACGGCGCGCGCACCATGACGCTGGTCTATAATCTGCCCGCCACCAACGCGATCTACCAGCGCTTCGCCGGCCTCGACGGCTCGGCCTATATCATCGGCGGCTTCGGCATGACGGCGCTCACCGCCAACAACATCGTGCTGGTGCCGATCCGCTCGGGCCTCGGCCTGCGGCTGGGAGCCAATATCGGCTATTTGAAATTCACCCCGCGCGCGACCTGGAACCCGTTCTAGCGTTCCGCTTTCCCCTCCGGCGACGGATCAAGGTTAACGACATGTCGGGGCTGGCTTTTTGCCGGCCCCGCATGCAATGTCCTTGGTAAATTTTTCCTTAGCTTTGGGAGTTCTGGCCCATGGTCGAACCGATCATGTACCTGGCGATCGGTTTCCTGCTCTCGATGCTGTGCGGGCTTGCGATCGTGCCGCTGGTGCATAACCGCGCCGTGCGCCTGACCACGCGCCGGCTCGAGGCCGCCACGCCGTTGTCGATGGCCGAGATCCAGGCCGACAAGGACCAGCTCCGCGCCGAATTCGCCATGTCGGCGCGACGGCTGGAGATGAGCGTCGACCAGCTCAAGAACAAGACCACGAGCCAGCTCGCCGAGCTCGGCAAGAAGAGCGACGCCATCAACCGCATGAAGATCGAGCTCGGCGAGAAGAACGCCACGATCTTCGCGCTGGAGGCGCGCGAGAAGGCGGTGAAGGAGCAGCTCCGCGCCACCGAAGAGGAATTCAACACCAAGACCGCAGCCCTGCGTGCCGCCGAGCTCGCGCTGACCGACAAGCAGGGCGAGCTCGCAAAGATCAATTCCGAACTGTCCGACCGCTCGATGATGGCGGAGAGCCGTCAGGTCGAGCTGGTTGTGGTCCGTGCGCAGATCGAGGAGCTGAAGAACCGCGTCGGCGACGCCGAAAAGGAATTTGCCGCGACGCAGGCGCGGCTGGCGCAGGAGCGCACCGAATCCGAGACCGCCTCGCGCGAGCTCGGCGACGCCCGCGGCCGGGTCGAGAATCTGAGCCAGCGCGTCACCGATCTCGATCGTCAGCTCATCGTGCAGGTGAAGGAGGCCGAGATGCTGTCGGGCCGCGTCGGCGATCTCGAGGGACGCCTTGCCACGCAGGGCAAGCTGCTCGCCGAGCGCGACTATGAGAACAACCAGCTCCGCCAGGCCAACGAGGGCAACGAGCGCACCATCAAGGAGCTGCGCGTCGAGATCGCGGCCTTGAGCGGCGGTAAATCGTCGGCCGCGATGGAATCGATCCGCGCCGAAAAGACCGCGCTGGAGGAGCAGCTCCGCACCGCCCGCGACGAGCGCGCCAAGCTCCAGCGCGACATCAACGCGATCCAGCAACAGGCCGAGAGCTCCTGGGCGACCGAGCGGATGGAGAACGCGCTGCTGCGCGAACGCATCAACGACATCGCCGCCGAGGTGGCCAAGCTCGCGATGCAGCTCGAAGGACCGAACTCGCCAATCGAGGCCCTGCTCGCGGCGGAGGCCGGCCAGCCGCCGAGGCCGGCGCCGCGCCCGGCCAATGACGCCCCGACCAACGGCACGGCCGCCGGCACCCTGCCCGAAGGCGGCGGAACACTGGCCGAACGTATCCGCGCGCTCCAGGCCCACGCCTCCCGCGCCCGCCAGCAGGGCGCGTAAGCCGCCCCAATACAGTCTGACCGCTGAATTGCGGGTCCGGGGAGAAGGTTTTCCGGTCCGGCAGCGCCTCGAAACTTGACACCTTCGGCCCGCACTTCTAAATCGCGGGCTCCAAAGCGTCGGCGGCCGAAACTGGGGTCGCCTGCATGATGGTTTCGGGTGCATAGCTCAGCGGGAGAGCGTTCCCTTCACACGGGAGAGGTCCAAGGTTCGATCCCTTGTGCGCCCACCATTATCCTTTGATCTCAATTACTTATGACTTGCATTCCCTTTCCGTGTGCCCGAAAAAAGTCGGGGCACAGTGTGGGCACACCCGCCAGGTGAGGCCGCGATTGTGCGACCAACAAAGCGCCCCCACTGAAGGCATAGCTGCACGTGCAGCGCAGTCCGGCTGTCTCATCATTGGGGCGGCAAGCCGATTGACGCGATGCTGTGGCGCAAGAACATTCATAAACGGGCCCATGTACGACAAATAGGACCGGCGGAGCGCGCGCTGGCGTTGCCACCGGCGAACCGGCCGGACTTTCTCCCATCGCGTGTCAGCGGCGACTGAAGAGGCTCCCGTTCTGAAGGCATGATCAAGTCCGACATCTCGATCGTTTTGCCCGAACGCGGTAGGCAGACGTATTCAATGCTTGTGCTTGTGCTTGTGATTCTGGAGCGGGAGCGTGCGGAGTCGTCCGTGAACAAGGCTCTAAGCGATTGAGCAGGAGTCAGTTTTCCGGTTGCGGCGGCATTTGAGATTGCAGGGATTGGGGGCTTGAGGCCCCCAAACCTTGCAATTTTCGTTTGTGGATTCCCGTCTACGCGGGCAAAGGCGAGAAGCCGATTGACCGGCACGCTCTGTTCCAGGCGGTCCGCCGCCTTCGGCTGAAGTTGAAGATGGCCGAATGGTCTCCGCACGATGCGCGCCGGTCAGCCACGACCTGGGCACGGGCCATGGGTATTCCCCGCGACACAACGGAGGCGCTCACGCATCATGCCATTGTCGGCAGCGGAAAGACCTATGACCGTTACGACATGCAGGCTGAGAAGCGAACAGCCGTTGAAGCAATCGCTGAGTACATTGGCCGAACCCTGCGGCGTAGAGAGATGCCG
Source organism: Bradyrhizobium sp. JR4.3 (assembly GCF_040547695.1). NCBI lineage: Bacteria > Pseudomonadati > Pseudomonadota > Alphaproteobacteria > Hyphomicrobiales > Nitrobacteraceae > Bradyrhizobium > Bradyrhizobium sp. JR4.3. The sequence continues at coordinate 5,218 of NZ_JBEPQF010000073.1, read as the reverse complement.
CTGAAAAAGAAGCGGCGTAGCGAACACGCTTCCCCTTCACAGGCCGAAGCCTGTCACTGGGCATCGCCCACGAACAGGGTCTCCCATTGAGGACTCTCGCCCGCCTCGCCCCGCCAGTATTTGCGAGCCCGCTCTCTCGTTACGGAAAGAGGCTCACTGTCACCAAGTAAGTGACTGGCATCCGCCCGATGAATCGTACCTGTACAGGTCAACTCGCACACCGTGCTACCCAGTCCGACAAGCTGCTTCCAGTGGCGCGCCTCTTCCGGCGTTTCGCAGGCGTATAAGCAGCGTTGGCGGGACGGCGGCTCGCCCTTGAACTCTGCAAGCCTGATGTCTTCCATTATCAGCTCGCGGCAAAGCATGACGTAGTGCCGTGCCACTTCGACCGCGATTGTCGGCAAAATCGGGCAGTTGACATGCCCAGCTTCAACCTGCTTGAGGAACTCGACCGCACGCAGCTCGACAGTTATTCCGTTCTGGTCCGTCACAGGGGAGGTCCGAGAGCCCTCGTAAAAACCAAAAAATGGGTGTCGCTTTCCCCTAGCTTGACAACTTGGCCCAAGGCCAACGCTTGCTTATACGGCTTCGTTTCGGTGAGGTGAAACAACTTTCGGCCGCTAACCTGTTCAACCATGCGGTCTAATCTCTGGTGCGAATCAACATGAGCTTACCCGAATCTGTCCGCTGCGATCACTGCGACGAGGAGTTCTCGCCAGAGAAGTTGACTGTCGTCGCCCCTCCGGCCGGAAACGGCGAGTCTGTCTGCGTTCGGTGCATCGAAATCATGCTCCGTCGGGCCGTCGCGAAACTGCCGCGCGAATATCAGTGAAACCGGCCAATACGTTGGGTGCATTCGGCTAGTCTCATTCTCGGGCTAAAGCCTCGAAAGACCCAGAACAGAAAGCTGCCCAACAGCAAAGGACGATTCGGGAGCACGATTGCTCCCGGTCGTCACGACCTAGGCGCGGGCGATGGGGATCTCCCGCGACAGAACGGAGCTATGCGGGATTTTGGGTGACGGGGTGATCAGGCGGCGTGGTTTGCCGGCGCTTGGATGACCTCGATGCCGTCGTTGAATCTGACACCTGCGATGATCTTCGGCAACTGGTTTGTGCCTTTGAGCCGCCGCCAGGTCCTTGATGCGGCGATCACCAGCTTGAACACCATCAGCTTGGTGGTCGGCGACAACGAACCCTTGGTGCGCACCGTCCTGTGCCGCACGGTGGCGAACACGCTCTCGATGGGATTGGTCGTGCGCAAGTGATCCCAATGCTCGGCAGGGAGGTCGTAGAAGGCCAGCAGCGCGTCGCGATCCTTGGCGAGGCATTCGACCGCCCGGCCGTACTTGGCGCGGTATTTCTCGGCGAAGACGTCGATCGCCACTTCGGCGGCCGCCCGGTTCGGCGCCCAGTAGACTTCGCGCAGGTCCTTCTTCATGTTGGCCTGCACCGAGAGCGGGACCTTGTCCAGGACGTTCACGGTCTTGTGCACCCAGCAGCGCTGGTGCCGCGTGCCGGGAAAGACCTCGTCAAGCGCTTTCCAGAAGCCGAGCGCGCCGTCACCAATGGCAATTTCCGGGGCGATCTGCAACCCGCGCTGCTTGACGTCGATCAGGAGCTCGCGCCAGCTCTGCGCGCTCTCCCGGACGCCGACCTGAAAGCCGATCAATTCCTTCTTGCCTTCCGGCGTCGCGCCGATCAGCACCAGCATGCATTCGCCGTGGTCTTCCATGCGCGCCTGCAGGAAGACGCCATCGGCCCACACATACACGTAGCGTCGCGCCGACAGATCGCGCTTTTGCCAGCGCTCATACTCGCCCTGCCACTCGGCCCTCAGCCGGGCGATGACCGCCGGCGACAGGTTCGGCGCGTCCTTGCCCAGCAGGGCCGTCAGCGCCTCCTGGAAATCGCCGGTCGAGATGCCGCGCAGGTACAGCACCGGCAACAGCGCATCCAGACTCCTGGTCCGCCGCGCCCACAGCGGCAGTATCGCCGAGCTGAAGCGGATCCGCTCGCTATCGCCGGCCGCCCCGCGGTCCCGAATCTTCGCCCGCGCGACCTCGACCGGTCCGATCCCGGTCGCAATCGTTCGCGCCGGGCCGTAACCATGCCGCACGACACGGGCGCGCCCGTCGTCAAGCTTCAAATCCTTCACCGTGGCGAGAAACGTCTCGACCTCGATCTCCACGGCCTGCGCCAGAAGCTGCCGCGCACCAGCTCGCAGAATATTGGTCAGTGGATCGTCGATATCGTCGGGCTGACGAAGGGCAACAATATTGCTAGTCTCGTTCATGGCGTATCGCTCTCCTTGAGAGGTTCTGGCAGGCTCGACACCCGCCTCGATACGCCGCCTATCTCATTCCGTCATCACCCACTTTCCCGCATAGCTCCCGGGCCACCCGTCAGAAGCACATCGTCGCTTTCGAACAACAAGAACGCTGTGAGGCCCGCAATCTCTTCCTGCATCTCGGAGTCTTGCTTTTCTAGCCAACTGACAATTGCTTCCAATGGCGACATGGGTTCTCCTGGTAGTCCGCCGCCACTAATTGGTCTGTTTTAAGCGCAGCGGCAAAAAGGGCGATGTTGACTATTAAGATGGTGACGAGTGATGCGGTATTCTGGTCTTTGAGAGATTTCTCTTTTGCCCCTTTAGCTGCCCTCTTCATTGCTACTCTTCTTGTTCGTCGGGATATGGCTTGTTGGCGACACGCCCCCAACCGCGATAGGGAGCGTTATTCCAGACACTGAAAGCGCCGTCCTCAGTGGTACAAATCAACGCACCACGATGCAGCATAGCCCTCCGCACGGCCTTCCTCGGGTGCTCCTCGTCTTCATCTGCGGCGCTAATCATTGCGGTGAAAAGCTCTTGGCCGTCCGGCAGCAGTTGAACCAGACGCGGCCCAAGCCATCGGTTCTAGCAGTTCCGTCGAGACGTTGCGGCGCTCCCCATGATGAGGTACCTGAAAACGGTCCACGCCGGGCAAGTAGAGCCCGGCTTGCGGCGCAAACTCAGCTGCCTCAGTCAAGGCTGATCGTCCGGCATCACCTGTAAGAACGATCTTGTGTCCATTCAGGTAAGCGAATTGCACGACGCTCATCTCGTTCTCGACGCTAATTTAGTTTTACGGTCTTGAAAACCTAACGCAGCTCTTGCGAACCTCAATCCAAGTCGGCGACGTGTGTGTCGCCGCGATTGCTGCAATTGCCGGTGCGGGCACAACGTCGTACCTTCGAAAGAAATTGAGTCGGCGTCTATTGGCCGTCTTTGGCACAGCGACGTAGGTGCCCGCTGTGCGCCAATTCGCGATGAGCGGACTCGGTGCTCCTATTACGGGGTGCCCCACTCCATGCAACTGTGGACGCGCCGCACTTCAAAATAGCCGAGCATCTGCTGGGATGACAGGCGGAACGGGCGCGCGACAATAGCCGACTTCGCCGCGATCCAGCGCGATTTGGCGCATATAGGCCGCATCCCGGCGCCGAACGTAAGGTAAGAATGAAGCGACTCGCCTCGAGTTTCACCAAAAGTCTGCTGCAAGTGAATGGAACGACGGGGCGATCGAGCTGACGTACGGTTTGGTCGAAGGATGTTTGCAAACAGAACTGCCTAAGCCGCTGTATCAGCCGAGCACACGTTGCAACGTTTAAGCGACCTCTTTGGGGTTTCAATATGAAGAGATTTCTGGGACTTTTGCTTATCGCTCAATTTTTCTTTCCTTCCGATGAGGTCATGGCGCAGGGGCTCTCTACTCCTTCATACTGGAAGAACGAACGGGGTTCGGAACTGTTTATCTGGTCCGCCAATAACGGGGCAATACAAGGGACCTTCACAAATCATGCTCAAGGATTTGCCTGCCAGGGCATTCCATATCCTGCATCCGGAGCTATTGGTCCAACTGGCTTGTATTTTGTTGTTACTTTTGCCCAATGCAATTCCTTTACTCGCTGGGTCGGAAAAACCAACGGCTCTCAAATGCCTGCGTCATGGATGCTGTTCTACGTTGATAAGAACGGTAAGCCTAGCAAGTTGAAAGGCGCAGATATATTCACGCGCGTATGGTAGTTTCCCTTGGGATCGTGAGCTAATGATCCGAGCCCCTCGCTTCATCCAGCAATGGGGAGCGTCCCGGTGACATTTGAGCCCATCGGGTCCGGTGGAGCAACGGGGCGGGGCGCGGAGCCCTCTGCATAGCGCAGCGTTCCCCCCGTTGCGGCCCAGGATCGCTGCGGTTGGGGAATTCGGTCGGTGTGAGGTTACCCGGCGCACTGTGCGGCCGGGAGTTGTTGTAGTCGTCTTTCCAGCTTGCCAGCACGGCTCGAGCCGGGCGCGCTAGGTGAATAGCGCCTCATTGCGAAGTTCGTGGCGCAGGCGGGGCGTTGAAACTCTCGATGAAGGCGTTTTGGGTCGGCTTGCCGGGCGCGATGTAGTGCCACTCGATCTGCCTTTCCTGGCTGAAGTACAGCACGGTCATGCCGGTCAGTTCGGGCCGTTGTCCGATACACACATCGCTGGCCGCCCTCGCCAGGCGATGATGACGTCGAACTCGCGTACACCCGCAGGCCCGACAGCGACGTGTCGGCGACGAGCGCCAGGCACTCGCGGGGGAAGTCGTCGACTACGGCCAGGATGCGGAAACGTCGACCGTCGGCGAACGCATCCGACAGGAAGTCACGGCTCCAGCGCTGGTTGGCCCCTTGCAGGATGGCCAGCGGCGCCTTGGTGCCGAGTGCCCGTTTGCGCCCACCACGCCGGCGGACTTGCAGCCGTTCCTCGCGATAGAGACGTCGGAACTTCTTGTGGTTCATGACCAGCCCCTCGTGGCGCACCAGCACCAGCAGACGACGGTAGCCGAACCGGCGGCGGATCGCGCAGGCGGGCACGCACGACCGCGTCATCAGCTCGCCGGCTGCGATAGCGCACCGATGTGCGGTCTGCCACGAGCACTGTGCACGCCCGCCGTTCGCTCACCTCGAAGGTGGTCCGCAGATGAGCGATGGCCTCTCGCCTCGCGGCGGGCGTCACCATTAATGGGATGACCCGCCCCGTCCTCTCAATCAGACTGAGTTGGCTTTTGAAAGGAGGAAGCAATGAGGACACGGAACAAGCCCAGGCCGGCAACAGTGTTTGGGATCGACATTGGCAAGAACCTTTTCCACGTCGTTGGGCTCGACGCCGCCGGAATGCCGATCCAGAAGGCGACCTTTCGGCGCGATAC
>NZ_JBEPQF010000072.1:0-11160 GCF_040547695.1 Bradyrhizobium sp. JR4.3 | reverse complement strand
GACCGCGCCGATCTGCGCCTTACAACGTTCATCGCAACCTCCAAACTCCTGGTGTTGCGACGACCGTTTGAATCCGCCCAATACGTCTCTATCAAGTACACCGAGCGCTTGGCTGAAGCTGGCGTCGAGCCTTCCGTTGGTAGTGTCGGAGATTCCTATGACAACGCTCTCGTCGAAACCATCAACGGCCTCTACAAGGCCGAGGTGATCCATCGGCGCGGGCCATGGCGCAGCTTCGAGGCCGTCGAGTTCGCGACCCTGGAATGGTGGACTGGTTCAACAACCGACGGCTCCTGGAGCCCATCGGCAACATCCCGCCAGCCGAAGCCGAGCAACGCTACTACACCATGCTGGAACAACCGGCCATGGCGGCATAACTTAAACCAAATAGCCTCCGGCAAACCCGGGGCGGTTCATACTGTCAGACAGGCCTGATTGCCCGCGACCTGCTTGAGATCGTAATAGACGGTGAGGAGCGGAGTACTGTTGATGCGCATAAAGACAAGGTTGTAGTCATCGATACCAGCCCAGTTGGGACGGTAGACTTCAGGCTTAGCTCGCTCGAAAAAGCAATTTCTGTTGCTGGCTGCATCACGTGGTGCAAGCGCCAGGGTGATGAGGCCACATTCGTGGGCCTCCGGCTCTGGCGAGACTTGAACGCTCCGCCCCGTATCGCCGCCAACGACAATGAGGTGCGGGATGATGAAGGCGAGAGCGGCGAGCAGCCTGTACTTCCGAATATGGACCGCGAGATGGTGGACGTCAGCGCGAAGCAACTGATTTGGGCGGTCGAAAACAAACGGGCGCGCTGGATTGGCAACAAGCTCGTTAAGATCTGGGACGGCATGCCTGGGTTGGCCCCGAAGAACGGTTCGGCGAGGTTCGACATCGGGCAGCGACAAGGCCGACACCGGGAGCTGGGATGCTGAGATGCCGGATGCCCAAGCGGAGTTGGCTCGCGCGCTGGATACCGAGACCTTGCGCGGCCAGCTGCGCCACAAGGTGTGCGCGATACTCGACATGGCGTCGTCGTCCGACAGCACCTTAAGCGAGATAGGCGAATATCTCGGCTTTGCAGGCCAATATGCGGCAAGGATGGCGGGCAAGGAGGTTCGTGCGGCGGTCGCTGCGCTGAACGCGGCCATAGGCGGGGATGAGCAGGCTGCGGCTTAACATGTGTACTCAATAGCGTCCGCTTTGCCCTAGGACGCCAAACCCGACAGGATGCGTGTCGGGTTTGGGGCCAAGAGTCACACGGCCACTTGGGCCCGCCTGATTTAGCCTCTAGCGGATCACCTATTGGCAGAGATGCTGGAGACCGTCAGCACCCTTGAAATTGGTGCCGGGCCTGCAGGTGATGCCGTTGCGGGTAGCATACGAACTCCAGTTGCCGTACCAGCCGTTCTGGCCGTACCCCATCCCGCCGCCGTACCCCATCCCGCCGGACATGGCGTAGGAATTGCTCCAGCCGCCGACGGTTGCAGCCGCCGCCACCGGATGGCGATGCGCCGTTCGCCGATATCGATAGACGGGGGTAGTCCCGGTTCCAAGACCCGTGCAGTTGGCGAATTCAGCTTGGCATTCGTCCGGATTGGAGAGAGCCGCCTGGGCCAGTGCAGCAGAGCTGGACAGGGCGGATGCCGCAATAACGAACGCGCCAAGAACTTTCAGATTTATCATGGCTTGCTCCTTGCGTTGGACCGTGGCGCACAATGCCAGGTCTGGCTTCTTCATGCGGTGGAATCGAGCGCGCCTTCTGATAGGGGTGCCTTGACGTAGATCAAGGTAGGCGCGGGCGAGCCTGTCCATTGTATCGACACTGGGCCGTCCTTCTCCAACAGCTCAGTCTTCAACAAGGCCCGGCCGGGACTCGATCTCCGGCCGGGCTTTGTTTTGTCATGACCGCCGTTCAGTTGAATAATAACAGCCTCTCGTATGTAACGATTTGGCATATAAAGGAATCTTAACAACTTCCGCGCGTAATACGTTTGATTTGACGTGGCGATATTAAAATGAATTTGGGGCCAGCCAATGAGGGCAGTTTCTGCGGCCGATCTCATTACTGAGTTGGATGCCACCATCGCGAGGAGCTCATCCGAACGTTGTGCGCGCATGCTCTGGCGCACCACCGAGCTGCTCGTCGACGGTAATAACCGATTGCAAGAGCCGCAGGTCGGCCTGCTTGACGACGTTCTAATTCGCTTAGCACCGTGGATTGCGCCGGGGACGCTCGCCGAGCTCAGCACGACGCTCGCCGAGCTGGGTACTGCTCCGATGAAGACCCTGCGACGTCTCGCCTCGTGCAACGATCCGGCGGTCGCAGTCCCGATCCTTCTGAAATCTCCCGCCCTGTCGCCGGCCGATCTCGTGGCGATCGCGACGTCCGGCAGCGAGGATCACCGTCTCGCCATTGCTGGCCGGCGCAGAATCGAAAGCCCAGTGACTGAGGCAATATTGCAGCGCGGCAGCAGCAAGACTTGTCTGGCCATCATCGGCAATCCGGGCGCTGAATTCTCGGGCGCGGCCTATGCCAACTTGATCCGTAGGGCTGTGGAGGACGACGAGATCACGAAAGCGCTGACGCTGAGGCCAGACACCCCGGACATGGTGGTTCGGGAGCTGCTGTCGGCATCGCCACGGCCGGCGCCTAAGGCTTCCAACGCAAACGCTTGCTCGCAAGTATTAGCGACAGCGAAGGGACCTTGCGACACTGAGTACGCCGCTGCGAGGCCGGAGATTATATCGCTCAATCGGAGCGGAAAGCTGAACGACTCGACTGTCAATCGGTTCGCGATCCGGCGTGAGACAGCGAACCTGTTCACGGCCTTGTCGGTGCTGTCGGGAGCACCGATTGAGGCCATCGAGCAGGTTATGGCAGAGTCCGGTTACGAAGGCCCGGTTATGGCGTGCCGGGCATCGCGCTTGAATTGGCAGACCACGCTGGCGGTCCTCAACACTCGCGGCGCGGGGCTTTCACTAGGCGAATGCGCACGAGCTCAGTTGCTGTTTGAAACGCTTCATCTCTCGACCAGCCAATGGTCCGTTCGTTGGGGAGAAATCTCCGCGGGCGCCCACGGTCGCACTGCAAGATCGGCAGGAAACCAATGAAATTCGACGGTCGCAAGGCGTCTCGGGTGCGCATGGACAACAGACAGCCCGTGAACCTGATGGGCTCCGACGGCACCTGGCGCCGAAGCTGCGTCTTGCTCGATATCTCGAACACCGGCGCCAAGATCGAAGTCGAAGGGTCGCTCGATGTTCTCTCGGCCAAGGAGTTCTTCATGCTGCTGTCGTCGACGGGACTGGCCTATCGACGTTGCGAGCTGGTCTGGATCGACGGAACCACGGCTGGCGTCCACTTTGTCCAAGCAAATGGCAAGAAGGCCCAAACGACAGCGAGCGACAGAGGCGCGCACAAACCAACTTGAGCGAGCGGTGTTATCCAAGTGAGCCAATGACCTTGGACCACCGAAGGCCATTCAGCCGGGCACCCCACGAACGAAGGCACCAGTCATGCTCGTGCACGTATTGGCCGACACTTCCGAGAAGCTCTTCGGGCTCTGCTCGCTTTTTGGAGGGCAGTTCACCGTTGCCGGCGAGCGGCTCGATGTAGAAGCAAAGCTTCCGCACGCTGCTGCCGCGGTCGTCGTCCGTGCCGACCTGCGGGCGGTCGCAAACATTGCCGCGCTGAAAAAGAGAGCTGCCCGGTTCGCCATAGCAAAGAAGCGCATCTTCCTTGTCGAGCAAACCTCCCACTTTTGCATCTCGCAAGCTTATGCGCTCGGCGCAACGTTGGTGTTGTCTGGCAAGATCGAGCCGGCCAAGCTCCTGGCCGCTTTGGCCGATCCAGCCGGCGGAGAGACTGGGTCGACGAGCGGCATCTCGCAGCCTGACAATGCGGTTGAGGCCGCAGCAACCGCGATTGCGTCGATGTTCACCTCCATCACCCTCGGGGAGCGGGTCGACGTCGCCGGTCCCAAAGAGGCCGGACGCAAGATCACCAACCGGATTTCCGAGCATGGGCTATCCGAATGGCTGGCCACGGTGCGGCGCCATCACGAGGGAACGTTCCAGCACTGCCTGCTCGTGACCGGCGTCGCGGTCGATTTCGGCCTCAGCCTCGGTTTCCGTCAAAGTGACCTTGAACGGCTCTCCACCGCTGCCATGTTCCACGACATAGGAAAGGCGAGGGTGCCCTTGGCGATCCTGGACAAGCCAGGACGCCTCGACGACGACGAGCGAGCGTTGGTCGAAACCCACCCGGCGGTGGGTTACGATGTGCTGAAGGGGCACGGGGACATCTCACCCGAAGTCCTTGATGCGGTGCGGCATCATCACGAATATCTCGATGGCAGCGGCTATCCTGACGGCCTCTGCGCCGAGAACATCACCGACATCGTGCGCATTCTGACCATTTCGGATATCTTTGCGGCGCTGATCGAACACCGGCCGTACAAGGTGACAATGCCACGCGCGGCGGCGTACGAGATTCTCTGCGGCATCAGGGGAAAGCTGGAGAGGGCGCTAGTCGCCTCTTTCAAGGATGTCGCGCTTACCAGATGAATTCTGCTCGAACCTGTGCAGGAATATTCCACGTCTCCACTCAAGGCGTGATCGGAGGCGGTCTCATTTCCATGCACTTCGGCTTCTGGGCCCATCTTGGACATCCTGACCGGCGCCGATGATGTCCGTTCCCGGAGCTCAACGCTAGCCAAAACGTTGAACTCATTGCAAGTTTTGACGATCCGGGCGGAGCTCGCGCAAAAAGCTACGGTGACGAGCTATGAATGGACCCGTGCAATTCGGCACTATGTCGATTGGCGGGCAGGGACCTCGTCAGGACCGCAACTAAGCTCGCCGCTCGAGGGGCTACCTGCTGGCGAGCTAGCCTGAGTCTTTCGGTCCGTTAACGATCGGATCGTCACGGATACGCGCGGTGAATGTCGATGTTGCGTGTCTCACGATCGGAGGCAAATGATGGCTCGATGTCACGTGGACCAGCATTGAGTGACCGCAGAAGAAGTAGTCCGCTGTGTAGCGGGCCAAAATCGGTGCGTGCAAAACCCAACGGCAGTCGGGCGGTCGATTTTCTGCACTCGGACCTGTTATAAAGGGACAGAACTAAGCCGAACTGCAAGCATGCAAACATCACGTCTACAAGAGCGCATCGGCAGGAACGTCCCATGAGCGTGTCCCAACTCACGAAGCGCGTTCGACGCGAGCTGACTTATTTGGACTATCCGGCTCGGGAGTGGACAGTCCCGCGATTTGTAGGCGGAGTACCGGTTCTGGACGTGCTGATTGTCGGCGCTGGACAGAGCGGACTGGGAATCGCGTTCGGTTTGAGGCTTGAGCGCATAACAAACTTCAGGATCATCGATCGCCGCCCACGCGGTTTCGAAGGACCTTGGCGCAATTTCGCTCGGATGGAACGGTTGCGCACGCCGAAGGAGGTGACTGGAATTGATTTCGGCGTCCCGAGTCTAACGGTACGGGCCTGGTACGAGGAAAAATTTGGGCGGCGAGCATGGGGTCGCATAGATACCCTCCCTCAGGAGGTATGGCGTTCTTATCTGGATTGGTACCGAGACGTTCTGGATCTCCCGGTTGAGAACGAGGTCGAACTAATCTTGATTGAACCGGCGCATGGTATCTTCCTTGCCCATCTTCGTCGTTCCGAAGGGATTGAGCGGGTATATGCAAGAAAGATCATTCTTGCGACAGGCTTTGAGGGAAGTGGCAGGTGGGCCGCTCCTAAGTCTCTGGTCGCTGATTTGTCGAAAGATCTTTATGCACATTCGGCCGATGATATCGATTTTCGCAAGCTTACGGGAAAACGCATTGGCGTCCTTGGTGCCGGGGCATCGGCCTTTGACAACGCAGCTCTCGCGCTTGAGGCGGGCGCGGCGCGAGTAGACCTTTGCTTCCGCCGTTCGGAGATGCCGCGGGTCAACCCACTCACTTGGATGAATTTTGCCGGTATGTTGGGCCACTTCGGTGAGCTGACGGACCTGGACCGCTGGCGGTTCATGCGCCACATTCTTGACGAGCTTCCGGTCCCCCCCACACAAGACGCTTATTGGCGATGCCGCGAGTTTGAGAATTTCGCCTGGCACCCCGACTGCGCATGGACTTCCATCGACGAAGCTTGCGGTACTGCAAGGGTTCGAAGCAGGAATCGCAGATTCGAATTCGACTTCATGATTTTTGCGAGCGGTGTCGAACCGGATCTCTCAGCGCGTCCCGAGCTCGCCCTATTTTTTGAACAAATAGCCCTTTGGCGCGACCGCTTCACGCCTCCATCGGGCGAGGAAAGCGAGTCACTCGCACGCTATCCCTATTTGGGTGACACCTTTGAATTCACGGAGCGGCACCGCGGCGCCGCTCCGTTCCTTAGAGGAATACACAACTTCACGTTCGGAGCGTTTCTGAGCCACGGCATATCAGGAGCGGCCATCACGGGTATAAAGTATGGAGTGCGGCGGCTGGTAAACGGAATCGCGCGTGATCTGTTTTGCGACGACTCGGCCAATTATTACCGCGATCTGCTGTCATATCAGACGCCTGAGCTGCGGACCTTGGACAATGCGTTTGTTTGGCTGAGCCAGCTTGGCAGTGACGCTGCTAATTTCGACAGCTTCGCCAATCAGCTGGATCAGCACCAGTTTGCCACGCTGCGTGGCTTGTTGCTACGATCAACGCCACAGCACGAATCTCCGGCTGCAAAGTCCGCCCGACCTGCCCCAACGAAGCGCCCGCCGCGAACGACGCAGCTCAAGAAGAAAAAGGGGAGGTGACATAGCGACTTTATGCTCGCGAGGTGCGACGCGACGATCTATTCTACGCTCGACGGATGCTCCGTGGACAGAAAGCCAATTGAGTATTGTGGAAATGCCGTTTGACTAAAGGTCGTATTGGAGAATATTGTAGTTTGTTGCCTTGCACGTAGTGATCACCGCCTGACGACCACCATCATCGTGAGGTTAGCAATGGCCTTCATCGCATTTACGAAAGTGATCGATTTTACTACATTGACCGCCAAGCAGCGGAGAGAACTCAAAACCATTCTCGGGAAGCGTGAGGATCAGCTCAAAAAGGCGATCAAGGATGTCGAGAGCGCCCTTAGCAAGCTTGAACGAACCGGTCGGAAGTCTCGAAAGCAGTCGAAGGGCAGGCGTTGATCGGGCGCTAATCAATTTGCGCCGGCCATGATGTTGGGCGGCGTTGGCTAGCATTTGCCGTGATCTGGCTTCTCTTTCGGTGCTGAAATTGAGCTTAATTCGTCCACGAGATTCCTGGCATCTTCCAGATCGGGCATATCCCGACCTTCGGTAAACCAAGAGTATATTGGTTTTGCGAGGGACGTAGCTTCGAAATATCTGCCTTCGTTACACCAATGCCGCGCGAGGCAGATCGAGGCACGCAACTCCCACCAGCGGGCTTGCTGTTGCCGCGCAATGGCCACTGCTCGCTTCAGTTCGACCTCTGCCTGGTCACGCCTCCCGAGTATTAGGTTGATGCTGCCCCGAAGACGGTACAGCTCGGCCTCAAAGAACCTCTCACCTGTTGCTTCGGCCAGCTGAACGCCTTCGTCCAGCAGACGGAGTCCGACTTCAGGTTCTCCGAGCTGGGCATGGGCGAAGGCGAGATGGCCCAAGTACACAGTGCGGCGGCATCGCTCAGAGTTGCGGTAAGTTGCCGCCAAGGCGCTGCGCATCAGTTCAATCCCGACTTGAAGGTCTCCTGCTTGGGCTAACAGTGCTCCACGGAAAAAACGTGCTCTTCGTTCGATTGCCGCAAATTCATGCTCGATGCTGAGCGATATCGCCTCGTCGGCGTGAGCCAAGGCGCGCTTTGCGTTGCCGCCGATTGTGCCCAAAACGGCTATGTTCCCCAGAGCCAGGGCTGTCGTAAAGCTTTGTTCTCTCGTTCGGGCAAGAGTCTCTGTGCGCTCGACGATTGTTGTAGACTGTTTAGGATAGCCAAGGACCAATAGCGTCGTCGAGAGCCACGCCAGGCTATTCACCGCGTCATCGACTCCGAAGCGGCGATAGGTCGAGATCGTGGCTGGATTGGTTGCGCATAGTGCGAGGGCGCGATCGAGGTGTTGGCGTGCATCGGCGAAGGCACCCGTGAAATGCAACGACTGCCCAATGAACCGTGTGGCTAGGACGGACACGCCGGGATGCTCATACTCTGTGGCCAACGCGAGGCAGTGCCGGGCGTCCTCCAGCGCTGAGCCATACTCCGCGCGCATGAAGTGGGCTAGGTAGTTGCCCCACAGGATCGTCATCCGTTCTTCTAGGCTGGCGCTTTCGCCAAGCAGCGCGCGAGCCCGTGAGAAGACCCGCGACGTTTCAGGCGCGGCATCACCCTCAGTCGCGGCAACTGCAGGCCCAAGGGCCAGATAGAAATCTAATTCTTTGCGGTCCCGTTGTGGCGAGCTCGGCAGTTGCTGGGTTAGCTCCATTCCTCGCGTGAGATGTTTTACAGCCTCGGCATTGGAAGAGCGGCCGAGCGCGCGCTTTCCAGCCTTGAGCCAATAGTCCGTCGCTTGCTCGAGCATGCCGGCTTCGGTGAAATGGTGCGCAAGGATTTCAGGGTCGTTCACGACGGCATCCTTGAATCCGTTCTCTAGGGCGCGAGCTATCTGAGCATGAAGTTGCCGTCGCCGTCTCTTCAGCAGGCTTTGGTAAGCCGCATCCCTGACCAATGCGTGCTTGAAGCTGTACATTGCATCCGGCAGCTCACCTTGGCGGAAAATAAGTCCGGCCTCCTCGAGTTCGGCGAGGGAATGCTGCAACCATGTGTCCTCTCGAGCTACCACAGCCAGCATCAAAGAATAGGAAAATTCGCGACCGATGGTGGCACCGATCTGGGCGATCTCCTTCACCGAGTGCAGGCGGTCGAGCCGCGCCATCAGGGAGTCATGGAGGGTTTCCGGGATGGCGAAAGGCGGTAACGGCCCCCTGAGCTGATAGCGATCCTGATATTCAACCAGGATGCCTGCTTCGATGACAGCCTTTGTGAGTTCCTCCACAAAGAGCGGGTTTCCGTCAGTCTTTGTGACGATCTCCTTCATCACGTCGATCGGAAGCGCGCGACCGTTAGCCACCTGCGTGGCCACACCTTTGACATCATCTGGGTTGAGCCGTCCGAGGATCAGGCTTCCGACATTTGCAAGACCAGTCCAGGGAGGCTCGAACTCTGGTCGAAAGGTAACCAGCGCAAGAATAGGCAACTGTCGGGCTCGCTCTACGACGAGGTCGAGCAATTCGAGGGTGGTGTCGTCGGCCCACTGAACATCTTCGAGGAGCAAGAAGATCGGCTGTTTGCGCGAACGGCTCTCGAATTGATCGAGGAGCGCGGCAAGCGTTCGGCGACGCTGCTGGGCGGGGCTTAGCTGCAGTTTCGGATAACGATCCTCGCACGGAATCGATAGCAGCGCGGCAAAAAGGGGTACCACCGTCTGAACTTGCGGCGCTCTCAGCGCGAGCAGCGCCTCCAGCTTGTCAAGCCGCATCTCGGCCGTATCGTCCGCCTTAAACCCGGCGCTCCTTTCCAAATGCTCGACCACGGGATGAAGTGCGCTGTTGGCGTGATAGGGCGAGCACTGATAACGAAATTGCATCTGTGGTTGATGCTTAGCTGCACGCTCAGCCAGAGCGGCTGCTAGGCGCGATTTCCCGATACCCGGCTCGCCGGAGATGAGAACAATCTGGCCTTCGCCGGTGCGAGCCAAACGCTGACGTTCCAACAGGAACTCCAACTCGGAATCGCGGCCGATGAGATGGGCGCGCTCTGCCGGACGCACCGCTTCAAAGCGGCTCTCGGAAGCGGAGAGGCCCTGAACGGCCCACGCGCAGACGGGCGCGTTGATGCCCTTGAGCTGGTGGGCCCCAAGATCGCGAAGATTAAAGATATCGCCAAGGAGACGGCGCGTCGAATCAGCGACGACCACTGTATTCGGCTCTACCAAGGCTTGCACGCGAGCCGCGATATTAGGAGCGCCCCCAACCACGGAATGCTCCCGAAGCTTACCCTCGCCACCCAGGTCGCCGACTACCACCATGCCGGTAGCGATGCCGATACGCACGGCGAGAGGTTCTCCTGCGCGGGTTTCGAGCCGTGCGACGGCAGCAATGATATCCAGTGCAGCTCGCACCGTTCGTTCGGGATCGTCCTCGTGCGCAATGGGATAGCCGAAATACGCAAGGATGCCGTCTCCGCGAAAGTCGGCGAGAAAGCCGTCATAGGAGCGCGTGATGCGAGCACAAGCAGCGTGATAGGCATCTATGACGGCGCCCATATCTTCCGGATCAAGCCGTGCCGTCAAAGCGGTCGAACCGACTAAGTCACAGATCATCACCGTGAGGTGGCGGCGTTCCGCGTACTGCGCAACTGCAGTATTCGCATCAGCCGAGGGAGGGCTGGAGGGAAGCGCACTGATCGCATTCATCAGGCGCTTGCGGTCGCCAAGTGGGATGCCGATCTTTTCGAAGTCGCCTTCTGTCAATTGCGGCAACACATCGCAATCGATGGCATTCGCGATGAATAGGGACTCATGCTGTCCCAGCCCTAGCCTTCTCAGCCAAGTCTTGATTTCCATGGCCGGACCCTGGTGTGTACGAAAGTTTCAGCATGTCAGAGCCAAACCTTGGTTCGGCTACTTCATCGCATTCGAATATCCATTCAAAGCAGTTCGGTCTTATCGCACCGACAATAGCATGCTGTCTGGCCTGTATATGTGAACAGCCTCGCAATTCGTCGCACCTAAATACCTCTTGAAGCATCCGTCCGACGGCTGTGGCTGTCGTTTCTGTCCCTACATCGCTCATGAGGAGATCCCATGGTGAGCGACGAGGGTGGCACGGTGATGTCGAGCGCTCCGCAGTCTCCATGTTGATCAGGAGCCCGAATTGGTCGACCGCTCAACCGGCAGATTGGGGAAGCTTGCCGCCGTTAAGGCTTTTGAAGTTCAATCATAGAAAGCCAGAGGATATCCAATCCTCCACATTCAAACGACTATCGTATTGAAGCTTCGTTCTAATTCTGGCTCGATAGCGAGTGCGCTACCGCCTACCTACGGTGCCAACCTACGGGTCATCGAAAAAACTGCCAAGACGCGCAGCATGGTGTGACAATAACGCATTTTTCTTA
>NZ_JBEPQF010000071.1:0-11652 GCF_040547695.1 Bradyrhizobium sp. JR4.3 | reverse complement strand
GTACTCGTCCGAATAAGAACGTCGCTGCCGTTTCGTCATCTGACACCTCTTGCTGTCTAAGCTATAGGTGTCCACCGATTTAGGGGAGGCTCAGGATTGCTTCGCTTCGCTCGCAATGACGAAAAACTACGCGTAGCTGCGCATCGCCTCGGCGTGGCCGCTTGCCTCGACCTCGGTGCGCGGGCGCAGCCGCGTCAGCGCCAGCATCATGCCGACACCATAGGCCAGCGACACGATCGAGGAGCCGCCATAGGAGATGAAGGGCAGCGTCATGCCCTTGGCGGGGATGAGCTGGAGATTGACCGACATGTTGATCGCGGCCTGCACGCCGAACAGGATCGCAAGCCCCGAGGCCGCGAAGCGCGAGAACATGTCTTCGTTGGCATAGGCGCGCGACAGCGTGCGGATGACGACGAAAGCAAACAGTGCCAGCATTGCGAGGCACAGGATGATGCCGAACTCTTCGGCGGCAACCGCGAACACGAAGTCGGTGTGGCTGTCCGGCAGGCTGCGCTTGGCGATGCCCTCGCCCGGCCCGAGCCCGAACCAGCCGCCGTTGTAGAAGGCTTCCATCGCGGTATCGACCTGGAAGGTGTCGCCCGAGGCCGGATTCATGAAGCGCTTGATGCGGCCGGCGACGTGAGGAACAAAAAGGTAGGCGCTGAACAGTCCGGCGGCGCCGAGGCCGGCGAGCCCGAACACCCAGATCATCCGCATGCCCGCGATGAAGAACAGCGAGCCCCACACCATCAAGATCAGCATGGTCTGGCCGAAATCCGGTTCCATCACCAGAAGCGAAACCAGCATCAAGAGCAGCACCAGCGCCATCGAGGTTGCCGGCATTTCTGGCCGCCTGGTGGATTCCGCGAACAGCCAGGCGGCCATGACGACGAACGACGGTTTTGCGATTTCGGAGGCCTGGATGTTGAGGCCAAGCAGCGTGATCCAGCGCCGCGAGCCCTTTACTTCGGGGCCGATCGCGAGCGTCAGCACGATCAGGACGATGCTGGCTGCGAAGATGATCAGCGCCGAGCGACGGATCGCGCGCGGCGACAGGAACGACACGCCGAGCAGCACCAGGCAGGACGGGAGGAGGAACAGCACGTGGCGGCTGAAGAAGTGGAAGGGATCGAGCCCGATGCGGGTCGCAACGGGCGGGCTCGCCGCCAGCGACAGGATCACACCGGTCAGCATCAGCGCCAGGATGGCCCCCATCAGCGGCTTGTCGACGGTCCACCACCACTCGGAAAAGGGGGTGCGTTCTTCACGGGAGAGCATGGCGGCCGCTTTCGGACAGAGGTCGGTCCATTGGTCGCCGAGGTTGGTTACCGGGGGGTTAAGGAGCTGTTCAACTTTTGAAGAGTCTCGTGCCCCGGACGCAGCGCAGCGCTCTCGCGGTGCGCTGCAGAGCCGGGGCCCATTGTCGCTTCTGGGTCCCGGCTCGCGCTACGCGCGTCCGGGACACGAGAACTCGCTACACCACCGGCTTCACACCCGGCAGCGCCTGCACCAGATCGCGGAACCTGGTGCCGCGGATTTCGAAATTGCGGTACTGGTCGAAGGAGGCGCAGGCGGGCGACAGCAGAACGACCGCGTCGGTGATGCCTGACGCCTCCGCGTCGCGTGCGGCTTGCTCGACGGCGACGTCGAGCGTCTGGCTGATCTCGTGCGGCACCTGCGTGCCGAGCGTGCCCGCAAACTCCTGCGCGGCCTCGCCGATCAGATAGGCTTTTCGGATGCGCGGGAAGTAGCCGGTGAGGCCCGTGATGCCGCCGGCCTTCGGCTTGCCGCCCGCGATCCAGAAGATGTCCGAAAAGGACGACAGTGCGTGCGCGGTGGCGTCCGCATTGGTGCCCTTGGAGTCGTTGACGAACAGCACGTTGCCGCGGCGGCCGACCTGCTCCATGCGATGCGCAAGGCCTGGAAAGCTGCGCAGGCCGTTCTGCAAGACATCGAGGCCGATGCCCATCGCGAGCGCGGCGGCGGCCGCGCACGCCGCGTTCTGTGCATTGTGCAGGCCGCGCAGCGAGCCGATGCCGCCGAGCGCCGCGATTTCACTGCGTGCGCCGCCCGAATTGCGCACGATATTGCCATGCTCGACATGGATGCCGCTGGCCAGCGGATTCCTGACCGAGATGCGCACCACATTCTTGCCGGCGCGATCGAGCCGGTCGGCGATATCGCGGCAAAAACCGTCGTCGACGCCGACGATCGCGGTGCCGCCGGCCTGCACACCGGCAACGAGACGCTCCTTCACCGCGGCGTAATGCGCGATGGTGCCGTGGCGATCGATGTGGTCCTCGCTGACATTGAGCAGAATGCCGACGGAGGGATCGAGCGAGGGCGTGAGGTCGATCTGGTAGGACGACATCTCGATGACGTGGACGCGGCCCATGCGCGGCGGCTCCAGCGACAGGATCGCGGTGCCGATATTGCCGCCCATCTGGGTGTCGTAGCCGGCGACTTTCGTCAGGTGCGCGATCAGCGCTGTCGTGGTCGATTTGCCATTGGTGCCGGTGATGGCGACGAACGGCGCATCCGGTGCGTGGCGGCGCCGTTCGCGGCAGAACAGCTCGATGTCGCCGATCACCTCGATAGCGGCCTCGCGCGCCTTCAGCACGCTCCAATGCGGCACAGGGTGGGTCAGGGGCACGCCGGGCGCGAGCACCAGCGCGGCGAAATTCGCCCAGGAGACGTTGCGTAGATCAGCCGTGATGAAGCCCGCTTGCGCGGCCTTGGCGACGTTGTCGGCATTGTCGTCGGCGGCGATCACCTCGGCGCCGCCCGCCTTCAACGCGTGACAGGAGGCGAGCCCCGAACCGCCGAGGCCGAACACCGCGACCGTCTTGCCGGCGAAGGACGTGACCGGGATCATCGGCCGGTCACCGCAGCTTCAGCGTCGACAAGCCGGCGAGCGCCAGCATCACCGAGATGATCCAGAAACGGATCACGATCTGCGGCTCGGTCCAGCCGAGCTGCTCGAAATGGTGATGAATCGGCGCCATCCGGAAGATGCGCTTTCCCGTCATCTTGAACGACACCACCTGCACGATGACGGAGACCGCCTCCAGCACGAACAGGCCACCGATCACCGCGAGCACGATCTCGTGCTTCACCGCCACCGCGATCGCGCCGAGCATGCCGCCGAGCGCGAGCGAGCCGGTGTCGCCCATGAAGATCGAGGCCGGCGGCGCGTTGAACCAGAGGAAGCCGAGGCCCGCGCCCAGCAGCGCGCCGCAGAGCACGGCGAGTTCGCCGGTGCCTGCGACATATTTGATCTGGAGATAGTCGGCGAACACCGCGTTGCCGGCGAGATAGGCGATCATCGCAAAGCTCGCCGTCGCGATCATCACGGGCACAATGGCAAGGCCGTCGAGACCGTCGGTCAGGTTCACCGCGTTGCCGGCGCCGACGATGACGAAGGCACCGAACACGACGAAGAACCAGCCGAAATGCAGCACGGTGTCCTTCAGGAACGGAATCGTCAGCGCGGTCGACGCGGGATCGCGGTTCAGCCGTACCAGCGCGTAGCAGGCAACCAGCGCGATCGCCGCCTCGATCAGCAGGCGAAGCTTGCTGCCGAACCCGGTTGTGGTCTGCTTGGTCACCTTGAGATAATCGTCATAGAAGCCGACGAAGCCGAAGCCGAGCGTCACCGCCAGCACGATCCAGACGTAAGGGTTGAGCGGATTGGCCCATAGCACCGTGCCGACCGTGAGGCCGGACAGGATCATCAGCCCGCCCATGGTGGGCGTTCCTTTCTTGGCGAGATGCGATTGCGGACCATCGGCCCGGATCGGCTGGCCCTTGCCCTGGCGGATGCGCAGATGGTCGATGATCCAGGGCCCGAACAGGAACACGAACAGCGCGCCGGTGACGACGGCGCCGCCGGTGCGGAAGGTGATGTAGCGGAAGACGTTCAGGAAGGTGCGAACGGCACCGAAGCCCGGAAATGTGTTGGAGAGCTCGATCAGCCAGTAAAACATTCAGACGGTCCTATGGCGCCTTTGCACGCGCCTTGATCTTGGCCTTATCAACCTGCCTCACGCGCATTCGCTGGTCTTCATCCTGGGGTCGGGCGACCTCTAAAGAAAACCGGACGGCTTCGCGCCGGAAAGAGTGGGATTCGGGAACAGCGCCTTCCAAGCAGTTTACGCCCTTGCCTGCAAGGCGGCCACTAGGCCCGGCACAAACTTGTTGACCCAGAACATCTTCTTGCTGCCCTTGACAACCACGACATCGCCTGCCCTCAGCAGATTTGCGACCTCGCCCGGCTTCAGCGTCACGGGGTCGTCGTGCCAGCCGAGACCCTTGCCTGCTGGAAGCACCTCGAACAGGTGACGCATCAGGGGTCCGACGCAATAGACGCCGTCGATGCCGTCGAGATGCCTGGCGAGGCCGGTGTGATAGCCGGGCGCGCCATCGCCCAGCTCCAGCATGTCGCCGAGTACCGCAATGCGGCGGCCGCCGGTCGTGTTGCGCGCTTGAAGGCTTTGCAGCGCGGCAGCCACGCTGGCCGGATTGCCGTTGAAGCTGTCGTCGATCACGGTGATACCGCCGACCGCCTGCTCGACGCCACGGCCGGTCATGATGCCGACCCGGTCGAGCTTGATTGCAAGCGTCGCCGCATCGAGGTTCGCCGCACGGATCGATGCGAGCGCGGCGAGCGCATTCTGCACGCGGTGCGGCGCGCCCGGCGTCAGGCTGAACGCGATCTCTTTCTTGCCAAGCGCGGCCACGACCTGCCAGCTGTCGCCATGCGGCGCGTGCGCGACCTCGTGCACCTCGGCTTTGTCGCCGAAGCGTATGACCTTGCCCTTCCAGTCCGGCGCCTTGATCCCGGCAGGCAGCACCAGCACGCCTTCCGAAGGCAGACCGAGGGCAATCGACACCTTCTCGCGGCGGATGGCTTCGAGCGAGCCGAGCTTCTCCAGATGCACCGGCTGGACGTTGACGACGAGCGCGACTGTCGGCCGCGTCAGTTCGCTGAGCCGCGCGATTTCGCCGGCCTGGTTCATGCCCATCTCGACGACCCAGAGACTGGCATCGGGCCGCGCATTACATAGCGTCAGCGGCACGCCCCAGAAATTGTTGAAGCTCGACGGGCTGGCATAGGCATTGGGGTAGGCCGCGAGGAATTCCTTGGTGCTGGTCTTGCCTGCGCTGCCGGTGAGCCCGATCACCGGTCCGTTGAAGCGCGCACGTGCCGCGCGGGCAAGACCCCAGAGGCCGTCGATCAGCGTGTCCTTGACCACGATCTGGGGAACGCGGACGCCCGCGATCTCGTGCGGCACGATCATCGCGACTGCGCCGGAAGCTTCCGCCTTTTCCGCGAACTCCCAGCCGTCACGCGCGCTGGCGAAGGCTGAGATGAAGCCGCCGCTCGGCGTGCCGCTCAGCGCGACGAACAGGCAGCCCGGTTTCACCAGCCGGCTGTCCTGGGTGACGAAGTCGATCGGCGTGTCCGGGAACGATCCGGCAGCGCCCAGCGCGCGCGCCACTTCGGCCACCGTCCATATGGGCGCGCTCATGCAATCCTCGACGCTAATGCGGCGGCGACCGCCTCGTGATCACTGAAGGGCAAAACCTCTCCGCCGACGATCTGCCCGGTCTCGTGGCCCTTGCCGGCGATGAGCAGCGCATCGCCATCTTGCAATTCCTCGATCGCTGTGCGGATCGCAACGGCCCGGTCGCCGATTTCGCGGGCGCCCCTGGCGGCGGCGAGGATTTCGGCGCGGATCGATTCCGGCTTCTCGCTGCGCGGATTGTCGTCGGTGACGATGATGCCGTCGGCATTGCCGGCCGCGATCTCGCCCATGATCGGACGCTTGCCGGCATCGCGGTCGCCGCCGGCGCCGAACACGACGACCAGCCTGCGCCTGGCGTAGGGACGCAGCGCCTGCAGCGCCTTCGCCAGCGCATCGGGCTTGTGCGCGTAGTCGACGAAGATCGGCGCGCCGTTGCGCTCGCCGACGCGCTCGAGCCGCCCCTTGGCGCCTTCGAGACCTTCGAGGCTCGCGAACACATTTGCGGCGTCGCTGCCGGTGCCGATGGCGAGACCGGCCGACACCAATGCATTCTCGATCTGGAATTCGCCGACCAGCGGCAGCCGGATCGCATATTGCTTGCCGCGATGTTCGAGCGCGAGCACTTGCGAAAATCCTTCGACCTCCGCACCGGCGAGACGAATGCCCTCGCCTGCCCCGTCGCCCTTGCGACCGACCGCCATCACGCGCAAGCCGCGCGAATTCGCAGCGCTGATCGCCTCTGCCGAGCAATCATGATCGGCGGAGATCACGGCCGCGCCTCCCGGCGGAACAAGTTCGCGGAACAGCCTGAGCTTGGCCGCGAGATAATGCGCGACGGTCGGATGGTAATCCATGTGGTCGCGCGAGAGATTGGTGAAGCCGCCGGCGGACACGCGCACGCCGTCGAGGCGATATTGGTCAAGCCCGTGCGAAGAGGCCTCGAACGCGAGATGCGTGACGCCCTCGCGGGCGATCTCGTCCAACTGCCGGTGCAGCGCGATCGGGTCGGGCGTCGTCAGCGAGCCGTAGACTGTACGTTTGGGCGAGACCAGGCCGATGGTTCCGATGCTGGCGGAGGCGTGCCCGAGCCGCTCCCAGATCTGCCGGGTGAATGCGGCGACCGAGGTCTTGCCGCTGGTGCCGGTCACCGCCGCAATGGTGGCGGGTTGCGCCGGAAAAAATCTTGCCGCGGCCAGCGCCAGCGCGCGGCGCGGATTGGCGACTGTGATGAACGGCACCTTGCAGCCATCAGGCGGATGGTCGCCGACAACCGCCACCGCGCCTGCGGCAATCGCGGCATCGATGAAGCGTGCACCGTCCGTCTTGCTGCCCGCAAGTGCGAAGAAGAGATCGCCCGGCTTGACCGCGCGGCTGTCAAGCGCAACCCCGCTCACATCGAGGGCCGCGACGGCGGGCTCGATTGCGGCATCATTGCCTAGGACGTCACGCAGCTTCATGGTCTTCCAGTCGACATACCGCGCCGGGAAGCCGAATCTCCAGGGAAATCCCGACTCAGCAGCGGCAACGGCCCACCCGGTTGATTACTGGGTTGTCCTGGATGCTGCAAGAATAAGGCGGTCGGACGGCGGCAGGTCAAACCGCGGCTCGACGCCCAAAAGGGGCGCGATCCGCTCGATCACCTTGCCGCCGGTCGGCACAGCATTAAAGCCGGACGTGATGAAGCCGTAGGTCTCCTTCAGCGGCTGCGGCTCGTCCAGCATGATCAGGATTTGATATTTCGGATCGTCGCAGGGCATGATCGCGGTAAAGGAATTGAGCACGCGCTTCTTGGCGTAGCGTCCGTTGATGACTTTTTCGGACGTGCCGGTCTTGCCGCCGACATAGTAGCCGTTGACGTTGGCGGTCTTGGCGGTGCCGATCTCGGCATTGAGCCGCATCAGGAACCGCATCTTGTCGCTGGTCTCCGTCTTGACCACGCGCTTGGCCAACGCTGCCGCTTCGGACTCGCTGCGTTTCATGAAGGTCGGCGGAATTAGATAGCCGCCGTTCACGAGTGCGTTAATCCCCATCACCGCCTGGAGCGGCGCCACCGACAGACCCTGGCCGAACGCGATGGTGACCGTGTTCAGCTCACCCCAGCGGCGCGGGATCAGCGGAGCCGCGCTCTCCGGCAGCTCGGTGCGCAGCCGCGTCAGCTGGCCCATCTTGGCGAGGAACGCCTTGTGCGCCTCGACGCCCTGGCCGAGCGCGATCCGCGCGGCGCCGATGTTGGACGAGTAGGTGAACACTTCCTTGGTGTTGATGAAGCGTCCCAGCGAGTGGCTGTCATGGATGGTGAACTTGCCGTAGTGCAGGTTTCCCCGTGCATCCCACATCGAGTTCAAATTGATCTTGCCGGAGTCGAGCGCCATCGCCAGCGTGAACGCCTTGAAGGTCGAGCCCATCTCGTAGACGCCGGTGGTCAGGCGGTTGATGCGGTCGGGGTCGTGCGCTTCCTTCGGATTGTTGGGATCGAAGTCCGGAAGCGAAACCATCGCCACGATCTCGCCGGTCTTGACGTTGGAGACGATGCCGGAGGCGGCCTTGGCGTGGTATTTCTCCTTGGCCTTCAGGAGCTCGTCGCGCAGCGCGTGCTCGACGCGCAGATCGACCGAGAGCTCGATCGGCTTTTGCAGCCGGTCGGTGGCAAAGCCCGCGCGGTGGAGATCGGCGAGCCCCTGATTGTCGAGCCACTTCTCCATGCCCGCGATGCCCTGGTTGTCGATGTTGACGAGACCGATGAGGTGGGCGACCTCGTTGCCGGTCGGATAGACGCGCTTGTTCTCGCGCAGGAAGCCGATGCCGGGAATGCCGAGCTTGTGGATGTCCTGCTGCTGCTTCGCCGTAATCTCGCGCTTGAGCCAGACGAAGCCCTTGCGCGTCTTCAGGCGCTCGCGCACCTCGGCCTCGTCGAGGTCGGGCACGGTGGCGGTCAGAAGCTCGATGGCCTCGTCCTTGTCGATGATGCGGCGCGGCTCGCCGAACAGGCTCGACGCCTTGACGTCGGTCGCGAGGATCGCGCCGTTGCGATCGACGATGTCGGGCCGCGCGGTCGCGACCACCTCCTGTGCCGCGGCGCGGCGCGCGCCGTGGGCGTCGGCGCCGATCGCGAACATCACGAGCCGGCCGCCGATCAGGGCGTAGACCGCGCCGAAGGCGAGCATCGCCAGGCCGACGCGCGCCCGCGCCTTGGCGGCGCGATCGACGTTGCGCCCGTACAGCAGACTGCGGATCAGCCGTTGCCGCCAGGGCTCGGTCGGCTTTCCTACAGGTTTGGCC
Organism: Bradyrhizobium sp. JR4.3; assembly: GCF_040547695.1. NCBI lineage: Bacteria > Pseudomonadati > Pseudomonadota > Alphaproteobacteria > Hyphomicrobiales > Nitrobacteraceae > Bradyrhizobium > Bradyrhizobium sp. JR4.3. Next base: position 2,845 of record NZ_JBEPQF010000071.1, on the reverse strand, counting down.
GGGGTCACAGCACTCATGGCTTGTCCTCGGGCTGAGGCACGGAGCCCGTCACGTTATCGGGATCGCTCGCGGCTTCGATGGTATTGAGCATGGCGCCGATCGGATCCGGCTCGCCCGGCCTGAACATCCGCGGCGGACGCTCGGGCAAGTTCTTCAGTGAATCATATTGCGTGCCGTTGACCGGCTTGAGCTGCAGATGCCGGTCGGACAGGCCCTGCAGGCGCAGCGGCGCATCGAGCTTCGCCCATTCGGAGCGCAGCGCCGCGATCGCATCGCGCTGCTCGCGGATCTCCGCATGCAGCCGCAGCACCTTTTCGGTGCGCGCCGTGGAGTCCATCTTGATCCTATAGACATAGGCCGCCGCGAAGATCAGCGCGCCGATGACGAGGAGGTGGATGAAGCGCATGCGCTAGCCACCTCTCATGACGTCGGAGAGTTTTGGCCAGGACGATTGCTCGCGATCGTCCTGCGCAGGCGCCGAGGTGCGCTCGGCGGCGCGCAGCTTTGCCGACCGCGCCCGCGGGTTATGCGCGACTTCGTCCTCGCCCGCGATCACCGGCCGCCGCGTCAGGAGCTGGAAGCTCGGCACCGCCTGCGACACTTCCGGAAGATGGCGTGAACCGCCACCCGTCTTGCTGCGCTCGGCGAAGAAATTCTTGACGATGCGGTCTTCCAGCGAATGGAACGAGACGACCACGAGTCGACCACCGGGCTTGAGCACACGCTCGGCAGCGATGAGTGCGCTCTGGAGTTCCTCGAGCTCGTCGTTGACGAAGATGCGCAGGGCCTGGAACGTCCGCGTCGCCGGGTGAATATCGCCGGGCTTGGAACGAACCACCCTGCCGACGAGCTCGGCGAGCGCGCGCGTGGTCGTGAACGGCGTCTCCTGCCGGTCGGCGACGACGGCGCGGGCGATCCGGCGCGACTGCCGCTCTTCGCCGAGGAGATAGATGATGTCGGCGAGATCGCCTTCCGAGGCGCGCGCCACGACATCGGCCGCGGTCGGCCCGTCCTGCCCCATCCGCATGTCGAGCGGACCGTCGAGGCGGAACGAGAAGCCGCGGCCGGCCTGGTCGAGCTGCATCGAGGACACCCCGACGTCCATCACGACGCCGTCGACGCCATCGACGCCCTGAGCCGCGCAGATTTCGGCGAGGTTGGAGAAGCGATCTTCAACCAGCGTCAGCCGGCCCGCCGAGCGTTCGACCAGCTCGGCGCCGCCTGCGATCGCAGTACGGTCGCGGTCAATGGCAATCACCCGGGTTCCCGGCATGTCGAGGATCGCGCGGCTGTAGCCGCCCGCGCCAAAGGTCGCGTCGATGTAAAGGCCGCCCTCGCGTGGGGCGAGGTGGTCGATGGCCTCACGGCCAAGAACGGGGATGTGCGGAGCCGAGCTCATGCGCCAAGCCTGCCGATTGCCCCGCCGGACTCCCAAGTGAGATCGGGGACGAACAAGCTCATAGCGCCTCGAATGATTCCGCGTCGCGGCGGTTCCACGACCCAACCCCCGTCCAACATGGTTACCGTGCCCGGTCGTCCCGGGCCACCAACCCAGTATTCCCCTTGGAATTTGTCGGGCAGCCATGGGATTTCGAGCCAAAATACGCTTTGGCCGCCTCTGGACGCGGGTCGGCTCTTCATCTCTCAGTAACGGCCCTTAGCGTTAAGAAAGCGTTGATCGGCTCGCGACAAGTCGAAAAGCTGACGCGGCGGTGATGCTTCATCCACACACATGCGCCAAAATGCATCCGTTAACCTCGTCGCGCGGTTGCGCACGGTGGAGGGTAAAGGAATAGTAAAGAGAAGGGCTTGGCCCACTCTCTGTCTGTCTCGAGCTGTTTATGTCGTCCGGTTCGTCCACGCCGTCTGGATCTGATTCGAAGCGTCAACGCGTTCTCCCGGTTCCCAAGGCCGCCGCGAACATGCGGACGTTCGAGCCGGATTCCTCGATCGTCTCCGACATCATCCCCTCACCGAACCACGGCGACCGCAACAAGGGCCGGCAGCCCGATATGATCGTGCTGCATTACACCGGCATGCCCGACGTCGAAGGTGCGCTGGCGCGGCTCTGCTCGGCTGGCACCGAGGTGTCGGCACATTATGTCGTGCTGGAAGACGGCCGCATCGTGCAATGCGTGCCGGAGGCCAGGCGCGCCTGGCATGCCGGCGTGTCCGCCTGGGCCGGCGAGGACGACATCAATTCCTGCTCGATCGGGATCGAGATCGTCAATCGCGGCCACGACTGGGGCTATCCGGAGTTTCCGCTGCGCCAGATCGCCGCCGTGATCGCGCTGTGCCGCGGCATCATGCTCCGCCGCAAGGTGCCCGCGCACCGGGTGCTCGGCCACTCGGACGTGGCGCCCGCGCGCAAGAAAGATCCCGGCGAAAAATTTCCCTGGCATTCGCTGGCCAATTCCGGTGTCGGCCACTGGGTCACGCCCGCGCCGGTCGTGCGCGGCGAGAGCCTGATGCTCGGCACCATCAGCGACGAGGTGCTGAGCCTGCAGCAGGCGCTCGCCAGATACGGCTACGGCGTTCCCCTCACCGGCAAATACGACGCCGCGACCATGGAAGTCGTCACCGCGTTCCAGCGCCATTTCCGGCCGGCGCGCCTGGACGGGGTCGCGGATCACTCGACGCTATCGACCTTGCAGGCGCTGTTGGGAAGCTTGCCGGCGGAGGGAACGACGGTCGCGTCGAAGTAACGGCGACTGCCACGCACCCCGTCATTGCGAGCGAAGCGAAGCAATCCTGATCTTCCCCCAAAAAAGTGGACATGGATCAAGCCGATTTTAGCTCCATCTCGACCGGGCTGATATAGCCGATGGCCGAGTGTCTTCGGGTC
>NZ_JBEPQF010000070.1:0-12579 GCF_040547695.1 Bradyrhizobium sp. JR4.3 | reverse complement strand
CGCTGTCCAATCCCATCACAAACCTCCGTCCAAGCCGGAGGCTTCTTCGCATAGTTATCCATATCCCGAAGCAAGGGTTCCGGCTAAGCGCTTACGGAGGTGCAGGCCCGTCTTCATCTCGTGTTTGCCAAATTCCGGGAACTGCAAAGCGCTCGCCGTGTGATGCGGTACTTGGACAGGAACGGATTGTCCTTGCCGGTTCGACCGCTGCTTGGGCCATCTCCACACGAGATCGTCTGGCGTGCGCCAGATAGTGCACGCGTCCTTAATATCCTTCAAAATCCGGCCTATGCTGGAGCATATGTTTATGGCCGCCGACAAAAGGATCCGAGCCGATGCCGGCCGGGATCGCTGACGGGAACGGTCAAGGTGGCGATCGCGGATTGGGCAGTTTGCCTACACGCCGCTCACCCAGGCTATATCAGCTGGGAGGAGTTCATGGCCAACCAGGGGCGACTGGCAGGTAACGTCTTCCGCTATGAGGCAGGACACGCCGGCGTACCGCGCAAGGGAGCAGCCCTGTTACAAGGAGTTGCGATCTGCGGCCGTTGTGGACGGCGCATGAGCATGCGCTACACAGGCCCGAATGCCGACTATCCGGTCTATTGCTGCCGCTCGGATCGGGACCAGCAAGGCAGTGCTCTGTGCCAGGAAGTCCGGGCCCTGGCGGTTGACGCCTTGGTCGAGCGGGTGGTCCTCGACACCCGCTCCGGGAAGACCCTGTTCCACTCTCCGAAGGGCTGATTGGCGGTGATCAGCATTGAACGCCGCTCGTAGCGTGCGCTGATGAGCTCGAACAGCACGCTGGTCTCGGCCTGGTCCTTGGTGACGTAGGCAAGATCATCGCAGGTGCCGCGACTGTTGCGGGAAGGCCGCATGCCATAGTGGGCGCAGAGGTCCTCGTACCGCCGGGTCAGATCGTCCCTCGCATTGCGATCGAGATTGCAGAAGGCGGCCGACAGGCTGTCGGTCCGATGCTCCCGCGGTACCCCACCGAGCGACCAGAGGGCATTCTGCAGGCCTTCAGCCAGGGCAACGAAGCTCTCGCGGCCAAGCACGACGTGGGCCGTGCTCGAACCCGCAATAGGCCAACCGGAAGTGATAGAGGCGATGATCGAGCGGCACGCCCGCGATGGTGACCCCAAGCTCGCCCATATCGGTGAAGTCGGACAGGCCGACCTGGCCCACTTCATGGGTCTGGCGGAAGATGACCTCCTGCTCCTCGCCGTGGATCGCCCGCCAGGCGCGGATCCGGCGCTCCAGCGTGCGGCAGATTCCAGCCCCCAGTTCAGGATGGCGTCGGAGCATCTCCTCGAAGATGGCCACGGGCCCGCACGCCGGGAGCCGCCTTCAGCATCGGCACGACCTCCAGGCCGAAGACGTTGGCCAAGGGATCCGGCCGGCGCCTTTGCCGCGGTGACTTCTTTTGCGACGGAAGACGGAGATCCTTCTCGAGCCGATAAGCGGTCGACGAACTGAACGACACCTTCGCGGCCGCCACTGGCGGCGAATTGGTTTGACGGAACTTCATGTAGAGCCTCATCTGGTGATCGGTGACATGGCAGCCTGGCAACGGTGATTCCTCTTTGGCGAGAAGAACCATCCATCACCGGCCAGCCGCGATCACCAGACGGCGCGGTCCGCTCGGATCGCGCCGTCGCCGGGCTCGTAACTCCGGTCGGGCTACGCCCTCCCTGCGTCACGAGCCCGGCGAAGCTCTCTCATCCTGGTTGACGCTGCACTTCCATCTTGATTGCCGCGCCGCAGCGCGCGGCCAGCCGGATGTCCGGCGATGAACCGCGTACCATGGCTTCGATGTCTTAAAGCTGTGCGATGTGCCGAACGGCGGCCTCGGCGATCGGCGATTTGCTGTTGCGGACCAGTTTGACGTAGCGCCGCCGCAAATGGCTTCAGCAATGCACGAGCGTCCACGGCCCCTGCGGTCGAGCGACTCCGGTCAGCCGGCCATACCCGTCATAGGCATCCCATTGCAGGAAGCGTCCGTTAAAGCTATGCAGGAACTGCTCCGCGAAGGCGCCGCTGCGACCGGGAGCATATCGGAACAGCACGATCGGAGGACTTGGACCGCTGTGGCCGCGGTCGTCGGAGACGATCGCCCAGAAGTAGCCTTTTTTGGTTTGGCCCCGCCCAGGATCGAGCACCGGTGCCGTGGTTTCGTCCATGAACAGACGATCTGCCCTCCCCAGATGGCGGCGCATGCGATCCGCTACGGGTTGGAGATGGAAGCAGGCGCGGCCGGACCATTTGCCCAGTGTCGCCCGATCAAGCCGGATCCCCTGGCGCGCATAGATCTCGGCCTGACGGTAAAACGGCGTATGGTCGCCGAACTTGGAGACGATCACGTGCGCAATCGCCGCTTCGGTCGGCAGTCCACCAGGCACGACGTGTTCCGGCGCGTGGGCCTGCACGACAGGGCCCGAGCAGCGGCGGCAGATGTATTTCGGGGGGCGCGTGACCAACACCCGCCATTGCGCCAGGATCACGGCGAGACGTTTGCTGACGTCCTCGCCGATCTTCGTCATGGCGCCGCAACCGCACGGACAAAGCATGCTCGCAGGCTCGACGATCCGTTCCACCCGAGGCAAATGGGCAGGCAAGCAGCCGCGATTGCGATGAGAACCTTCCGGCACGCTCCGCGATCGACCCTGGATCACAGCCTCGGCTCTCTCCTGAGCCGCGTCCAGGATGCCTTGCGCGATCTCCACGTCTTCCAGCGGCAAGTGATACTGATCTGGCCGCAGCTTCTCGGACTTCGCGCCGAACTTCTCGCGTCGCAATTCGCCGAGAATGACCTCGAGCCGACGCCGCGCTTCCTCCGACGCTGCCAGCGCTCCCTGATGCTCGTTCAGGGCCGCCTGCGTTTGCGCCAAAAGCACCTTCAGGCGTTCATTTTCGTCGCGCAGTACCGCAATGCTCATGCGCTATTTCGAGCACATCGTCACGGCGCGTGCCACGTTCAAAATAGCTCCCGAGTCAATCTGCCGCAGTTATCCAGCCGCCTGGGGACGCCGCGCTTCTTCCGGGCGGACTAACCTTCAATCCAGCCTTCGAACAGGGCTGCGAACATCGCTGGCGATATGCGCATCACGCCGTCTGCGATCGTTGGTCAAACGAACTTGCAACCTTCGAGGCGCTTGTGAACTAACACGAGGCCCGTTCGATCCCAGACCAAAATCTTAATCCGGTCCGCGGCCGATTGGCTTGCGTGCGAGGCGTCGCAGCCGACATTCGGGCCGCTCGTCGTCCAAGGTGCGTTGGAGGAGCGTCAGTTCCGGCGATCAAGCTTGGGATAGCAATTGGCGATGTGGTGGTGCGGACGGACACGGCCATAGATGGCGAGCAGCTGTGTCGGGTGATCCGCACGGTACGGGCGTCACGATGATCGCGCCCGGGTGTTGATGTGAAGATTTACATAGCAACGCATGACAGGGTCAGCGCACAGGGACGGTGCGACCCTGCTGATTGCCAACGTGCAATACGCCGGATTACTGTTAGTCGAATTTGTCTTTCGAGATGAACATTCCGCTGTTGGGTAGCTCAGGATCGAAATCGTCGCGGCGAGCGCGAGTATCGCTACCGTGATCCGAATGCGCGTCCAGGCGAGCAGCACTAGGGCGGCGTACTCTTCTCCGATCGAACAAGCGAAGCCAAACTCCGACTCCCGCCACGGGTGCTTGATCGCATTGCAGATCTGTTCCTACCGCGAAAGAACAGGATAGGGAGGAAACCAAGCGCGTCTTCGCATTCTCACTTGCCGCCTCAAGTCAGCACGCGGATCAGTCCTTCCTGAACTGCCGAGGCGACGAGGCGTCCATCTCGCGAAAAGAACTGACCACGGGTTAGGCCGCGGGCGCCACTCGCCGATGGACTGTCCATCACGAAGAGGAGCCAGTCGTCTATACGAAACGAGCGGTGGAACCAGACGGCGTGGTCAAGACTTGTGGAGTGCACGCCCGGGGTGAGCCAGGTAAGCGCGTGCGGCAGCATCGCCGTCGACAAAAGGTTCAGATCCGATACGTAGGCTAGTAGGGCGCGGTGTAGAACCGGCCGATCGGGCAGCGTACCCATGGCACGGTACCAGACGCCGCGTAGCGGCGGCCTTGGGTCGGGGTGCAGGATGTCAATGGGCTGTACGGGACGCATTTCTATCGCACAGTTAAGCGAAAGCTGCTCGCGCGTCGCGTCCGGCATCCTATCCGTATACTTGCGAGTAATCTGGGCCTGCGTATGAAGGCCCTCCGGGAAAGGCATCTTGGGCATCAGATCTTGATGCTCGACGCCGGCCTCCTCACGGTGGAACGAGGCTGTTAGTGTGAAGACAGTGCAGCCGTCCTGAAGTGCTTCGACGCGCCTCGTCGCAAAACTTTTTCCATCCCGAATCCGCTCAACTTGGTAAGTGACCGGCTTGCGCTCGTCGCCCGGCCGCAGGAAGTACCCGTGTACAGAATGAGCGGACTGGTCCTCGCGAATCGTTTGCTCGGCAGATGCTAAGGCCTGCGCCACGAGCTGTCCGCCGAACAAGTAGCCCCACCGCAAATCGAGGTTGTGGCCGCGGAACTGGTCTCCCGCCAGGCGTTTGGGCTCAAGGATATCAACCAAGTTCTTTAGTGAAGGAGCCATGTTATCTTGCCAGCGCATGCAACTCAGTAATCCCGATGGAAATGATTTCCGCTATTCAACAAACGCCGAGCTGGAGCAGCCACCGATCGTGATATCACCTATGTGAATAGGAGACATCTCTCCATTCACGACTTCCGGGACGAAGCCGTCCGCCCGGCAGGAGCACCGGCCTTTGCAGCCATCATATCATGTTGACGTTGCCCTAGGAGGCAATGGTGTCGTTCCTCTCCGAAAGGTCTTCCACTCAATGACTGGATCACACTCACCTTGGATATATTATCGTCCAACGTGCCAGATTGGCTGCTACGAGTTCCTGAGCTGCTCGGTCCGTCTGCGTAGAACGTGCGCGGCGAATAGGAGCACAGCCGTTAAGATCGTGGTGAGCGTCGAGACAGCCGCGATTGTGGGGTCGATTTGGAATAGGATGTTGTCCCACATGCGTCGCGGTAGCGTCACGGCACCGGATCCAGACAGAAATAGAGAGACGATCACCTCATCGAACGAAGTGATGAACGCAAATAGCGCACCGACAAAAATGCCCGGCCGGATCAGAGGCAAGGTGACCTGCCGCAGCGTACTGCCGGGCGTTGCACCAAGGCCCATGGCCGCTTGCTCAAGGCTCGGGTCGATCGCTGCAACGCTCGCGCTCACGCTGGTCACGACAAACGGCACAGCGAGGCAAGTGTGCGCTATCACGATAGCTCCCGGCGAGCCTATCAAGCCATAGCGTGAAAATGCGTAGTAGATGCCGATCGCGACGACGATCCCCGGTACGATCATCGGCGAGAAAATCAGAGCGAGCGCGATGGTTCGTATCGCACTCGGCAGGCGTGCAATGCCAATTGCGGCCAAAGTACCGAGGATGGTGGATAAGGCCACCACGGAAGCTGCCACCCAGATGCTCAGCCAAGTTGATTGAAGCCAATCGGCGCTACCAAAATAGGCAGCGTACCATCTTAGGCTAAAGCCAGGGGGCGGGAACGTAAGATAAGAGACCGATGAGAAGGAAAGCAGGAATACCACCACAATCGGGAGCGCCAGGAACAGCAGGATGAGCGCCAGGAGAAGTGGCACGAGGCGAGCGGCGATTGTCACTTGCTCACCTTGAATGCGTTGCCGACGCCGGGCACGACCCGTCCGATACCGATCAGGGCGAACGCGGTGGCCAGCAGCGCGGCGGCAAGAGTGGCCGCGTACCCCCAGTTGAGCAGGTGGACCTGCTGTGCGATCAACATCGACATCGTGATATCACGCGAGCTTCCTACCATTGCGGGCGTGATATAGAAGCCGAGCGCCAGCACGAACACCAGCAGCAGTCCGGCCGCCACGCCCGGCATCGACAACGGTAGGGTGACCTGGCGAAAGCTGCCCCAAGGCGTGGCGCCCAGCCCCGAGGCGGCGCGCTCCAGAGCGGGATCGATCTGCAGCAGCGAATTTGCGATTGGTAGGATAATGTACGGCAGCAGGATGTGAATCATCGCGATTTCAGTTGCCATTGTCGTATTAAGGAGCTTGAGCGGTTGTTCGACGAGCCCGAGCGCCAGCAACAGCTCATTGATAACTCCATGACGGCCCAGCAGCACCATCCATGCGTAGCTGCGAACTAGCACCGACGTCCAGAATGGCAGCAAGATCATGATCAGCAGGACGGGCCTGGTTGAACGGGCGCGTGCCAAGGCGTGCGCCACCGGGTACCCGAGCACCAAACAGCCGAGCGTGACAACCAGTGACGTTCTCAGAGTAATCCAAAAGACCTTCAGGAACACCGCATCACCGGTCAGCGCCGCATAGTGATCTAACGACCACGTCGGATCGTTGAGGCTACGCAGCAGCATGGCCACCACGGGAATGGCGTAAAACATCAGCATATAGACGAGTAGCGGTCCTGCAAGCAGCCACGGCATGATCCTTGGAAATACGCGATTCCATTCAGACCATTCCGGACGCTTCACTTGGGAGGGCAAAGGGGGTGTCATGATCGCCTCGGACATAGCCTCCCCCTAGACAAGGATCGTGTCCGCAACTGACCAGGCGATCTCCGCGCGATCGCCAACTGACCGGCGGCGGACCGTGGCACTCGATGCTTCTTTGAGCACCATGGATACTCCACCCTCGGCCTTTAGCAGATACCGGTAGCGCTCGCCGGCAAACACCGCCTCCGTCACAGTGACACCCATGCGGTTAACGGATGCTTCGGATCCAATTGCGGTGTCGACGAAGCGCAGGCGCTCTGGACGCATCGTTACCGTCACCTCGGTGCCGATCGCCGGCTGCTGTGAGGTGACGGCCCGCACCAGCACGCCCTGACACTTGGCCACAACGACGTCATCCTCGGAACCGCACACCACCGCAGGCAGGAAATTGGATTGACCGATGAAGCCCGCAACGAAACGATTTTCCGGCCGATCATAGAGATCCTCCGGTCGCCCGATTTGCGCGACTTTTCCCTGGTTCATGACGGCGATGCGATCAGACATGGTCAGCGCTTCATCCTGGTCATGGGTTACGAGGACGAAAGTGATGCCCAGCTCGGCGTGGAGGCGGCGCATCTCAATCTGCAGGTTCTCGCGGAGCTGTTTGTCGAGGGCGCCTAGCGGCTCGTCTAGCAACAACAACCTCGGCTTGAAGACAATGGCCCGGGCCACCGCCACTCGCTGCTGCTGGCCACCAGATAGCTGGCGTGGATAACGTTGGCCGTAGCCAGGCAGCTGTACCAGCTCGAGCGCCTCACCCACCAGCTTGGCGCGCTCGGGCTTCGGGATGCCCCGCTGTTTCAACGGAAAGCTTACGTTGTCGGCCACCGTCAAGTGCGGAAAGAGGGCGTAGTTCTGGAATACCATGCCGATGTTACGACGATAGGGCGGCGTCCCGACCACTGACACACCGTCAATGGCGATTTCGCCGGCGGTCGGGCTTTCGAAACCTGCCAGCATCATCAGTGTTGTGGTTTTTCCAGAGCCACTGGGACCAAGCAGGGTCAGGAACTCGCCCGACTGGATTTCAAGCGATACCCCCGCCACGGCGGAGACGCCACCATAGCTCTTGCTCAGGGTGCTAAGCGATACCGAGGCGCCCCGGAGACGAACGTTGTCACGACGCCTCAGCGAAGATTCTAATATTTCAAGCATAAAATCTCTTCGATTGCCATCTATCAGCATGGATTGATCACGCCGATCTTGCGTAGCCCGTGAAGAGGCTGCTCGGTTTCCGTCGCCTCGGCGGCTAGCCCAACAGCCATCTGCTGAACTTTGCCTGGACCGTGGCGACGTTGTCGACCCACCATTCTTCGTTGTAGAATACGAGGTTCTTCTGGATCTCCGGCGCGCTCGGCAGCTTCGCCAAGCGCTCTGGCGGGATGTATTTATTGGCCGCGGGATTGGTGTTTCCATAGTCAATCAACATGGCGTAGCGTGCCTGCGGGATTGGCATGAGCGAATACGCAATGAACTTCATGGCGTTGCTCTTGTTCTTGGCACCCTTGAGAACGCCCCAAGCATTGCGCCTCAACAGGCCCTGATTCCAGTTGATCGCAACAGGGGCACCGTGCTCAATCAACTCCGTCATCCGGCCGTTCCAGACCGTCGTGATGGGAACTTCGCGATCAATCAGCAACTGCGGCGGCTGGGCGCCCGTGGTCCACCACTTTGCCACGCTCTTCTTAATCTTATCGAGGCTTGCCAGCGCCTTATCGATGTCAATGGGATAGAGCTTGTCCGCGGGCACTCCGGCAGCCATCAGTGCAAATTCCAACTCTGCGATAGTAGGCACGCCGCACATGGCCCGATCACCAGGGAACTTGTTAGTATCCCAGAAATCCGTCCAGCTTGCAGGCATCGCGCCTTTGTACGCATCGGTACGGCACGCCATCACATGGGCCCAGATGAGCTGCTCCACCCCATGCTCGAACCGGAATTCCTTCGGAAGACCATCGTCGATCAAAGAGTAGTCGATCTTCTCATAGTAATCGCCGGTCTTCATCAGCCTCAGGATGATTCCCCGGCTGCAGTCCATCACGTCCCACTCCACATTACCGGTATCCACCATCGCCTTCGCTTTTGCAGCATCGGTGCCCGCGAAGAGGCGAACCTTGATGCCAGTCGCTTTCTCGAAGGGCTCATACCAGGCCCTCTGCTGGGCTTCTTGCTGCGCGCCGCCGTAAGTGGCAATGCGGACCTCTCCCGATCCTTTCAGGATGACGGGGACGGTCGCCTGTTCGGGCATAGCAGATTCTGCACCGGCAACCCGGGAAAGGAATGGCGCACCGAGCACCGCCGACAGCATACCGACGGCGCGACGGCGATTGATGTGGACGATCCTCTTGCCCATAAGCGTCTCCTTATCGTATATCGCATCATGTAAGCCGCCTAAAATCGAGGGACTCGGCTCGGCGGCTTTGGGCTACGACGTGATCGGCACACAGACGCCATTGACGCCCGATGCTTCAGGACTCGCAAGAAAGCCAACTGTCGCCGCGACCTCACGAACTTCGACGAAGCGCTTGGCTGGTTGAGCCGCACGGAAACGAGCGATGACCTCATCGATACTTACCCCCATACTCGCCGCCTGAATCTCGAGCTGGCTACGCATCATTCCCGTATCCATCCAGCCCGGCGCCACCGCATTAACAGTCAAACCATGCAGCGAACCCTCCAACGCAGCCACGCGGACCAACCCAAGGACTCCGTGCTTTGCAGCGGTATATGCAGCCTTCCCAGGCGCGCCGAGGAAGCTCGATGTTGATGCCGTGACCACCACGCGGCCGCCTGGGGGCTTCGTCAAGGCCGACCACGCCTCCTTCATGGCGAAGAATGGTCCGTCTAGCATCAGGGCCCGAAGACGGTCCCATTCCTCGTCCGGAAACTGATCAATAGGTGAGACAAACTGAGAGCCGGCGTTCAAAACAAGGATATCGAGACGTCCAGCGAGTGCAAGAACATGGCGCACCATTTCGCGATTCCCGCTCGCAGTGGAGAGGTCAGCGTGAAAGACGCCTTCGCCGGCAATGTCCACACCATGCACGTCCGCGCCGCGATGGCGCAGTTCACTTACGATCGCCTGTCCAAGCCCTCCGGTCGCACCTGTCACCAGTGCAACCCGCCCCTGGAGCGATCTTTCACGCGCCTGGGATTGGAGTTCGCCACCATCCAGCTTGGTCATGCATCCGCTCTCCTCCACGCAACGAAAACTGCATTCGCGCGCGCTCGTCTGAGGATCGTAAATCGCCGCTTGCGTAGAAAAACCCTAAATACAGCCAGCTATCGGGTAAATTCTGCAAATTGAGCGCGCGTTCCGCCGTTTCGCACCAAGCCCGCCCCACTCTGACGATGGGCATAGCCGGCGCTGCCTTGGCGCCCCTCTCGCTTCGAACGGAAGATCGTAAACCTTCAGACGAGCGATGGGCGGATACGACTATTGGATCCGCCGGCTCACTCGATTGTGCTTTTTGTTTGCTTTACTCGTGTCGGCACCGCGCGCAATCCTGCTGGCTATGCCAAGTGTGAGTGACGCGCGGAACGGGCAGCCCTACCCGTGCCGCGAGGGCCTTGAACTCAAACCACCCCATCAGCCGACTCTCCAGGCTGCGCTGTCTCAGACGCCACATCCAGGTCCGACGCTTTCGCGCTGAGCGCGAAGATATTGGACTTCCATACACACCCACCCCGCTTAAGAGCAGCGGCACTACGTGAGGGGGGCAGGACTTTGAGAAAGTAAAATTGGTGGAACCGACCGGAGAGTGTCTCGAAACGAGTGCCTGATGCTCTTAGATCGTCTGACTGGTCTGGTTACCCGACACCTTCTTGGTTAGCATCATGCTCACCAATATCCGCAGCGAGTTCATAAAACAGGCGACCGCGATCCAGTCTGAGACTCACGATAGGTTAGCTTTGCTACTGTTGCTGCCAAACACCGGATCACCATACGGATAGAACTTCGTCAGCGCCACCTGTTCATACCTGAGCGCATCGAGGTGGATCGTTCCGACAAATGGCGTGTCTGGCTCGACCAGCAGAACCGTCTTGGCAAGACCGTTGTCGCAAAACCCGCGGCGAAAATGCACTCGGGACTTTATGGCGAAGACCTCGAATGTCTCAAGGTCGAGCCCAAGTGGGCTAAGCAAAAGGGGATCGGTCACCTGGATCAGATAGTCGCTCAGTACCAGTACATTGCCCCCGCCGAAGGCGATCGCGGCGCAAAACTGGCCGTCGGCCTCGACTGTACTAACGATCGCACCCTCAATCCGAACCGGAGCACCAGCGGACTCGTCAATCAACCCGCCGACTTCTATATCGATGATGTCATCTGCCTTGACGCATTTTTTCTTGAGCGCTGCCGTGGCATCTCGATCAGCAACAGTGGCGATGACCGTCTTCGTGAGATTCTGCGCGATGATCTCCTTGAGAAGCCATGTCGCCGAGCCCGACCGATCACTGTAGTCAGCGAGTACAACCGGCACCGCGCGCATCACTATGGCTTGTTTCGCGAGCCGCACGCCCTCAGACATGCTGTGGACTTTTGTCGAAGTCAACAGTGCCTCTCGCTGGTCCCAGGCCGCGGCCGCCATATCGCGCGCGATCCTGGCGGCAAGCTCCGCATTTCCGTTTGTCAGCACCTGGATTGTCATTCCAAGGTCGGGGGCGTCTGCAAATGGAAAGCCGAAGAACACGTTGACATAGGCGTCAATTTCGCGCGCTTCCCAGATCAGAGCGCGCTGGACCAGGTCCATCCAAGGCGAGGCGCCGGTCCATTGCACTACCGTGGGTGAGATGATCGGTACCTTCAGCGTGGCGTGAGTCGGGATGTAATCGCCACGGATAGATCTCAACAACATGCGCGCGGCACGCTCCCCCTGTAGATATCCATCGTAATGCGGGAAGTATTTCACCGTAAATGCCATATCGGCGGACCTCAAGAACGCCTCGTCCTCGTTACCGTGCAGATCGAATGTAGCGCTGATGAATGTATCGCCCCCCACCACCTCTCGCACGCGCCGCGCTAGCTCCGCTTCCGGCCGTGGCACGCCACGCACGGCCATCGCACCATGAAGGGCGAGATACACACCATCGAACGGGCCGTCCACCCTAATCTGGCCTACCATCTTCCCGGCAAGCGTTTCGAAGGCCTCCTCGGTTATCCAACCTGACGCTATGGATGTCTTGGGCCACAGCGGAGACTCGATTCCAACCAGTTCGACGTCTTGATGCTCGCCCGCAAATTTAACGAAGCCGCCCATGAAGTTCGTAGGATCGTATTTGAGCAGCGCCTCGCCCTTCGCAGGCGAGCCGGGATAGATGAAATCGTCAAGTCGAGTATCGTTGTTGAGAAAGGTCACCGTTTCATGCGCAAAATGGGCTACAGCAATGCGAATCGGGCGGCTCATTTTTGTCTAGATCCAAAATTCATTCGCGGCAGTCACGGATCGACCATTCTGAGAAGTGTCGTCGGGAGAGTGGTTGGAATTCGCGGTGGCGATCTCAGCTAACATGAACGTAACGGTTCAGGCGGCGAGGTCAATCGGCTGATGGATTGTGGCGAGCGTCTGCAACCATCCACCTTCGGCATGATAATCTGGCTGAAGGCGAGCAAACCCAGAACAGCATGGGAGCGGTCTCTGCGGACGGCATCACGGTCTCCGTCTTGATTGGCCGGTTGAGCTTCTCGCGCTGTCGTTCGGTCGCATTTGTTGTGCGTGCGCTGTTCCACTGCTAGCCGGCATTTTCGGATGAAGTCCTTGAGCCTCGGTCTCCTCGGACGTCGTCGCGTGGATCATGTCGCTAAGTAGTCGTCCGTGAACAAGGCTCTAAGCGATTGAGCAGGAGTCAGTTTTCCGGTTGCGGCGGCATTAGAGATTGCAGGGATTGGGGGCTTGAGGCCCCCAAATCTTGCAATTGTCGTTTGTGGATTCCCTTTCGCTGCGGACCATGATTCTGTGGTGCATCG
>NZ_JBEPQF010000069.1:0-13678 GCF_040547695.1 Bradyrhizobium sp. JR4.3 | reverse complement strand
ATGGTCGGCCCCTCCACAAGCCGACAACCCATGAGTCACAAAAAAACTGATTTGGGAATCCCGCGCAGCTTAAACTCTGCCAAAGTAGTGCTAGGGTACAGACTCAATTGAGCCAATATGCGACGAGAGCGGCGAGCTGAACAGCGGCCAAGAAATTCCGGGCGAGCTTGTCGTATCATGTGGCGATGCAGCGGAAGTCCTTGAGCCGGCAAAAGGAGCGTTTCGATGACATTTCGGCCTCCGTAGGCGCGTTTGTTGAAATGATGAATGACGACACGGTTGGATTTATTGGGAATGACGGGCTTGGCGCCGCGACCAGCGATTTCGGCCGAAGGTTGTCGCCGTCGTACCCTTTGTCAGCCAGCAGCGCGCTCATGGGCGGTGCGAGCGCCAGAACATCGGGCGCGGCAGCGATGTCGGCATCCTGACCTGTGGGTCAGGTGCACGACGACCGGTCGGCAGAGCGGATCGCTCAGCGCATGGATTTTTGTCGTACGGCCTCCCCGCGAGCGGCCGATTGCCTGATTGTGCTCCCCCCTTTTCCGCCGGAGGCACGCCGATGAGCTTTGATCGAAGTCGAGTCGAGCGATAGCACGACGGCATCTTTGCCAGCTTTGAGCAGTGCTTGAAACATTGCGCACCATCGTTCGCGCTTGGTCCAGCGATTGAAGCGGTTGTAGATCGTCGTGTAAGGACGTATTCGCGCGGACAATCACGCCATCGCGCACCCGATTGCAGCATGTGAACAATACCGCTGATGATGCGCCGACGTCGTCCCGATCCGGCCCCGTCAGTGCCGTTGCAGATGAGGTTCGATACGAGCCCATTGCCTATCATTCAACCAAAACAACCCCGCGCGCATTGTCTCGCCCCCGAATCAAGAACAGGGAGGCAAGAGAATCACGTGGCGCTATTTAGGTTCAGAGCCTAGCAGCGAGAGACAGCTTAGCGCCGAATGACGTCTGCCGGCCGAGCTGATGATCCGCAGGCACGCTCGCGGACACCGCATTTCCGGGTGGTAGATCTATATTCACAGACGCGCCTCTATCAGTCGCTGATTAAAACCATGACAACCGATGAGGTCTGGGCCAAGCGGGCCGGTCTTTCGGCAGACCAGTCAGCTCGTTCATCGCGCGAGCTGACCCTCGGACACGACGAGCTTGACGCCGCGCACACCGCGGCGGGTGAGCTTGCGCAGGAACGCCGTCCAGAACGTCTCGGCCTCGGACGGCCCGATGTCCATGCCGAGAACCTCGCGCCGGCCGTCGCTGTTGACGCCGACCGCGACAATCAGCGCGACTGAGACGATGCGGCCATTCTGGCGCACCTTAACGTACGTGGCGTCGATCCACAGATACGGCCAGTGGCCCTCGATCGGACGGGCGAGGAAGGCATTCACCTTCTCATCGATCTCGCCGCACAGCCGGCTCACCTGGCTCTTGGAGATACCGGTCATGCCCATGGCCTGCACCAGATCGTCCACCGAGCGGGTCGAGACGCCCTGCACGTAGGCTTCCTGCACCACGGCGGTGAGCGCCTTCTCGGCCATCCGGCGCGGCTCCAAAAAGCCCGGGAAGTAGGAGCCCTTGCGCAGCTTGGGAATGCGCAGCTCGACCGCGCCGGCGCGGGTCTCCCAGATCCGGTCGCGGTAACCGTTGCGCTGGGCCAGACGCTCGGGGTTCTTCTCGCCATAGGCCGCCCCGGTCTGGCTTTCGACTTCCAGCTCCATCAGCCTTTGGGCGGCCAAGCCGATCATCTCGCGCAGCAGATCGGCGTCGGGGGTCTTCTCTACCAGCGTGCGCAGGTTCATCATGTCGTCGGTCATCGGTGGTTCCTCGGTTGCGTTGGCGTGTCGCAACCCGATCCTACCGGAGAACTGCCGGTGACCACCGCAAAGCCGCCCGCCCGCTACGGCGCTATTGGGGGGCGCGCGTCCGGGCGGCTTTGCTCTACCGAGCTACACCACCACCGGGGAGTACGTCATGCCAAGCTGATGAATGCTTGTGGGTGCAAGTCCCATCCGGCCAAAGCCGAAGCAGGCAGGCCGGGACCGAGTCTTGCGGGCGTCGCGGCAACGCGGGGTTCGAAGTGTAGACAGGAGCCATGCGGGGTGCGGGAATGAGCCTCGAAAGGTGGATGTTCGCGGAGGCCGAGTGTGTTCCCTAAACACGAAGGCAGCATGAGCATCGTCGTTATGCGAGACGATGCCGCTCCGTCGGGGTCGATGGCCGGATCACGCATGGAAGGTAATCATCGGAACATGAGAGGCCCGACCGGGTCCGTTGGATTGGTCTCCAACGGGGGGCAGCGGCAAGGCAGTGCCAGAGCCGCGGTCCGAGCTGAAGTCGGGAGTCGGACTGGTCCATAGTACCTGTGAAGTCGTCGAAGGAAACGAGACGCATGGAGGGAAGGGGCCAGCCCGAGGGGAGCCCGCGCGAGAAGGCCAGGGTCCGGACACAGAGCCGGGTTGCCTTGCCGCCGAACCTCGAACGGGTGAACACGGCAGCCAAGCAGGCTGCCCAAACCCGGTTCACGGCCTTGCTGCACCACGTCGACGAGGACGCTCTGCGTCGGGCGTTTCGACGACAAAAGCGGCAGGCCAGCGCGGGGGTCGACGGGATAACGGTGGCGAAGTACGAAGAGAGGCTCACGGATAACCTCCGGGAGCTCTGCGGACGCGTCCACACGGGTCGCTACCGGCCACAGCCGGTGCGACGAGTCTACATCCCCAAAGCCGACGGCGGTAAGCGGCCTCTCGGTGTGCCGGCGCTAGAGGACAAGATTGTCCAAAGCGCGGTAGCCGAGGTGCTGAGCTCCGTCTACGAGGTCGACTTCCTCGGGTTCTCCTACGGCTTCCGGCCGGGGCGGAATCCTCATATGGCGCTTGACGCCTTGCACACGGCGATCATGAGCCAGCGCGTCAACTGGGTGCTCGATGCCGACATACGCAACTTCTTCGACTCGGTCGACCACGAGTGGCTGCTGCGGATGGTGGCGCACAGGATCGCCGATCCTCGCATATTGCGGCTCATAGAGCTGTGGCTGCGGGCCGGCGTTCTTGTTCTTGAGAGCGGCGAGAAGCAAGAAACGGACAGGGATACCCCGCAGGGGGCGGGCATCAGTCCGCTCCTCGCCAACATCTTTCTGCACTACATCCTCGATCTCTGGACCCATCAATGGCGCCGTCGCCGCGCACGCGGTCGCGTTGTGGCCGTTCGCTATGCGGACGACTTCGTCATGGGCTTCGAGAGCAAGGTGGATGCGCAGGAGATGCTCTTGGCCCTCAAGGCGCGGCTGGCCAGCTTTGGCCTGATGCTTCATGAGGGCAAGACGCGGTTGATCGAGTTCGGTCGATTTGCGGCCCTCTCGCGTCAGCGGCGCGGCGAGCGGCGACCCGAGACCTTCGCCTTCCTCGGCTTCACCCACTACTGCGGGCGGACCCGGGACGGCCGGTTTATCGTGAAGCACAAGACGGAAGGGAAACGCCTGACGCGCAAGCTGACGGCGTTGCGCCAGGAGGCCTGGCGGCTCATGCACGAGTCACTGGCCACCCAGCACGAGTGGTTCGCCGCAGTGCTGCGTGGACACTACGGCTACTACGGCAGGCCGCACAATTATCCAGCGCTTAACGGCTTCTACCGCGAAGTGCGTCGGATCTGGCTGCACTGTCTGAGACGGCGCAGTCAGAAAAGTCGGCGCATGGGCTGGTCGGAGTTCGAGGCCCTGACGGCACGCTTCCGTCTGCCCGTTCCACGCATCACTCGCACTTGGGCGCAGGCGCGGATATGACGCGGGTTACCCTCGGGAAGAGCCGGGTGCGGGAAAGCCGCCTGCCCGGATCTGTGAGGGCGAAAGCCAAATGGCTGAGCTACTCGACCACGACCAATCACGCCATAAAGAAGGGACGCTCGATGCGTCTTCGAAAGACAACTCGAGCTTGAATGCTCCGACCTCAGCTCACCAAACATTTCGTACAAAGATGCTAGGCGCCAGTATTAAGTGCGCTGGATCAGTCGGGACACTCGCACGCCTCACTTGCGCGCGCGCATCATCAACCGGCCTCCACGGCGAGTGCACGGCGTTACCGCACGAAGAACGAACGTCTTGTCCTATTTTCCGAAGGAAAGCGCCTTTAAGTGAAAGTTCTCACAAGGGCAAATCTTGCGATACCAGATCCTCGTCGACTGGTTGAGCACGGCTCGCCGGTCCTAATTGTTCTGCCGCAGTATTCCTGACCTAATTAGCCACGTTGAGATAGCCGGGCAATTCCGCTGCGGGGAACGATCGCCTGCCCCAGTCTCATGGACCCGACGAACGAGCTTCGTGAATTTCCCGGGCTGGTCACTACCGCATGCGTAAACAACCGGCGGGCCTAGCCGTCCTGGCTGAGTTTGTCACCGGCAGGCGATTACTTGATCATGAGTTGCCGGAGCGCTTGGCAAGCAAAATGCCGGTGGCACGCTGCGGATTATTCGTAATCTGTGCACACTGACCGCTACTGTCGAGCAGATGCAGGTCGAACTGTCCAACGCGGCGGATCGGACTCTGCGTCATGTCAGAGGCCTCGCAACAAATCCAGGCTAGATGTGGAAATTTCTCCCGGAGCGTGAGGCAGGGCTCAGACGCTGTATCGATAGCGGCGAGCGTCTGCTCGATGTTCGTCAATTCGCCTGCGGCAAGCACCATGTCCATAATCCTTATTGCCAGAACAAACGTTCAGGGTCGATGTTCAGAACCGCTGTCGCTAAGTCAAGCCGTTGATGGGTCGAATGCCACTCCCAGACGCCCTTGCCGTGATCTTTGCGGAACAGCTGCCATGCCGCCCCAGTCTTATCGTGATGCAACAGCGCGACGTCGGCGAGGCCTCCCTCCGCATCAATATTGCCTGAGCAACACCG
Source organism: Bradyrhizobium sp. JR4.3 (assembly GCF_040547695.1). NCBI lineage: Bacteria > Pseudomonadati > Pseudomonadota > Alphaproteobacteria > Hyphomicrobiales > Nitrobacteraceae > Bradyrhizobium > Bradyrhizobium sp. JR4.3. Next base: position 8,780 of record NZ_JBEPQF010000069.1, on the reverse strand, counting down.
GCTCTCGACAAGATAGCCGCCAGCAACCGGTGTCACCTTTGGCGAGACATATCGGTAGCGCTCGCGCCTCGTCAGCGCGCGCACGATCCGCCACCGGTCGAGCTCGTTGGGATGCGCAGGCAATCCGGAATGATGTCGTCTGATGATGGAGGCGTTCATTGCGCGATGTCCTGGACTGCGGAGATCTCTGCCTCGAGGCACCCAACCACCAACTGCTTGCCGAAGTCGACCATATAGATGGGTAGGTTCGCTTCCGTATGGTGACCGACCTGGACGATCTCACCAATGTGTCCGACGCTGACCAGATACTCTTCCGCCGATGCGTCGGGAAAGGAACCGTCGTTGAGCAAATCGATTGCCGCCTTGACACGTTGGCCTGAGCGGTATTTTGGCAACCTTGGTTCGATCATCAGGGTGCCTCTCCTGACAAGCAAGGCTCCTCGCCTCTGTGGCTTCGCGTGACTAGATCGAGCTCCTTGCGTTTCATGCCGACCCGACAGCCGGATTCGAGGAATTCGACGCCATAGATGTAAAATTGTTGCAGGAACGTACCGATCGAGACGACATAGCCAAGCTCGCCTTTCTTGACGAGAACCTCACCGATCTCCTTGCCCACATAAGTGCCGTCGTTGCGGATGGTGCGGTTGGCCCGCACCTTGTCGCCATAATCATAGAGGGGCGCGTCCGTCAACTCGACGATGTCACTATCACGAGCGATGTTACTCATGCTGCCGTCCCCCGCTTCCCGCACCGCGGCGCAGCTTGCGACCACGCATTGGATGAGCCACCGGGGATGACAGTGCGTCACCATCAAGGCCCGCACCCCAAAACGGATGCTTGAGATGGCGATCCGCGAGCCTATGATTGATGTTGAGGAAGCCGCCGATGCTGCACGCGAGTCCGTCGCTGACGCAACGAGCTTGAGCCGGCAGCCCGCAATGCGGTTCAGCGCGAGACGCGCAGCGTACACAATCGGCCTGATTGCCTCGGCAACTGAGGGCATCGTGGATGACATCACTCATGGTCCCGCCCATCAGCTCGAGCGTGCCTCACAAACCTGGGCGCCATCTTGTGCGCGGGACCGCAACCGCAGTCTCTCGACAACCGGCGTCCTTCCTCGAGTTGCCCGAGACGCATCTCCAACTGGGCAGCAAGCCTTGAGCGAGAATAGCAAGACCCACGCGAGGTGCTCTCATAGCAGCCGAATTCGGGCTAGTGGCACGACCGCGCGGGTCGGCAGCAAAATCATATTCGCATCACGAACGCCTTGGCTTGACACGGGTTGATTTTCTGCGTCTTCATTGAGGTGATAGGATAGCTGTTCAATGATGGCCACAGGTGGCTGGATTGATATCGCGGAAGACGGGTCCGCTCTTGGGCTCTTCGGCGAAATCGACCCTCGACGCTCAAGACCGCGACCTTCGGGCCGACAGGAATAGCTTAACGCGTTGCCCTCGACGTTCGCGTCGCCAGAATATGGCTTGCCAACTGACGAAAAAGTCGGCGACCAGGGCGAGCCGTCCAGCCGGTTTGGGAGGGCGACAGCCGCAGTCAACGCCTCGTCAAGGCGAGGCATCATCCGCCCGAGTTTCTGAACCGTTCGTGTCGTAGTGAAATCCATGTTGTGGTCCTCAAGAGGCCGCGCGACGGCGTGGCAGTGCTGGGTCGAGTACGCATGTGTTGTCAACCGGACAAACCGCCACGCATTGCGGTTCGTCAAAGTAGCCGTCGCACTCGGTGCATTGCTCCGAATCGATCTGGAAAGCGCCGGCTACTTCAGAAATAGCGAGATTTGGGCATTGCGTTTCGCACGCTGAACAGCCCGTGCATTGCGAGGCGATGATCTTGAACGGCATTGTCTGAACCCATCCTTCAGGCGGCGGAAATCAGCGCATTGTGGCGGGCCGAATCGACCCGCTCAACGTGCTTGATCTTCCCCTCATTGACTTTATCGAGATAGAGTTTGAACCAGGCGATCGCCGAGGCATCGATGAACTCGCAGGCGTACTGATCGACAGGCTCGATGCCCGCCTTGATCAATTCGGCCTTCGGGCAACCGCCGATCTTTGACACGAATACGGCATGGCAATCCTTGATGGCGCCGATGGCGATTTCGAGCTTGCTGTCCTCGCCATGGCCGCCCTGGCAATAGGGATGGATAGGACGGTGACCAACGAATTTCGCACCTGAAGTCGAGAGCTCGTAGATCTGGAACTCCTTAGCGTGACCGAAGTGCTGGTTGATCAATCCCGAGCCCTTGGTAGCAACCGCCACCAGCACTTTGATTTCGTTGGAAGCGCTGGCAAGCCCCGCAAGCTCCTCCTGCTTGGCCGCAAGCTTCCTGATGCGCGCTTTCTCGACTTTGGCCTGATACTCCTTTCGGGGCTGCTCGTCGTATTTGATGTCGATCGCCATGATCTTTTCCATGGTGAACTCCGAGCCGAGGTCCTCTCCGAGCAGCCCAACGGCATCGGCCCGGCACTGGCGACAATGACGCATCATGTTCATCCTGCTTTCGCAGCTATTTTGCAACGCTGTCACTTCCTGTGCGGTCGGGCCGCGTTGCCCCCTGAGACCGAACACGGTGCCGTGCTCGCGCGACGAAATCAGCGGCATCACATTATGCAGGAAGGCCCCGCGCGACTTCACAGCCTTGTTCACTTCAACCAGATGCTGATCGTTAATCCCGGGAATCATCACCGAGTTGACTTTGCACAGAATTCCGCGCGCGGTGAGCATCTCCACGCCCTGGAGCTGCCGGTTGCTGAGGATGCTTGCAGCTTCAACACCGGTGTAGCGCTTATGGCGGTAAAAGATCCAAGGATAGATATTTGCACCAATTTCGGGATCGATCATGTTGATCGTGATCGTCACGTGATCGACCTTGAGTCTTACGATCGTGTCGACATGATCGGCTAGCGCAAGACCGTTCGTCGAGAGGCACAGCTTGATACCTGGCGCGAGCTTGTTCAAAAGCTCGAACGTCTTGAATGTCTTGTCCGGATTCGCTAGCGGATCGCCAGGGCCGGCAACGCCGACCACGCTCATCTGAGGGATGGCGGAAGCGACCGCCAGCACCTTCTTGGCGGCCTGCTCCGGCGTCAACTTCTCGCTGACAATGCCGGGGCGCGATTCGTTGGCGCAATCGTATTTACGATTGCAGTAATTGCACTGGATATTGCAGGCGGGTGCGACCGCGACATGCATGCGGGCATAATGGTGGTGCGCCTCCTCGCTGTAGCAGGGATGGTTCTTCACCTTTTCCCAGATTTCATTTGGCAGATTGCCGATGCCGGTCTGAGATCCGCAGCTCGCCTTCCCGCTACCGCCGATGGTACCGCAGCCCTTGTGCTTAGTGACCGCTTGCATGGTCTCGCTGATCTCGCCGCCGCCGCAGGATACCTGGTGTTGCGCTGAAGTACTCATTTTTCCAATTCTATTCGCAAGCCGAACCAATCCGGCAAGCATCCTGAGAGCCGTTTCTGAAAAGCTAAGAGCAACTGGCGTGCCATGCCTGCCACAAATGACTTTTGCGGTTTGCATCAAGTAGTTAGGTAGCGCCCGCTCGAATGTGAGTTTTACAACTCATGTTGGAAAGCTGACAGACATTGCGATCACAAGGGCGCTGGCAGGCTTCTGGAGTGATCAGTACGCTCGGTCACGGCAGGCCAAAGCCATGGAATGGTGTCGCGTTCCTCGCAGGTGTCGGACCGCCCTGCCAAGAATAGCTTCCGCATCCGCCGATTGGCGAGGTTTTATGGAACCGCAGCATTCATCATTCGGTTGCTTCACCGCCGCGCTTCTTGGCGTTGATAGTGATCGGTAGGGTGGTGTCACTCGCCATCGCCGGTAGGTCGAGCACCCAGCCGTTCGCGATTCTGATCCAACCACCCCACAGCGTCTCGTGCTCCCATTCGACGATCGGCTCCTCAAGATCCTTCTTGGGCACATAAATCGAAAGGCCCGTCTCGGGCGAACGGCGAATCATAACCTTCATGGGAGCTCCGCACGTTGTGAGCTCTCGCCCGCGCGCTGCTGACACGCACGCCACAAGGCTCTCTGTTTGGCAGTGATGTCCGGCATGACTTGCAGGACACGGTCGATCTCATTCGGCGCCGTCTCGCGCGACAGCGAGAAGCGAACCGCACCGCGCAAAAAGGCCGGTGGTACTCTCATCGCGCGAAGGACATGCGATGGCTCCATCGAGCCGGACGCGCAGGCTGAACCGAGTGAGACGGCAATTCCGTTGCGGTTCAGATGGTGGACGATGGCCTCTGCTTCGAGATGCTCGAAGGCAATGTTAGACGTATTTGGCAAGCGGTTCTTGACGTGACCAAGCACGATGCAACAGCCGAGGGCGAGAATGCCTTGCTCCAGCCGGTCGCGAAGGGCGCCAATTTGCATCTGCTCTTGTATGAGGTTTGCCCCAGCGAGTTCCGCCGCCTTGCCGAGCCCAACAATACCCGGAACGTTTTGGGTACCAGCGCGGCGACGCCGCTCTTGTGCGCCGCCGAAGATCAGCGGCCGGAACTTGACGTCCTTCCGCACATACAGCGCGCCGATCCCCTTCGGACCATGGAGCTTGTGGCCGGAGAGCGACAGCATGTCGATGTCCGTAGCCTTCAGGACAATCGGAATCCGCCCGACCGCCTGGACTGCGTCGGTGTGAAAGAGCGCGCCGACGGAGCGCGCCATCTTGGCGAGGGACTTCACCGGAAAGATCGTACCCGTCTCATTATTGGCCCACATGACCGAGGCAACTGCCGTTCGCCTCGACAATGCGTTGCAATAAGTCTCGATGTCCAATCGGCCGCTTGCATCGACCGGAATGACATGGGTCTTGATTCCTCGTCGCCCCAACTCCTCGGCAAGGGACAGCACGGCCGGATGCTCAACAGCCGTTGTGACGATCTCGTCGCGCCCCTCCTGCACGGCGAGCGCAGACAGGATGGCTGTGTTGTCGGATTCAGTGGCGCCGGAGGTGAACACGATCTCATGATCGAATGCCGCGCCAACCAAGGCCTGCAGGTTCCGGCGCGCCTGCTTCAATGCGAGTGCAACCTCGCTGCCGAATGCATGCGCGGACGACGCATTGCCGAATCGTGTAGAGAAGAACGGCAGCATCTCCGCAACGACCAACGGATGTGCGCGGGTCGTCGCGTTGTTATCCAGGTAGATCGACCGCACGGACTGTCCGCTCTGCACTTAATGTCTCACTTTGGCAGCTCCGGGGAGCGGGATCAGGCGCACGAACTCGCCGAGCCGCTCGATCAGACCCGCCTGAATGGCCGCGAGCGTCGTGCACGCATGCTTGCATGACATGCAGGTGCCGGTGAGCCTGACAATGAGCTCACAATCTCCACGATCACGCCTGAGGCTCGCCCGATTCTCATCGAGCACGGCACGGACAATTTTCTCGCGATCGGAAGGCTCAAAACTCGGAGGCTGCTTCGTTGGTGCAGTCTTGATGCCCATGTTTCGACGCCCTTCTATTGCGGATGGTCCGAGGACAGGCTCACCTGCACGATTTGTCGCAGGAGCAGCTCGACTTGGCATTTGGATTGTCGAATCGGAACCCCGATCCATCGGGCGACACCACGAAATCGATCGTGGTGCCGTTGAGATGCGCCTGGCTCGCGCCCTCGACGAAGACTTTGATGCCGCCTTGCTCGATCACGGCATCATCGGAGCTGGGCCCAGGCGCGAGATCCATCTTGTATGTGAACCCTTCGCAGCGGCCGCCTTCGACCATGATTCGCAACCCGCTCGCTGGCTGCGCTGTCGAGGAGATTGCGGCCTTCAATGCGTTGACGGCGTTATCCGTTAGGTTGATCATTTCTGACTCGCTCTCAGGTCTTGTTGCAAGGCACGATTCGCAAATCCCATGCCAGTCGAGATGCAGCTAAAATGAAGGATTTTCACGCGGCCACTGATCGATTCGCGACCTGTGTGTCAGGTTTTCGACACCAAGCTTGCCGGCCGCCGCGTCATCCGGCCAAGTCCTCGTGACGGTGCCAGCACGTATCCATGCAGAGAGCGCCAAGCTGCCGCTTACGCCGCGGAAATAGCGTACGGCAAACAACTTGCATAAGCGTATCACACGCGTCGCTTTGCGCGACGCGTGCACACCACGCATTGATGAGGAGCCTTTCCATGACGTCGATTGACAACACTGCTCTTGGCCCGTTGGACAAGGAGGGGCGGCTATTGAATGCGGTGCTTAAGAGTGAGACAACGAAGTCGGGGCGATTTGGATTCCGGGGCGACATCGCGCTGAAGTTCCAAGCTCAGCTGGCCGACGAAAAACGACCGCCGGACTATTCCATCGAACAAGTTCTTGCGATCGCGCAGGAAGGCGAGCCGACCATCCCAGTCCTTGCCGGATATCTGCATTCCTTCGCGTATCTACCCGAGGCCGCAAAGGTGCTGAATGGCAGGCTGAGCCCCAAAGGCAGCTATTTCATCTTCTGCAACAACATTGATCTGCTCGCGAAGTACCGCATCAAGATAGGCGACATCACCTTCCGCATTCTGCCTTGCGACGAATCCACGGTGTGGAAGGAGATGATGGACCTCGCCGGCGTCGACAAGAACGATATCAAAAAGTTCGGTACGGCCGGTAGACTCGACTACTTGCTCGACGCGGCCAAGGACATTGGTGGATCATACTGCGAGATCTCATACGAGGACGGCTTGGCCAAAATGGAGCCGGTGAAGAACAGAGGCGAAAACCGCCCGGTCTGAGGCATCGCCTCAGACACCCCCTCGCCGGCTCGGCGAGTCTGCCGCAGACAGAGTCACTGTACCCAGAGTGAGGCACTGTACCGCCTCGCCCGGGACTGGCTCTGAAACCCTCGTGATGGACTTGTCGGCCTAGGTTTGGGAGATCACACGGCCGCTCTGCTAGTCGTGTGTTGGCCATGAGTACTGTCGTCAACTGCGCCGAGGGGCGGCTGGCCGCGAGGGTCCGGCAGAATGCGTCCATCGGGATCCAAACATTCCAATGATGATCGGCTCCTATTCGCAGTCATACTTCAGAGGGCTGATCGACGGTGTATGTATCAGCTTTGGCGTTGTGCTCCAGGCCTTCAGCGGCCTGACCGGAGCTGGGATGTCGCGAGGAGCGATCACTGTGCTGATGTTCGAGGAAAGACCGCCGGCGAACTGCACGCTCAACAGCTGGGCGATCTCCGTGCTGCGGAAAGCCGGCGCCATCCGCGAGTGCGAGGAGCACGGCTGGACGCAGGACAGCGCCGACCCGCATCCGCTCCAGCGAAATCGCTCGGCAAGATCCGCCGCAAGGAGTGTCGGGGGACGAAGCTGTCGCTGAACTCGCCGAGGTGCTGGACTCGATCGGAGATACCTGCCCGAGTGGCCGTCGCTGTAATCAACAGCACGCGCGAGAGGTCGCGCAGGCGGGTGGATTTCTCCTTCAGCCTCGGGGTCGGCCATTCGCGGGGTCACTAAGGATTGCTCTCGAAGGTTGCTGTTCCGATGCGCAGCAGATCGAGCGAGGCAAACGGGATGAAGGCTAGCAAGCACCAGAAGAAATAGAAGGATGCGACCGCTTCATAGTGCGCTATCGGGCCGACCGTGTCGGATGACAGCTTGGCCGCAGCGCGCTGCATCCTGTAAGCAGTGAAGTAGATGATAGTTGCCGAGGTCTCTGTCATCTCATTCGTCCACTCACTGTTGAAAGCGTCGCGTCTGCGTCCATGATTGCAGCAGAACTATTCTGCCGGCGTCCGTCTTGCGAGAGCACGGCCGCGGCCGCAGCGAATCGAGTGCCACGCATCAACCAGTTCGCAATAGGCGAATCCATTTGTGGTCGGCCTCACGCCACGCGTGTAGGTGGTTGCACCATTTCATAGAACAAAGCGCCGTTTGCCAGCAGTAGTAGCGGAGAAGCCCGAATCTTCCCACCGCATACCGCGCAGAACCTCGCCGACCCGTGGTTGGAAGCATGATAGTCATTGCGCATTCTCGCCATCATGTCGGCGTTACCTGGAATCTCCCCATGCATCTCCCATTTGCGCCATACGGCGCTCGCACTTCAACTTCGGGGTCGCCAATTGCGATGCTTGTGGCATGTACGAACCACCGGCGCAGAGTGTGACTCTGGTGTGCGCCTTGCTGGCAAAGCGGCGCGCGCTATTCCAAGCGCCTTCGTCGGGATTGCCCACAGTAAGGGACAATGATCTTGATTGATGCAATCAGCAGCGCAGTGACGACGAAATCAAGCGGCTTTTTGCCGATCTTCGATGGACTTCAACTGACGGGCGACGGCGAGCGTATCGCAGCCCTCACCTGCTGTCGTGCAACCCTCACTGTCATTGCGCTCCAGGGCCCCGATCCCGTACCTTCCTCAGAACGACGCGTGGGGACGTCAAAACGATCTCGATCACGAGGCATGAACGTCTCAGCAGGCCCTCTCGTGAGGATCTGCTTCGGGTTGCGCTGGCCGGACGCGTATGGGAGCGGTATTAGCGCTTTATCATCATCGGGCGCGTGCGGTGTTCGGAATGTCGGTGGTACTGTCTCAGCTTCCGGAGCTCAATCGCGGTTCGGTTCGGCGTCCGCGTTAGCAGCCATTTCGCGCAGCGCGCGCCGGTACTCGACCGGCATCACCTTGCGGAATTTGGGCAGCCAGTCCTTCCAGTTGGCCAGGATGTCGGCGGCGCGCCGGGAGCCGGTCGCCTTGGCATGGCGCGTGATCAGGACGTGGAGCCGCTCGACGTCGGAGGCGAGCAGGTCCTTGAACACGTCGACCCGGCCGTGCG
>NZ_JBEPQF010000068.1:0-14535 GCF_040547695.1 Bradyrhizobium sp. JR4.3 | reverse complement strand
AAGGCGCTCGACGCCGCCGTCATCGCTTTGTCCGACAAATGGAAGCGGCGCCGCCTCACCCGGTCAAAATAGACGTCAAGCACCAATCAAAAGGGGCCCAGAGCTACGCTTACAGTAGTCTGATAGATCCGATGTTATTATCGATGTCAATATGCGTCCCAAATCGCCGCGAAAGCTTCTGTACACGCTCAAGAATCGTTCTGGCCTGCAACTCCGGAGCGATTTGGGGTACTCCTCGATTGGCAAATCGTTTCGAGTGACCGAGGTCGATTGGATAGAGCCGCAATTCAGCAAGCTGGTTCTCCTCAAACCGGCTCTGGGTGATAAGGCTCTCATAGAACAGTGGGTCTAGAAAGCCAGGATCCGTCCCGTATCCTCTCGCCATCTCTTCGACGGTAACCTCGGCGTCTGTATCGAAACGTGGATCCTTGCCATACGCGGCGAACATGTCAGCTCCGACCGGAGTCCGGAGGTCGTCCATAATGAAATTACCCAACCCGTAAAAGATTGGTCGTCCATTGTAGATCTCGATACCGCGCAATTGGTGCGGTCCGTGTGCGATGTATGCGTCCGCTCCCGCATCAACGAGCAGGCGCGCAAATGATTGTTCGTAATTAGGCGGCTCCTGGCTCCAATTTCCGGGTTCGTGACCGTGATTTGTGACAACGCAGAAGTCAGCAAACTGCTTGCCCCGACGGACGTTTAGTAGAATTTCAGCGACGTCGCGCGGGTCGGCTTCGTAGCTGTAGCTGACGGCGTGGGCGACCCTGTATATCGTTCCGGCGATTATGACTCGATTCGAAGAGTCAGAAGGTGATCTAAAGCTTGGCAGCCCATTTCTTATCCTCCTCAGGCTCTCGAACATTTCTGGCGGAACCATGATATAGCGCGTCAAACGAAGCGTGCTAATACCCGGCCTGCTCGGCGCCTCGCCGGCAGGATCACACGCGCGAGCCATCGGCGTGAATGAGGAAGCGAAAGACAGCAGCGCCACGCGGCCGCGCCGAGTCTCCAGAAATCGAGCGGCGCGAGCTTGCGCGAGATTCTCCCCCGCGCCCGCATGCGTGATCCCATTCTGATCGAGCAATCGATTTGTCTCGCGCATGCCCTCAAGCCCCCAGTCGAATGAATGGTTGTTCGCTCTACCCAAGATGTTGAATCCCATGGCCTTCAAATCAGCTCCGAGCTCCGGTAAGCTGAGGTGATAGGCTCCACCATATTCCGCCTGCGGACTCCCTTTAAAGGAGCGGACATCGAAGATACTAGTTTCCAGGTTGCCGAACACGGCGTCAGCATTGCCAAGTATCTTGATGATGGCGCCTAATCCAGAATCACGAGCTTTGGTCAGTGGCCGGCTCACGATGAGGTCGCCGACTGATATCAACGTGAAGCCATCCGCTACCTCCGTTGCAATCGAGCCGACCGTATCGTAAGGTCCGGCTTGCCATTTCGTGTTCTTTGCTAAGTCTCTCTCCATAGCATCCTCGATTGATACATTCGTTTACACTAGAGCTAGGTCACCTAATCCCAAATTATCGCCGATGATGGTGCGTCCAAAAGCATTGTGCCAACCTAATGAGTTGGTCCGGCGACGGACGGCAGCATTCAAAACTGTCTTTTCGTCGTGATACTGCTTTGTCGTTCTGCTCAGTAGTGCGTAGACTCTACCGCAGGCCAGCTTTTTGGTTCGGCAATTGTGATCCGCAATGAGGCAGACACCGGTCTCTCTCGTCGAACCTTGTAGCCCAACTCCAGCTTGGCGAACCACCCAATCGCAAATGTTGGTACTTGTGCGACGCACATTAGCAGACGCTCAAGTTCAGGCACCTACCAATGATCGGAGTACATGTGACGCCAGTGTTCCGGTGCACGAGACCTATCGCCGAAAGTTGGTGACGGCGGGAATCGAAAAGGCGGCATATCGTGGGAGTGCTTGACGCCTCCACTTCTCCACCGAAGGAGCGATATGCCGTGTCCAAAGATAACATTATCAAGCTGATTCAGCCAGAAAACGTCGCCGATCAACTCACAGAAGTCTTGCGCGACGGGGCACGTGCCCTTCTCGCCAAGGCGGTCGAAGCCGAGGTTCCAGAATTCCTCGGCCAGCATGCCGATTTGAAGACCGCGGACGGCCACCAGCGCGTCGTCCGCCACGGCCACCTGCCGGAGCGCGAGGTGACGACCGGTATCGGCCCGGTCGCCGTCCGCCAGCCGCGTGTACGCGATCGCAAGGCCGGCGCTGCCGATCCTGGCCGCATCCGGTTCTCGCCGTCGATCCTGCCGCCCTACATGCGCCGCTCGAAGTCGATCGAGACGCCGCTGCCGGTCCTTTATCTGAAGGGGATCTCGACCGGCGACTTTTCCGAGGCGCTGGCGGCGCTGCTTGGCAAGCATGCTGCCGGGTTGTCGGCCTCCGCGATCGGCCGCTTGAAGGACGGCTGGCTCGCCGAGCATGCCGCGTGGCAGAAGTGCGATCTGTCAGCCAAGCGTTTCGTCTACATCTGGGCTGATGGCATCCATCTCGAAGCCCGCCTTGACGACGAAAAGCAATGCATCCTCGTGCTGATCGACGCGACGCCGGAAGGCCGCAAGGAACTGGTCGGCTTCACCGATGGTGCCCGGGAGAGCGCGCACGATTGGCGCGATCTGCTGCTCGATCTGAAGCGGCGCGGGCTCGACGAGGCCCCGCAGCTCGTCATCGCCGATGGCGCACTCGGGTTCTGGAAGGCGGCCGGTGAGGTCTGGCCGAAAACGCGCGAGCAGCGCTGCTGGGTGCACAAGACCGCCAACGTACTTGCCAAGCTGCCGAAGAGCCAGCACCCGAAAGCCAAACGCGCGCTGCAGGAGATCTGGATGGCCGAACCAAGGCTACAGCCGAGCTGGTGTTCGACGCCTTCATCGAGAGCTACGCGCTGAAATACGAAAAGGCGGCCGACTGCCTGAGCAATGATCGGGACACGCTGCTGGCTTCTACGACTTCCCGGCCGAGCACTGGAAACACTTGCGGACGACCAACCCCATCGAAAGCACCTTCGCCACCGTGCGCCACCGCACCATCCGCTGGAAGGGCTGCCTATCCAACAAGACCGCGCTCGCGATGGTCTTCCAAACTGGTCGAGGACGCCCAGAAAAACTGGCGTCGTCTCGATGACCACAACCAGTTGCCAAAACTCATTCTCGGTGTGACATTCGCCGACGGGATCGAGGTCATCACCAAACCGACTGATCGCCAGCCCACAACCGCCGCCGCCTGACCGGCCCCGCCGTCACCAAAATTTGGCGATAGCTCGGCGCACGATTCACAGCTCGGCTCGGACCTGCGATGCTGGGCCGATCAAACGGAGTTAGAGCAGCAGCGCTGAGGATTGAATCGGCTGGTCCGCATCCGGATGCGCCCCACCGGATCGACGCGTGTCGTTCATTGAGGACCAATAGACGGCGCGAGCTTTCGGACCTGTTCAGAAGGTTCCCCAGCGCGTTCAATGCTCTCTTCGTTCCGGCACGCAAGGCGTCACCTGCCATGCGCGTCTTCTGCTGGGCGCAAGGCCGCAGTGCGTACCTCGAACTGGCCAATATCGCCCAGAACGCGCGCCGTGGACAGTCGATCAGCGATCTCGCCGTGGCGCTGGAAGCGGCTCCCTCGGATTGACCAGCTATTCGAGATCGAGCGGGAGATCTATGGGCTGAGGCTGAGGAGCGGCTGCGCGTCCGCCACGTGAGAAGCGCGCCGTTGCTGACCGATTTTGAGGCTTGGCTGCGGACGGAATGTTCCCGGCTCTCGCGTTTGTCCAACGTCATCAAGCCGGTCAACTATCTGCTCAACCGCTCAACCGCTCAACCGTGGGGTGGCTTGCCCGCTTTGCCCATGACGGAAAGATTTGCGTCCCAACAATCCCGCAGAGCGAGCGCTGCGCAGTTTTGCAAACCTTGAGTCATTGTGCGCCCCTTCTTTAAGTGCTTGTAAACATTGGAAGCGTGTCCGCGTCAATTTCGCGAGACGGGCGACCCTTTCGGGCAATCGCTGTCTTGACCCGTCTCGGACGCCAAATCGGCAGCTCGAATCAAGGCGCTCGCGGAACAACCTGCACAGCAGGAAGAACGCCGCTGGAGACAAGGCGGCGGATCATATGACTTGAGACACCGAGCGCTTTTGCGGCCTCGGTCTGCGTAAGCCATTCGCCGTTTTTTTCCGCTGAACAGTAGGCATGGATGCCACGCACACGGCGAATAGAGCTGACCCGATGTGCTGTCCAGGTCTTACCCATGCCGGTGGGCAAGCCCATCCGATTGAGCGTGGCGGCGATGTGCTCGTCAGACCAGCGCCCGGCCATGCTGCGGACAACAGCCAAGGCATCTTCCGCCGTGGAGGAACCGTGTTCACCGGAGCGCGGCTTGCGGATCCGAAGCTCGGAGTGCTGCCCACCCTGCCAATGGATCGTGAGCACAACGTCGCGTACCGCATCGTCGACGTCCGCGATGATGTCGACAACAAGGCTCGCAGCAGCTGCTGGCGCGCGCGCATCGTCACATCAGGGGATTTCCAGGCTACGGACAGGTTATCCGCCAGATCGGCAAAGATGCCGGGATCGACCGCGTGGCCGGATGACTGATGGTCATTCTGGCGATTTTCCAGCTCGCGCACACGGCGCAAAGCGTACTCCCAGTTCTTCTCCAACTGCGCAGCGATCAGGCGATTATCGGGGTCACAGGCGGCGTAGCGACGCTCAGCTAGCGTGGCATCGTACCGGGCTTGCTGGAGTTCCAGATCAAAGATCCGGCGCTTATCGTCTTGGCGTTCCCGTTGCATGTGCTGTGCCTCGAACGCGGCCTCGATCGCCATGGGTTCTACCGCTCGTAACAGTTCTCGTGCAACTGCCGCGTCGATTTTTGAAGCTCCGAATATCATACAGCGAAGCCGACCTGTTAGACTACCCTTGTCACAGCGGTAGACCGGGTAGCTGATTCGACCGCCCCTATAGCTGACGCTCAGGCGCTGACCACAACGAGCGCACGTCAGAATGTCCGACCAAGAGCGCCTGGCCGCCCCGGCCTGATTTTGCACCATCTGGGCGACCGTAGGCGTTAAGCGCCAATTGCTTCTGGTTGCGCTCGTAGTCATCCCAGGTGATGTACCCTTCGTGATGATCCTTTATCATCACATCCCAAGTGCCCGCCGGTTTGTAGTGCCCGTAGGTCCGCCGCGCTCTGCCTTCGATAATCGCGGTTCGCTTCTCGCTTTTGCCGTATACGTAAACACCCGCATAGAACGGATTCTTCAGCACACTGATCACATTGCGGTAGCGGATGGGCTGCCAAACGAAGTTTGTCATGCGACCTTCGTCAGCAGGTCGGGGGAAATGGATTTGCTCCGCCTTCATCGACAACAACACCTGGCGAGCGCTACCAAGTTCGCGAAAGCGAGTGAAGATGAATCACCTCTTGCAGACGCAGGTCAGCATCCAGGCCCAGACCGGCTTCGCGATGCCAGACATAACCAAACGGCACTGATAAGCGTAGCTCACCACGTTGGGCCTTCGCCCTGGCTGCCTCTAGCATCCGTGCCCGGATTATGCCCAACTCAAACTCGCTTATGCTTCCCTTCATGCCGAGCAAGAGCCGATCGTTCGGAAGGCAAGGATTATAAACGCCGTCGTGATCAATCACCCTCGCTTCGACAAGCCCGCATAACTCAAGCAGATGATGCCAATCGCGGCCGTTGCGCGCGAGCCGCGATGCATCGAAGCAAATCACGGCGCCAACGGCTCCTGCGCACAACCATGCGACCAGCCGATCAAAGCCGGGCCGGGCCACCGTTCCACTCGCCGAACGGCCGAGGTCATCATCAATGACTTCCACGTCGGAGAAGCCGTGCCGGCGCGCAATATCCACAAGATCGTACTGTCGCCGTTGGCTCTCCAGATTGGCCATCACCTGGGATTGCGTTGACTGCCGCACATAGACGACAGCTTTGCGCTTCAAGAGCGTTTCCGGGATCTGGTCAGTGTCGGGCATCACCGAGCTCCTCGACTACCAGGCCGGCGGCCTGCATGAGGATTTGGGCGAGCGTCAGTAACGCCTTCACCCGCGCCGCCTCGTTCATCCTGTCCAGCCTGTCTGGCTCGAATATCAGGCTCAGTTGCCCGTCTGAAATCCGTACAGCTACGCGCTCCTGCTTCATCGGCGTTCTCCCATGCGACTCGATCGCTCGGGGAGTTTGTGGAAATGGCGAGCGCTATGACCAGTCTCTTCAGCTCTGACAATGCGGCAAGATCAACTTGTGGTGGCCCGGAGGTCATCTCCGCGCATGCGATTGGATCTACCATCCAGCCGGGAATCGTGGTGACCGTGCCCAATGGGGTTCGGATCCGCAAAAACTGACCTGTCGCGCGTTGCTCCACACGACGCACGTTCACCATCCGGCCAAAATAGGGATGCCAACGATAGTGGACCTCGAAATCCTCCCCGACATGGGCAGAATGAACGGTAAACGGCTCTTGGAAGAAAAGCATGGTTGTTTCCCGGCTCGGATCGCGCCGCCGAGCGGGCCGCAGTGATGGCGACGCTCATCATGACGGCTCAACAACATCAACCCGAAAGCCTGGCTCACCGACGTCCTTGCATGCATCGCCGACATGCTGCAAAGGCGGGCCCCAGGGTTGTCCATGGGGCCTGCGGGTCGTATGCGAGCTCGAGGTCATCATCGCCTGGCGCGGGCGGCCAGCGATGAGTGTTCCGACAACGGCCCCGAACTGACCAGCATGGCCGTGCTGCGCTTCAGCCAGGAAAGGCAGATCAAGTGGCACTACATCGCGCCCCGCAAGCCGACCCAAAACGCCTTCATCGAGAGTTTCAACGCTCGCCGGCGCGACGAACTTCTCAATGAGACGCTATTCACCTCGCTCGTGCAGGCTCAAGCCCGTGCTGGCAAGCTGGAAAGACGGCTAAACGACGCCCGGCCGCACAGTGCGCTGGGCACCTCACACCGACCGAATACGCCAACCGCAGCGATCTCTGGGCCGCAACAGGGCGGGACGCTGCGCTATGCCGAGGACACCGCGCCCCGCCCCGTTGCTCCACCGGGACCGATGGGCTCAAATGTCACCGGGACTCCCCATTGCTGGATGCAGCGAGGGGCTCAGACCACGACGCAGTCGCATAGGATCGCAGCACCGTCGCGTACTCTGCCGGCGAATGCCTGCTCGTAAAGCTGCAAAACGCGCCGTCTGCTTTTACGCCGCTGGACGAGTGCTCGCCATCCGCTCGAGGAGCGATCTCCCAACCGCAACACCTAGCTCGGCTTGCGCCTCAGCCACAGCTCACGGCACGCTACATTGGCCATATTAATGTTCAGTGTGTATCATGTCGCCAATTGTTCTTGAAGTGAGAGATGATTAACTCCGCAACCTGATCCGAACGATCTTTCCCAGTAGCTAGCTCTGAGTCGTACAATCCGCCCGCGTCCGCAATGTTCAGCTCCAGTACATAGGGAAAAGCCATATCGATGCCGACGAAATTGATTCCATGTGTCATCAGTCGTTTACCAACTGATTCCGCAAGCTCGATTTCACCGTCATGCAATTCAACTTGGATCGGTTTTCCTCCTTGTGCAATATTCGATCTGTGATCGTCTGGACGCCCTTTCCGACCATGCCAGGCAACTACTTGTCCGCAAACGACAACTATGCGCTTTTCGCCGTGCGCTACCTCGGGGATGTACTGCTGAAGAATAGCGTACTCAGCTTTAAGGCCGCCTAACCCATACGCAGACCCGTCTTGCGTCGCAGGGGCGAATTCATGTTGTGCGAGGGTGCCGAATTGGCCCTGCACGTCAGCATTTCCGGTAAGGGATTGAAGGATCGTTCGAATGTTTGGTCCACCAGAAGGAAGCAAAAAGACATTCTGGCCGGAATATCCGTTGGGAGGCTTGGCCACCCACGAGAGATCTGGACTCTCCCGATAGCGTTCCCAAAGCCAGGAGAAATCGTTCGACGTGTACGAAATAACTCTGTTCTCCTTTGGCACGACGTGGCCCAATGCGTGTTTCGTATCGAGAAACATCATTCCTGCAATGCTGTTAACAAAGTTCATGTGTTGGGAAGCGAGCCAGAGCAATTGCCAGATGTCACGGGCCACCCGAGGCTGTGGTGGATTGATGACCCAGATCAACTCGCATTCGTCAAGAAAGTATGATCCTCGAATGCCCTGTGCTGCAGCGCCGACATGGTGCGGCTTTGCACCTTCGGCTATCAGTACTCCCCGCGTGAAGAATCGATAGTCATCTGCCGCAATAGCATTGATCTCGCCGATGATGACCTGCCAACCGAAACGAACGAACGCGTTTCCAATAGGAGCGTCATTTTCACCTAAGCAATCGGGGCGGTTTGTGAGGATGAGCAATCTCATGTTGGCCTCCTACGTGAGCAGCAACAACAAAAGTTGAAGTGGTCTGTACGATTGTAGTTTGCAGGAATGTCCAAAGCTCCATCTCCGTCTCTCTGCGTATATCCCGCAGCCCATTTGCGCCTGCTAACTTCGTGGCGCAGTATCGCTGTAGCAATCGCCGTGCCGACATTGCCATTACGCTGTGAGCTGATTAGCGAAGAAAACGTGCTCTTTGGAAGGAGCGCAACGTGTTGTTAACCGGACAGCGATTGTGTCGTCGTCAGATACCTGACGTCGCCGTGAGCTGAACGGGACGTACTGCCATTTCGGCTCGAACAGACGCCAGAGGCTCTCAAACACGCCGGATCGAGTTACTTGCGTTCGCGAATGACCAAGCACTATGACGGATAGGTCCAGGATTCTGCCGTGTGCGACCAGCCCTAGACGCTTGTGTCACATAGTCGCTGGCTAAAAATATCAACTCTCTGCAGCGTTGTGCCGATCTGGCTAGAGACGCTCGGCCAGGCGGGAGGCTTGGTGGGCGCGGAACAACCCTCCTGATTTCTGGGAGTTGAAGCTCACGACTGTGTATGAGATCCATTTGGATGATGGGACATCTGCATGTGGCAATTCCGCGGTAAGAGGGTTCAGCCCGACAGCCGTTTCAAGAGCCGGAACTGCGCAACACCAAGGGAAGCAAGGAGCGGTCTAGTGGATTTTACGATATCATCGAAGCAGAAAGAATGGTTATCCCGTGTCCAATCCTTCATGGTGAATCTCGTCCGGCCTGCAGTGTCCATTTATAACCAGCAGGAGGCCGAGGGTGATCGCTGGAAGGTAATCCCCGTGGTCGAGGAACTGAAGAAGAAGGCGCGAGCCGATGGCCTGTGGAATATGTTTCTGCCGCCGCTCTCGTGTGAGGATGAAGGATTTCGCGGGGCAGGATTGAGCAATTTGGAATATGCCCTGCTCGCTGAGGAAATGGGTCGAATCGTCTGGGCACCGGAAGTATTCAACTGCTCCGCACCTGACACCGGAAATATGGAAGTCTTGATCCGCTATGGCACAAAGGAGCAAAAGCGCCGATGGCTAACTCCGTTGATGAACGCTGACATCCGTTCTGCGTTCCTGATGACGGAGCCCGCGGTCGCATCATCGGATGCCAGTAACATCGAGACCCGGATCGAGCGCGATGGTGATCATTTCGTCATCAATGGCCGCAAATGGTGGTCGTCGGGTATCGGGGATCCTCGCTGCAAAATCGCCATCGTGATGGGCAAGACCGATTTCAAGGCGCCTCGCTACCAGCAGCAGTCACAGATCCTGGTGCCCTTGGAGACGCCTGGTGTCAAAGTCGAAAAGATGCTGCCAGTGTTTGGCTATGACGATGCGCCGCAGGGCCACGGCCAGGTGCTGCTTGAGGATGTGCGGGTTCCCACGAGCAATCTGCTGCTGGGCGAGGGCAGGGGTTTTGAGATTGCCCAAGGAAGACTCGGCCCAGGTCGCATCCATCACTGTATGCGAACGATCGGAAAAGCCGAGGAGGCGCTGGGAAAGATGGTTAAGCGGCTCAATTCGCGCACCGCGTTTGGCAAGAAGATTGTCGAACACTCAGTCTGGGAACAGCGCATAGCGGAGGCCCGCATCGACATTGAAATGACTAGGCTCCTGTGCCTGAAGGCCGCCGACATGATGGACAAGGTTGGCAACAAGAGCGCGCAACTTGAAATCGCCATGATCAAAGTAGCTGCGCCGCGTATGGCGCTCAAAATTATTGATCAGGCCATCCAGGCGTTTGGGGGCGCTGGTGTGTCCGACGAGGCGGGCCTTGCGCGGGACTATGCTGTGGCACGCACTATGCGCTTGGCAGATGGGCCCGATGAAGTGCACTGCCGCGCGATAGCTAAGCTTGAATTGCGGAAGTATGCGGCCGTAACGTGAAGAAAATGAATGATGTCTTTGAGATCGCTTTAAGGTCGCTGAGGCAGAGCAGGCGCGCTGGATGAGCATAGAGCAAGTCTGCGCCATTCGACAAACTGGTTGATGAGCAATCTGCTGCTGATTGCCAGCATAACGGCGCAACAGCGTTTTCTGTTGAGGCAACTGAAACCTGGAGAATACCAAGATGAATGAAGGCGTCTTGATCCCGGCCTGATTCCATCTGCTTACGTCGTTAAGCGCGCATCGCGGATTATCGCAGAAGAATGGACCGAAACAGCAAATACACTTACTGCATGATGCTGGCATCGCTCCGAGTTCATCGAAACGACAGATTTCGAAGTCGATGGAACGCCAACATGCCGGTCCCACTCACGTGTGGGACGAGTTCGGAACGATGCAGACACACAGGAGACCTGAAACGTTGATCGACCTCCTCGCAGTTCTGGACCTTGAAGCAATCGGGGCGAGCCGATTTCGCAGTGACGGCCCGCGTACCAGCATGTATTGCGGTCACGTGATCAGTCGGGCTATGGTCGCCGGATGCCGCACGGTCGAGGGGAAATTGCCGCACTCGTAGCATTCCAATTTCATCCCTCCCCGGCTATCCGCGGGTGGCGACTATTTACCAAGTCGAAAGGCTCCGCGATGGCCGGAGTTATTCGACACGGCGCATCACCGCTACCCAGAATGGCAAAGCCATTCTTTGTATTGTCGTCTCGTTCCATCTCCAAGAGCAGAGCACTTTCGACCATCAGCATTGGATACCGCAAGCGCCAACGGGCGAAGCGCTGACCATGGAGCAACTGCCGAAGGGCGTGATGATCCCGGAAGCGCCGGAATTCATCCGCAGCAATTATACCATCGATTTGCGCGTGGTGGAGAGCAGCCGTTATGTACGTCACAAGATCGAGGACGACCGCGTTCACGTGTGGATCAGGGCTGCCACGCAGTTGTTGACGGCTTTGGCACCGAATGGCCCGCGACAAACATAACGTTGGGTGTTGCCGCCTTTGCCGGTATAAGCGACATGCAATCGGCGGCCGCAGCGAGCGCAACGGAACAGATCAGGCAGCAGGGCTTCGCCGCGCCGGATAGCCCCGCGGCCCAAATAGCTCTTTCCGTTAGCATTGTCGGCGATCAGACGCTGATTCCCTTCGAACTCCTCCCAGGAAATATATGCCTCGTGATGGTCGCGGATCAAAACTTCCCAGTCTTTTGAGTTCCGAACGAGACTGTCGCGCACGACTCGCTTTCTGGACCTTCGATCACAATGCGCGTGCCGCGCCGGCCGAAGACGTTTGCGCCGGCATAAATTGGTCAGCACGTGGTGCAGTGTGTAATAGACCGGCGCTTTCCACTCCGTTGTTTGCTTGCCATGCCCTTGAACGACCGCCGGAACGACGATTTGCTCCTGCCGGAACCAAAGTAACACCTGCCGAATCGACTGCAGTTCGGCGAATTTGCGAAACACCAGGGGATGCTATCTTGGACGCGCCGATCCAGGTCCTTCTCGATCCGGCCATCTTCGGCCTTGACGTAGCCGACTGCCACGGTCAGTAGGAGCTCTCGACGGCGTGCCTTCTGCTTAAGCGCCTCGAGGGAACGCTGCCGGAATACCGAAAGCTCCACCTCGCTCATCGTGCCCTTCATGCCAAGCAGGAAGCGATCGTTGATTGAGCGAGGATCACAAATGCCGTCTTCATCCACAATCAGTGTTCCGACTAACCCGCAGAACTCAAGCAAAGTATGCCAGTCGCGGCCATTGCGCGCGAGCCGCGACGCCTCCAGCGAAACACAACGGCGCCCACCCGACCCTCGCAAATTGCTGCCAAAAGCTTCTCGAAGCCGGATCGAACCGTGCCGGCGCCAGATTGGCCGAGATCATCATCGACGATTTGAACATCGCTCCAGCCCAATTGGCGAGCCCTATCGGCGAGGGCATATTGGCGCGGCTGGCTCTCCTGGTTGTTCGCGACTTGGTAGGATGTCGACTGGCGGATGTAGACGATGGCATTGCGGCAAAGGTGCTCAGCGCTGATCTTGCTCATCGCGCACCTCCGCGAGGCTTTGGCCCGGCTGCCCGGCCGTTGGCGTGATTACCCGCTTCCACGAGCAGACACCGCAACAGCGCTATTGCCTTCAGCCTCTCCTCGTCCGACAGTTCGGTTGGTGGACGGCGATGGCGAACAAATCCGATTGCGTGCGCAGCGGGATCTTCATTGGCATCCCCTCCTTCGGGGGTGGAATCCCCCACAGAAGAGGCTACGAGATGATCGAGCATGGCACGAATCTCGAGGAGGGCCTCAAGTGGAATCCGGGGTGTGGCAACAATCGCAATCGAACCGGCTCGTGGGGTGACCATCCAGTCTGGAACATGGAGCGTTCCGTCATGCGGCTGTCGGATTAAAAAGTGACGAATGCCGTTATGTTCCTGCTCACCGACTACAAGAACGGTTTGACCAACGAGCGGGTGGAATGGATAGGCTACAACAACATCGAACGCCAGATTCCCGGCACTATGGCGCTGCTTCCGAAGTCGGCGGGGAAAACTGGGCCCTGCTCGCGTCGATCGTCGCCACCTGCAAGCTCAACGGCATCAACCCGGCCGCCTGTATCGCCGAAACACTCGAGACGATCATCGACGGCTATCCCCATAGCCGCATCGAAGACCTCATGCCGTGCCGATTCCGCAAAACGTCAAGCCAGCATCAATAGGGTTGCGGCTAAGCGCTTACGGTTCTCTACGGATGCAATCTTCTGTTGGCCGCTGCACCCCAGGATAGACTTAGGCCATTGACGCCATTGTCATTCGACAGAGGCTCGTGATGTCGTACACGGGCAACTGCGCTACGCGACGGATAAGGGGCGCAACTATCGGAAACGCCGCGCATTCGAAGAGAATCAGCGCGATCTCTGGATGCTCTGCGCGAAGACGTGCGACGCAGGCGGAGACGTCCCTTTCCAGGGCGGCTACATCCGTTGGCGGCGGCGGACGCTTCAGTTCGTCATGCCAGTACTTGCCACCTTCGATGCCACCGATGACGGCTCTCGCGCGCTCGGCCGAATCATCGACCCCAAGCAACTCTTCTCCGCAATGAGTCGAATCGTAGGTCAGGACGGCAATTTTGGCGGCACGAGAGACCTGGCGGAGCAACATGGGCAAAAGGAGCAGACTCGACGTCAGGACGGGCACGGTCACCGACGCGGCGATAGTCGGCTGATGCCGGATAGAGAAGCCGCAGGTCGAGCTAATTGCGACGGCGCCTCGCTGGACCAAGCGCCGGGCTGCTGCGATGAAGGCCGGGTCGAGTGCCGGATCTCCGCGGACCACATTCTCCACCCAAGCCCCGGCGACAGTCTCGCCTATGGTCGGAAAACTGAATGTATCCGGATTGAGCATCGAGCCGCCCGGTGGGGCAGGTGACTTGGCGTCGAGTGCCAATCCACGTTCGAGGTGTAGAATTCCGAGGGAACGTGGCGGCGTCATGGACGAACTCTGCCGTTGTCTAAAACGTTTTGGCCAATACTACTCTGCTCAAGCGCTCAAGGCGGAATACCCGTGCAAACATGCTGCCAGTTGACTTTAAAGCTGGGGGGAGAAGGCAATGTCGGCGAACGCGGAACATTCGCCCTGCAGTTTGGCATGCCAGGCAGTTATCAGAACAATAGCTTGTTCGCATGTCAGGGTCCCCTCAGGCTTTTCAACTGATCAAGAGTGGGCTGTGGTGAACGCGCCAACCAGTCGTACTGTCAGAGAGAAGTTGCGAGCCGCTCTGAAAAGACGAGAGTGGGTGAACGGACCGGAGCTAGACTCAGCTGCGATAGCTGCTGACCTCGTGTGTCTGCGTGAAAGTAGCGTCACGTGCGTTTACCTGTCCAAACATCATCGCGATTTCTTTGTTCTGCTCACCGCGTCGTTGTTCAATTCGCGACATACCATGTTTCAGCGCGAAACCCGAGGTACCAGCCATTCGCGCGCTCGCGGTCAATCGACCTCGTTGGAAGCTATTCAATGCTATCGTGGAGAGCTCATCATCAATCTTCCCGAGCACCAGAACGCAATTCCGAGCAAAGTTGGAAGGCGCAGCATTTATGAAAGACCTATCGCCGAAAGTTGGTGACGGCGGGAATCGGAAAGGCGGCATATCGTGGGGGTGCTTGAAGCCTCCACTTCTCCACCGAAGGAGCGATGTCCCGTGTCCAACGATAACG
>NZ_JBEPQF010000067.1:0-15065 GCF_040547695.1 Bradyrhizobium sp. JR4.3 | reverse complement strand
GACGTGCGGTATCGCTTTGAGAGGCAATTGCCTCAATCTCGCGGTTGACCTCGGCAATCCGCAGCTCCAGCTGCCGCAGCTCGTCAAATGTAGATGCAAGAATGCGACGCATCGCCGAGGTTAGATCATTCGACTGATCGGCCAAAACCCTCGGCAGATCAGCCTTGAACTTGCCGGCGCCCTGGTGAATAGCGATCCCATATTCCAGGCAAAAAGCGCGCATCTGATTGATGAGGCACGTCCGTTGCGACATCATCCGATCGCGAACACGATGCAGCGCTTGCAGGTCAATGTGCTCAGGCGACCTTAGCTCGACGAAGCGCATCGTTGGTCTCGTCACGGCTTCGGCGATCGCCGCGGCATCGATGATGTCATTTTTGTTGGACTTCACATATGGCTTCACGAATTGAGCTGGGATAATGCGAACGGTGTGCCCCATGGCGGCGATCTTGCGGGCCAACCATTGCGAGCCGGAGCAGGCCTCCATCCCCACCAAAGCCGGTCCTGCACGTTCGAAGAACTGCAAGAGCGTATCGCGCCGAAAGGTCGCCTTCTGGATCGGCATTCCGGCGGCGTCGAGCCCAACGACGTGGAAAAGGTTCTTGCCAATGTCGATCCCAAACACCGTTGCCGGCCTGGGCTTGTTCCGTGTCCTCATTGCTTCCTCCTTTCAAAAGCCAACTCAGTCTGACTGAGAGGACGGGGCGGGTCATCCCATTAGTGGTGACGCCCGCGGGGAAGCGGAAAGCTGTCGCTCATCTGGTGGAAGCCCATGGGATGAGCGAACGCGGGCGTGTAAAGCCATCGGCTGCTGCCGCATGACCGTGAGATACCGGACGACCCAGGCTGACGATACCAGCCTTCGCCAACGCATGAGGGCGATCGCCCAGGAGCGCCGCCGCTTCGGCTATCGGCGGCTGCATGTTCTGCTCAGGCGGGAGGGGTATTTGATCAACCATAAAAAGCTCTTCCGGCTCTATCGGGAAGAGAAGCTGACGGTGCGTCGCCGTACTGGCCGCAAGCGGGCGATCGGGACCAGGGCGCCGATGCTGGTTCCGATGACGCCGAACGACCGGTGGTCGCTCGACTTTGTGTCGGACCAATTGACCTGCGGCCGCCGCTTCCGGATCCTGACCGTCGTCGATGATTGTACCCGCGAGTGCCTGGCGCTGGTGGCCGACACCTCGCTCTCCGGCATTCGCGTGGCGCGGGAACTGGACCGGCTTATGATCGAGCGCGGCAAGCCCAGGATGGTGGTCAGCGATAACGGCAGCGAACTCACAAGCAACGCCATCCTGGTGTGGGCCGACCAAAGCCGTGTCGAATGGCACTACATCGCGCCGGGAAAACCCATGCAGAACGCCTTCATCGAGAGCTTCATGTATAGACGGCCCCGCGGGTGCAAGAGATTTCGACAGCGTTTTGGAGATCGGTCCGGTGCGTTCATGTATACGGCCTGTCATTGCGACCGATAACTTGGCCGCTGGCCCTGATGGAGATCGCGGATCGAGGCCTCATCAACGGGTCGCGCTTGTTGCGCTTAAAGCTCTTCGGGCTTTCTCGATCCCCAGCTCCGCCGGTTTCCATCATGCTGTCGTTTGCCCTCACACCTTAAAGTGGCCAGCCTGCTAAGCAGTTCATCCAGCAGCCTTAGCCCGATAGAACTCACCGGTCGTCATCATCGCCCAGATGATCCGAGCCAACTTGTTGGCGACGGCGATAGCGACGACCATGGGCCGACGCCGTTCAAGCAGAGCTTCGATCCAGCCACCTCCGACCCGGGACCGTGCCTTTGGATACCGAACGACGTTGCGTGCCCCGATGACAAGCAAGTGCCGGAGATAGGAATCGCCCTGCTTCGTTATTCGGCCGAGCCGGTCCTTCCCGCCGGTGGACTTCTGCTTAGGCGTCAGGCCCAGCCAAGCCGCGAAT
This sequence comes from Bradyrhizobium sp. JR4.3, assembly GCF_040547695.1. Taxonomy (NCBI): domain Bacteria; kingdom Pseudomonadati; phylum Pseudomonadota; class Alphaproteobacteria; order Hyphomicrobiales; family Nitrobacteraceae; genus Bradyrhizobium; species Bradyrhizobium sp. JR4.3. The sequence continues at coordinate 13,133 of NZ_JBEPQF010000067.1, read as the reverse complement.
TCTCGCCCGGAGCGGAACATGGTCGGGTCCGGCACCGTCGCGGCGAGGGCCGTGGCCGTTATGGGACCAATGCCGGGAATCGAAGACAGCAACCTCGCCATCGGATTTACTCTCTGGATCTGAGCCAGCTCACGCTCGATAGCGTCGACCTGCCGGTCCAAATTCCTTCAGTTGGTTCACAAGAACAGCCAGCGCCATACGGGCAGTGCAGGTAACGCGAGTTCCTCGTCATCCAACAAATCCACTAGACCCTCCACCCTTTGCCGGCCCTGGAGTGCAAAGACGAATGCCCATAGGATTGCACGCAGCCATGATGTGTTTGCGACCAATAACGCGTCGATCTGAAGACTGGGTTCGAAGCTACCCTCGACATTGATTGCCTTGCGCCCGAGCGATGCGTCCTGGAACAGGAAGCGTTCTTTCGGGCGAATTTTGTCGAGAACCGCGCGTGACCGGAAAGCGTCGTTATCGACCTTGCCGTTTCTGCCCCGACCAGGTGCTTTAATTCCTTGAGGGGTTCTAACGCCTCAATGATCGCTTCACGAACGCGCTGATGCTTTTGTATCGCTTCCCATTTTTCGACGGCTTCCGCCGCGGCGAGCAGATTGACAGCAAGCTGATCTAGAGGTTCAGCTTTTTCGATTGCTTGCTCAAGAGTGTGCAGTTGGCCAGCGATGGACCGCGTAGGTGGCGGATCATCTTTTTCTGCCGTCTTGACGATGAGCTGCGACCACGCGTCACGAAAGGCACTCGCATTGCTTTCCCACCAAAGCGCGAGATCGGACACGACCTGAAGTGAATGCATGGTTTGGCAAAGGTCGATCACGGACTGAGGAGCATCCGGCGACAAAGTTTCCATGGTTGGTGCCGCAAAATCCGGGAGGGCGGCCGCCTGTTCATCGACAATCTCGTTCGTGAGTTTGGCGATACCGGTGAGCACGTCGCTGAAGGCGTCATTCGTCGCAAAGCGGGAACGCGCAGATTCCGAATACGCGTTCTTCGGTACCATCGTGCGAAGAAGCAAGCCTGTCCCCCGGTGAGCGTTTTTTCTTGACGACAGACGCACGCACATTGGGTCTGTTGACCAAATGCGAGCGTCGTCCTCTAGGGCCAGTCTCATAATTTCGGTTTTCGCGATGTTCGACCTCGCCAACCCGGGTGCCTTTCGTCTGCAACGCGAGCAGGAGCTTTGGGTTATGGCCGCGAAGGAGGTCCCGCCCGCCCCCCTCTCGACATCGGCATGCCCAAGCCGCAAGCCGAGGTGCTCATCGGCGGACATGCGGCGGCGCCTGGACGTAAGATTTCACGTAGGCTAGCGGCATCATGCGGACCAAGTGCGCGAGCGACGTGATCTGGCGTGCCCAGAGTTGGCCATGCAAAAGCCATGGAAAAATTTTGAGAGAATAATGATCCTTAAGCGAACGAACCCAATCCCTGAACCATTCTGTCGCGGTCCCTTGGTTGTGCCTTCACTAGCAATATATTGTTGGGCGGCTCAATGCTCATACGTTTCTAATCGGATTCGCCGCCTTGCAATAGAGGATCGCCTAACCCAATGATCAAAGGTTGGTTGGACTTTCCAGCATTTGAATTGTTCGCGGTCCTCATCGCCCTTTACGCAACGACTGGCGCTGTCATTGTGATCGCGAGTTTCAGCCCTGCAACGGTTGTGCTGGTGCGCCGCGTAGAAGGCGTGGTCGCTCCGCTTTTCGGGACGGTCGGAGTGTTGTTTGCGTTCCTGACCGGATTTTTGGCCAATGATATAACCGATCGCAACCGTCAAGCGGCCCGCGCGGTGCAGTCAGAGGCGGCGGAACTGCGCAACATCTATGCTGTTAGTAACGCGTCCGTCTCGGACATGGGCAGCCTCCGCTCAGTGCTTGCGAAATACGTCGCCGCCCTCGTGGATGACGAGTGGCCGGCGATGGCGCAGGACCAGGAGGCCCATTCGGTTGAGTCCGTCTATGACGCTTTGCTGCGAGAAGTGAGCGATCCCCGGATCGGTCAAGCAGCGGGTGCTGCGGTGCAGACGGCCTTGCTAAATGCCGCAGTCGGAGCGGGCAGCGCGCGTTCCGAACGGCTCGCGTTAGCCTCGGACCGCACGATCGATGCCAAATGGATTCTCGTCCTGATCCTTGGCGTGGTGACACAGATATCGATCGGGTTGGTGCACCTGAAGAAGGCCGGTGCGCAAATTACGGCGCTAAGCGTGTTCTCAATCGCTGTCGTGATGGCGCTGGGACTCATTGGTCTGCAAGAGCGTCCTTTTTCCGGTGATATCCGAGTAGAACCGGGACCTCTGGCTGAGGTCGCCAAAATCGCAGCGGATTGAGGATGCATCAGCTTCTTGCGTTTAATGCAAACCATTCCCGCGTTGACGCAGCTGGGAGATCTGTCGCGCCCGCTCGCAGCAGCTGCGCTTGAGCGGGGACGAGATCGATATGCTGGAAGCCGTGCAGGGAATCGTCCTCGACGAGCATGGTAACGATACGCCAACTTCCTGTTGGTGCCAGTGAACGACGGCAGTGGCGGAATCGACGGCGGCGGGCATTGGTCGCTGCTGTTCGTCGGTCGACGCGAGCTGGAAAGATGGCTTATCACTACGACTCTTCCAGTGGATTTCACCTCGCTATTGCAAATCTCCTGGCAGCAAAGTTCGGCGCAACCTGCAGCCCGACCGCAGGGAAGCAACTATGATTGCGGCGTCTTTGTGGTGGAAGCCACACGGGAGCTGGTTCGGCTGTTGACGCAAGGCAGCGTCCTGAGGACGGGCTGCGGCATCTCGCTGGGCTGATGAACTTGACGGATGCTATCGGTGAATGCGGCCATTGCCGTCCTCAAAGCGGTGGATAAAGATGAACCGAAGGCCAGCACGGCGGCGGCGACGACTGGATCAAGCTCATTTTCCGCCGCATGATCGAACGCGATTGGTCCGCGGACCAGGGAGGCGATATCTTCGTGGCGCGCGCTGATATGATCCAGGATCGGTCTTTGCGTCTCGCGGTTGTGGCCGCCGACGAAACCAGCTTCGGTACGGAAGCCGAGCTTCACGAAGCGCTCATCGCCGATCGCGATGCGCTGCACGCGTAGACTCTGCCTCATTCGAGCGGTGCCCGTCCCGATCCCGATGACCATTCCCCATCGCTGGATACGGTCCTGCGGTGGTCTCTCGCCTTCTATTGACGTAGCTCGACTTTGATCCTTTGAGGACAAGAACGGCAGCGGCTCGCGCGAGCAGATCTTTTGGAATCTGGCTCACTGCAGCGCGGGCGCGTTCCTTGACATCCTGCGCAACAGACCCACCAGTCCTGGCGGCTTGAAAACGAGCGCGCAGAAGTCCGGTGTAGATTGGCGCGGACACGATGCCGTGCCGAATTCTGCCCGGAACTGGCGTACTGGAGCTCGGTGTCAACGGAGATTTTAAATCGGCGCCCCAACAGCCATTCATGGAGAAGCCAGATGCGACGTGTGTAGAGTTCTTGAAGCAGACGCCTTCTCTGGCGTGACTATCCGAAAGGTACCGCGTTTACCGTGAAGAAACGTCGGCAGGTAAATGGTTTGCCGCGAGACGCCTGGCGGAGACGATCGAACCTAACGTCAATCAGCGATACGTATGGTTTTGCAATCTCATGCTCGCGGCCGGGCCTCACATGAGCAAAGCTTAATGCGGGACGGCGCGTCTCTCTCCGCTTCGTGATGACCGGCACGGAGAGTGCCGTATAGGGTGCCCGTGCTTTCGCGCCCACCGCATGTTCGGCCTTCCACAAGGATCATGATGCCCTCACACCGAGCGACCGCCCTTTTCGTTGCCGCACTTGTTTGCACGACCTCCCTGTCAAGCAGCGGCCTCCGCGCCCAGACCACGGTTACCTCCGAACCCCCCGCCAGCTTCACGCTCGGAAACGGCTTGCAGGTCGTGGTGATTCCCGACCACCGCACGCCCGTCGTCACGGAAATGATCTGGTACAAGGTCGGCTCGGCGGACGAGACGCCGGGCAAGTCCGGGCTCGCGCACTTCCTCGAGCACCTGATGTTCAAGGGCACATCGAAGCATCCGGTCGGCGAATTCTCCCAGACCGTGCTCCGCGTCGGGGGCAACGAGAACGCCTCGACCTCGGTCGACTACACCAACTATTACCAGCGCGTGCCGAAAGAGCAGCTGCCGACCATGATGGAGTTCGAGGCCGACCGCATGACCGGCCTGATCCTCAAGGACGAGAACGTGCTGCCCGAGCGAGACGTCGTGCTCGAAGAATACAACATGCGCGTCGCCAACAATCCGGACGCGCGGCTGAACGAGCAGATCATGGCCGCGCTCTATCTCAATCATCCCTACGGCCGGCCGGTGATCGGCTGGCACCAGGAGATCGAGAAGCTCGATCGCGAGGATGCGCTCGCCTTCTACCGCCGTTTCTATGCGCCGAACAACGCGATCCTGGTGATCGCCGGCGACGTCGAGGCCGCCGACATCCGCCCGCTGGTGGAGCGCAATTTCGGGTCCATCCCGGCCCAACCCGCGATCCCGGCCCACCGTGTCCGCCCGCAGGAGCCGGCGCCCGCGGCGCCGCGCACCGTGACCCTGGCGGATCCGCGCGTCGAGCAACCCGGCTTGCGGCGCTATTACCTGGTGCCCTCGGCGACCACGGCTGCGGCCGGCGAAAGCGCGGCCCTCGACGTGCTGGCGCAGCTAATGGGCAGCGGCAACAATTCCTATCTCTACCGTGCGCTCGTGGTCGACAAGCCGCTCGCGGTCTCCACCAGCGCCAGTTATTCGAGCATCTCGCTCGACCCGACCCAGTTCGCGATCTCGGCTTCGCCCAAATCCGGCGTCAGCTTCGCTGAGGTCGAGCAGGTGGTCGACGGCGTCATTGCCGACATCGCGCAGAATCCGATCCGCGCCGAGGATCTCGAGCGGGTCAAGACCCAGCTCATCGCCGAGGCGATCTACGCCCAGGACAACCAGGCGGTGCTGGCACGCTGGTATGGCGGCGCACTGACCACGGGCCTGTCGATCGAGGACATCAGGAGCTGGCCAGATCGCATCCGCGCGGTCACCGCCGAGCAGGTCCGCACCGTCGCGCAGAAATGGCTTGAGAAGAAGCGCTCGGTGACGGGCTATCTGATCAAGGACACCGGCGCCGCCAAGCGCGAGGAGAAGCGTTCGTGACCTATCCCTTCCTTCGACGTGTTGCATTCTCCGTCGTCACCGGCGCGGCACTCGCGCTCGCTACCGTCTCGCCGTCGCAAGCGGCGGCTAAGATCCAGCATTTGACCTCGCCGGGCGGCATCGAGGCCTGGTTCGTGCAGGATGCGACCGTGCCGCTGATCGCCATGGAATATTCCTTTGCCGGCGGCTCGGCCCAGGATCCCAAGGACAAATCGGGCGTCGCCAATCTGGTCGGCGATCTCCTCGACGAAGGCTCCGGCGATCTCGATTCCAAGACCTTCCATGAGCGGCTCGACCGCCGCGCCATCGAGCTCTCCTTCTCCGCCACCCGCGACACCTTCCGCGGCAGCCTGCGCATGCTGCGCGACAACAAGGACGAGGCCTTCGACCTGCTGCGGAGCGCGCTGACCTCGCCGCATTTCGAAACGGCCGATGTCGAACGCATTCGCTCGCAGGTGATCTCGGGCCTGCGCCGCGAGACCACCAACCCGACTTCGCTGGCGAGCCGCAAATTCCTGGAGGTTGCTTTCGGCGATCATCCCTACGGTCGGCAGTCCAACGGCAATCTCGAGAGCGTTCCGACCATCACGGTTGCCGACATGAAGGATTATGTCGGCCGCGTGCTCGCCAAGGACACGCTGAAGATCGCGGTGGTTGGCGACGTGGATCCCGATACGCTCGGCAAGCTTCTCGATCACACGTTTGGCAGCCTGCCCGCCAAGGCCAACCTCGTGCCGGTCCCCGACGTCGAGGCCGCCAAGCCGCCGCAACGCGCCTTCGTGACGCTCGACGTGCCCCAGACCGTGATCACCTTCGGCGGCCCCGGGGTGAAGCGCAGCGATCCGAACTTCATGGCGGCCTATGTCGTCAACCACATCCTCGGCGGCGGCGGGCTGTCCTCGCGGCTCTATCGCGAGGTGCGCGAGAAGCGCGGGCTGGCCTATTCGGTGTTCGAATCGCTGCTCTGGATGGAGCATTCGGCGGTCTTCATCGGCAATACCGGCACCCGCGCCGACCGCGCCGGCGACACCATCGACGCCATCGACAAGGAAGTGCGCCGGATCGCCGAGGAAGGCCCGACGCAGAAGGAGCTCGACGAGGCCAAGTCCTACCTCAAGGGCTCGCAGATGCTGGCGCTCGACACCTCCTCGAAGCTCGCGCAGGCGCTGCTGCAATATCAGCAAGACAAGCTGCCGATCGACTATATCGAGAAGCGCAACGGCATCGTCGACGCGGTGACGCTTGATGATACCAGGCGGGTTGCGAAGAAGGTCTGGGGCGACGGCCTGCTCACCGTAATCGTCGGCCGCGCCCCGCAGGCGGCCGCCCAGCCGGCCGCGGCGACCCCGAAGCCGAACTGACGTTTTCCTACGCGCACCTCCATTGCGGCTTACCCGCTCCCTACCCTCTCCCCCGCAGGGGGGAGGGAGCCTGAACGGGGCGCTCACCTCAAGGCGCGTTGCAGATGACCGAAGTCATCGGGATCAGTAAGAGGCGCATCGGCCGAGGGGCTCCCTCCCTCTTGCGCTGACGGGATCCCGAAGTGATCGATCGGGATAGGGGAGCCTCGCAGCTCCGCCCACCGGGTCACCGGAGGCGGTCGCCTGCCCCCCGTTCCCACAGAACGTGGCGTGCGGATTTCCCGCACCACGCTCTTCGGCAGTTGGTTCGCAGCTTCCACTACTATCTGTTCAAGTTTCGATTCCCCATGTGGACGGCTTTCCCCTCCTCGGAGTGTCGGGTCGGGGAGGCCCATTGAAGGGCTTGCCCGCCGCTCAAATGGCTCGTGCAGGTTTCCCGCAAGCCGCCTTCATGAATGGGCTTTCATGATTTGAAGTGAAGGGATCAGTGAGACAAGGCCAACTAAAGCGGGATGGGGTTAGGCTGAATCGATTTGGGATTGAACGAAGCCGCTGGCGCGGCATTGCAGTGAGGTGACGGCCAGCTACCCATTTCGGCAGTCGGTGACGCCACGATTGATACCGGTTTTGTTTCGGCTGTCTTTTCCATGAATCCAGGCTGCCACGGTTTGCCTCGGTCGAGCAAACCGATCTCTTGCTTCGCCGAGAGGATATTCTCCCCGCCCCCTTGCAAGAGAGCCAGCATCGAGCGTGATGCCTATTGCACGATGTTCTCACTCGATGATGAGACCCCCAATAATGGCGGCGAGAGCATTCTGACCAGCAAGGGTAATCTCGGGCAATTGCTCTTTTGCCGATCGTCGCCCTTGACCGTCCGCGTTGTTGTGTTGAGCTGTGTCTGGTCCAAGACGTCGATGTCTCAAGCCCGACAGTAAGACGGCAGCATTCCGCCAGCGCAGCGAGAGGCGCGTTGTTTCTTCAGGAAACGCCCGCAGAACGTCATTGGCACGTTGGTTGCTTGAGATGCGGGGTGATCCGTTACGACCACGATCGCATCCCTTGTCTAAGAGTTCAGATGAAACTTGCTCGATTGATCCAAATCAGTGTCATGCTGATGCTGTCGCGCCCGTCACGTGCGTGGCCGTCGCGGGGCCTCTCATCTCCTGATGGCGCTTCGGTCTCCCGGCGAGGACAGGATTGCTCTGCACCCGGAACTGGATGGAACGACGCCAGTCCAGAGGTGCTGCGCACCACGTTCGAGGCAATGTGCCGCGAGCCGTTCCAACAGATTCGTCTGGCGGACGTCCGCCTCCAGCTGAAGCGCGGCGATCTGACACCAGCAGCAGCGGATGCGCAGGTAGTGTTTTCGAAGCTAACAGGCGGCGGGATGCCGTCGGTGTTCGCTCGTAGATAGGCAATTAGCCGATGCAGGACGGTTGGGAACTTCGAGAAGCAATGAGGCAACGAGAAGAGCTCAAAGCCAAGCTCTTCCGCGCTCAATCGGATGTGGCCAGGCGTAAGGCTGAGTTGCTGGACCTCGAGCACAGGATTCTGAAGAACCTTGACGCTAGTACAGAGCTGATCTGCTGGTAGCAGGGTTTGCCTGTCGCTCGCGCGATGAGGTCGCTTTGGCCTGATCGTCGGATTGTGTGATCGAAAGTGGGTGCTATGCAGAAAACGATCGATAGCAAGCGCGGAGTGGGTGCGGCTTCCGATGACATCCGGACAACCGCGAGTCCTGTATCGCAATTTCGCGGGATCGATCATATTGCGATTGCTGTGCTCGATCTTGAGGCCTCAATTCAATTCTTTCGGGACGTGCTAGGTTTTGAGTTGAAGCGCCGTTTTCACATCAAGGGTCAAGCGACGGGCATGCTATCTGCTGAGTTCGAGAGCAGGGGCATCAGGTTTGTTCTGTGTCAGGGTACTGAGCCGGCTTCTCAGATCTCAGAGCTCGTGCGGCGTCACGGCGTTGGAGTTGCTCATATCGCTCTTGAGGTCGACGACGTGGATGCTGCTGTAGAGACCCTAAAGTCTCGTGGTCTGGGATTTGACACGAATGTGATACGTGGCCCTGGACTGACACAGGCCTTCTCGAGCCGCTCCATTGAGACCGGGCTTAGCTTCGAAATCATTCACCGAGATGGAGAGAGTGGTTTCCTCGAATCGAACGTCCAGCAGCTTTTTGACCAGCTTGAACAGTCCGGCAAATATTGAGCGAAGAGGCGTACGGCCTTAGACCTCCAGTCGTGCTCCGACGTAGGCGTGATCTCCATAGCTCCGTCCTCCTCCAAGGCTCCATGATGGATTTCCGGTTGCAAAGTTCGGCAATGAATTTCCTGAACGAGGTCTCGAGTCGGTTTCCCTCGGCTGTCTCGCTTGCGTCTGGTAGGCCGAGTGACCGATTTTTCGATAGACTCAACCCCCATGCGCTGTTGAATGCATTCGGTGTGTATCAAAGGTATTGGGCTGGCGATCGTGGCCAAGTATGGTCTCAGTTGTTGCAGTATGGTCGAACAGCGGGAATCATCAACGAGCTTGTTGCGCAACAGGTGCGATCCGATGAGGGGCTCCCCGCTAAGGTGGATCGCGTCCTGATCACCTCAGGATGCCAGGAAGCGCTCGCGCTCTGCCTGCCGGCGCTGTGTCCCGAATCTTCGGATGTGCTCCTGGCCTGTAATCCCACCTATATTGGAGCAATTGGTGCAGCTAATGCTGCGAGGGTGCCTATTGCAGCGTTGTCCAACTCAGCGTCTTGCGTTGCAGACGCGATCGAGTCCGCCGTTGCGCAATTGGGCCGAAATGGTCGAAGAGCTCGGGCAACATATCTTATTCCCGATTTTGATAATCCGACAGGACGCGTCCTCGATGTGGTCGCACGACGGGAGATCCTCGAAGTGTGCGCCAAACATCGGATCGTCGTTTTGGAGGACAATCCATATGGGCCATTTCGGTATGAAGGAGATGCTGTGCCTCCGATGGCCGTTTTGGATGAGGTCGGAAGTGTTATCTACCTGTCCACATTCTCCAAGATGCTAAGCCCAGCTCTTCGCGTCGGAGCAGCAATACTGCCAGATACCATCTTTGGAGACGCAGGTGCTTGCCGGACACTTTGGGAAGATCTGGTTCAGCGCAAGAGTTTCGTTACCGTGAATACGAGCCAAATTAGCCAAGCGATTGTGGCGGGGCTCTTGATCGAACAGCGGACAAGCTTACGTGGCTGGATCCGGCCGGCGCTGGATTGGTATCGTGCAAATCGCGACCTTATGTTGTGTCAGCTGGACGATGTGTTTTCGCCTTTGTCGGACCAGGTTCGATGGAATCGTCCTGCCGGCGGCTTCTTTCTGACTCTCGATCTTCCTTTCAGATTTGACGCGAACACCGCGGACGAGTGCGCAACGCATTACAATGTCATTGTTATGCCGATGAGCTTCTTCGCACTGGATAACTCTCAAGACTGCCGGATCCGATTGGCGTTCAGCTCGGTTGCTCCCGAGCAAATCTCAACTGCTGTGAGAGGTTTAGGTCACTATGTGGCGCGGCGCGTCGGGCGGGAATTGCCCAGGCTACGCGACGGCTTGGCTGGAGCGTGAAGATGGCCCATCGGTCTCCTCCGGTGCACGCCGGCGCGCGTCTCTCGGTGGCCATGCGCGTCACACACGTGAAGGTTTTGTCATGGACGTGGGTTACGAACATCACGACATATGTGTGTTGGCCTCATCGAGTTGCGAAGTCGGCGATTGGGGTGGGCAACGACCTGCAGCCTCACCAATTGGTTCTACCGTCTTTGTTGGCGGTGGTACGCTAGCTATTAGGTGTGCAGAGCTAGCAATGGAGATGGGCTACGTCATCGGCGCGGCCCTGTGTGCCGACGCCATCTTCCGCGATTGGACCGCTCGCGCCAATATCTTGTGCCTAGCGAGCGTTGAAGAGCTTGCCAAATTGCTCAATACCGAACCGGTGGAGTGGATATTTTCTGTTGCCAATCCGTTCATATTGCCGGCGGATGTGTTTGGGCGAGTGCGTCGAGGCGCTTTCAATTACCACGACGGTCCCTTGCCACGGTATGCGGGAGCTCATGCGACGTCTTGGGCGCTGCTGGCCCAAGAGTCCGAATATGCCATCACGTGGCATCGCATAGATCATGGTGTTCATACGGGTGACCTGGTGGTTCAACGCCAAGTCCTGATTGGACCTACCGACACCGCCTTAGGCCTGAACCTCAAATGTTATGAAGCCGCAGTCGAGGGATTCCGCGAGCTTTTAACTGGGTTAACGAACGAAAGGCTTGCCGCCCGTCCGCAGGCGCTAGCGGACAGAAGCTATTTTCCGAGGCGCCGACGCCCAGATGCTGCGGGCTGTCTGCGATGGGATAGATCCGCGCAAGATCTCTCAGCGATGACGCGCGCCTTAGACTTTGGGCCGCATCATTCCAATCCTTTATGTCTGTCCAAGGCTCTTGTGGGCGATGACGTTGTCGCAGTCAGGTGCTTGGAGGTGTCGTCTGGCCATTCGGGCTTATCGGCGGGTTCCCTGGTTGAAATCCACCCCAGCCACTGGCGTGTGGCGACGGGTACAGAGGATGTTGATGTTTGGTTTGACAGCCCGGATGGTGAGGCTCTGGATGCGCGGGCACTCGCGAGGCAGTCCGATCTGGATCTAGGGCATCGCCTCCCGATTTTAAGCGATGACGAGGCTCGGGGCATAACTGTTGCCCATGAAATGCTGGCGCCTCGGGAGAGTTTTTGGCGGCAGCGGCTTGAGCAGTTCAAAATATTGCAGCTTCCGTTTCTGTCGGCTTCAGAAGCTGCGACTCCACCCATATGGCAGGCGAGTTCGTGGCTCATTCCAAGTGCTGTAGCTAAGCTGTCGCCATTTGACCGCACGGAATACCTAATAACTGCTTGGCTGACCTATCTCACTCGCGTCACTGGCGAATCACAGCTCCAATTGGGATGGACGCCCGCACAGAATGGATCGCGGGCCCGGTTGAAGGCGGCGGAGGTGATTGTCGCTTCCGTCGTGCCGATGGAAATTACCATTGATCTTGGTCATGATTTTGCAGGGGTGCGCAGGGTGGTCGCCGCCGAATGCGCCGAGCTGAGCGAGCACGATAGCTTTGCGCGGGATGTGATTGCGCGCTGCCCGGCATTGCGGGTGATGGAGGTGCTGCGATCGTGCCGGCCCTGGCCCATAGGCGTCACGGTTACTGAAAACGGCTGTTCCGCTGCTGGTGATCTGGCTTCGTGCCCGAGTTCTGAAGCGGTCCCGTCGGGCCATTTGCTGACGTTTGAGGTTTGCGCTCTGGATGGGAGCTTTCGATGGCACTTTGATGCAAGTCGCTTGGCGCCTGAGCAGATCGACCGTATGACGCAGCATTTGCAAAATTTGTTGTGTGCGGTGATGGCCGATGCGGAGCAGCCGGTCGGGCGGATTGAGCTGCTGTCGCCCGCTGAGCGCACCTATCTGCTGGAGGAGTTGAACCGGACGGCGGCGCCCTATCCGGCGGAGCAGTGCATCCATGAGCTGTTCGAGGCGCAGGTGCGCCAAGCGCCGGACGCGGTGGCGGTGGTCTGCGAGGGCGAGCGCGTGAGCTATGGCGAGCTCAATGCACGGGCGAACCGCCTCGCGCATCATCTGGTCGGGCTCGGGGTCAAGCCGGATCAGCCGGTGGCGATCTGCCTTGAGCGCAGCGTGGCGATGGTGGTGGGGCTTTTAGCGGTCCTCAAGGCCGGCGGGGCGTATCTGCCGCTGGACCCGGCCTATCCGTCCGCGCGGCTGCGGCAGCTCCTCAACGATGCGGCGCCGCGACTGCTGCTGGCCGATGCGGCGGGGCGTGCCGCGCTGGGCTGTGATGCGCTCCTCGATCTGACGGTGATCGATCTGGCGACGGCGACGCCGGCCTGGGCGAACCTGCCGGAATCCAATCCGGACCCACGCGCCCTCGGCCTGACCTCGCGCCACCTCGCCTATGTGATCTACACCTCAGGATCAACCGGTACGCCCAAGGGCGTCATGGTCGAGCATCGCGGATTGGTGAATCATACGACCTGGCAGGTGAATCGCTTCCAATTCGGTACCCACGACGTTTTCTTGCAGCGAACCTCCCCCGCTTTTGATGCCGCCGTATGGGAGCTATGGACAGCTTTGTCGATTGGGGCACACTCAGTTCTTCTTCCTCTCGACCGACAATTAGATATTCGAACAATTTTAGATCTACTGGATAAGTACCGAGTAACGGTTCTGCAATTGGTTCCATCGCTTCTTTCAGCATTGCTCACGGTCACTGACGTCGAGCAAAAGCAAATCGATTCTCTGCGCTACATATTCTGTGGTGGAGAGGTCCTTAGAAAAGAACTAGCCACTAGATGGCTGCAATTGGCATCGCAGCCACTTGTCAATCTCTATGGACCTACTGAGGCCACGATTGACTCGACAGCGTGGCTTTATCCCGCTGGATTTGACGGGTCAGTTGTCCCGATTGGCCGACCGATCGCGAACACGCGGGTGTACCTGCTGGACGGTCATGCTGAGCCCGTTCCGTTTGGGGCGGTGGGGGAGCTTTACATCGGCGGGGCGGGGGTTGCGCGTGGCTACCTGAACCG
>NZ_JBEPQF010000066.1:0-16048 GCF_040547695.1 Bradyrhizobium sp. JR4.3 | reverse complement strand
GACCCGAAGACACTCGGCCATCGGCTATATCAGCCCGGTCGAGATGGAGCTAAAATCGGCTTGATCCATGTCCACTTTTTTGGGGGAAGATCAATCCAGAATCCCTCCGCGGTGGCAGTCTGGATTGCTTCGCTTCGCTCGCAATGACGGGGGAGACACTGTAAAACTCCTCTCCATGGACACCTCCCCCCTGATTCTTCTCGCCGCGGGCGGCACCGGCGGCCATTTGTTTCCGGCCGAGGCGCTCGGCGTCGAGCTGATCCGGCGCGGATTCCGCGTCCGCCTTGTCACGGACGAGCGCGCGCTGCGCTACAGCGGCCTGTTCACCAAGGACATGATCGACGTCGTCTCGAGCGAGACTGCGCGTGGACGCAATCCGCTGCAGCTCGCCTATGCCGGCCTGACGCTCGCGGCCGGCACGCTGTCCGCGTACAGCCTGATCAAGCGACTGAAGCCGGTCGCCGTCGTCGGCTTCGGCGGCTATCCGACGCTGCCGCCGCTGGTCGCGGCGAAATTCGCCGGCGTGCCCGGCATCATCCACGATGCCAATGCGGTGCTCGGCCGCGCCAACCGGTTCCTGTCGAGCCGCGTCCGCGCCATCGCCACTTCATTGCCTGGCGTGCTCGACCGCGATCCGGCGCTATCGGGCAAGACCACGACGGTCGGCACGCCGATGCGTCCGGCGATTCTCGCCGCAGCTGGCGTGCCATATGCTGCGCCTGAAGTGAACGGCGCGCTGCGGCTGCTCGTCGTTGGGGGCAGCCAGGGCGCGCGCATCATGGCCGACATCGTTCCGGGCGCGATCGAGCGCCTCGAGCCCGCACTGTGGGGCCGGCTCGTCCTCACCCAGCAGGTGCGTGACGAGGACATGGCGCGCGTGCGTGCGGTCTACGACAGGCTGAAGATCAAGGCCGAGCTTGCGCCGTTTTTCACCGATCTACCGGCACGGCTGGCCTCCAACCATCTGGTGGTGTCGCGCTCAGGCGCGGGCACCGTGGCCGAACTCGCCGCGATCGGGCGGCCCTCGATCCTGGTGCCGCTACCGGGCGCGATCGACCAGGACCAGTTCGCCAATGCCGGCGTGCTGGCCAAAGTTGACGGTGCGATCCGCATTCCGCAGACCGAGTTTTCCTCCGATCGCCTCGCCGCCGAGATCTCCGCCTTCGCCGCCGAGCCCGCGCGCCTTGCCGCCATGGCGCAGGCCGCCCGCGGCGCCGGCCGGCTCGATGCGGCTGAGCGGCTGGCCGATCTGGTGGCCAAAATCGCGGGAATCTGACGCGAAAAAGCCCTTGTCTTCGCCTTCTAAAGCGGGGCATCCAGTAGGAAAGGCGCGCGGCTGATTTGCCGTGACCTTCGCCAGATGCCGCCTTCTCCGGCGGCGAGGTCAGGGAATAGAGCATGAGACTGCCGCGCGAGATCGGACCCATCCACTTCGTCGGGATCGGCGGGATCGGCATGAGCGGCATCGCCGAAGTGCTGCTCAATCTCGGCTATTCCGTGCAGGGGTCCGACGCCTCCGACAATTACAATCTTGACCGCCTGCGCAAGAACGGTGCGAGGGTCTCGGTCGGCCACAAGGCGGAGAACGTCGACGGCGCCGAGGTCGTCGTGGTCTCTACCGCGATCAAGCGCGATAATCCGGAACTGACGGCGGCGCGCGAGCGGCGCATCCCTGTGGTGCGCCGCGCCGAGATGCTGGCCGAGCTGATGCGGCTGAAGAGCTGCGTTGCCATCGCCGGCACCCACGGCAAGACCACCACGACCACGATGGTCGCGACGTTGCTCGACGCCGGCGGCCTTGATCCCACCGTGATCAATGGCGGCATCATCAACGCCTACGGCTCCAATGCGCGTCTCGGTGCGGGCGACTGGATGGTAGTCGAAGCCGACGAGAGTGACGGCACGTTCCTGAAGCTGCCGACCGAGGTCGCGATCGTCACCAATGTCGATCCCGAGCATCTCGATCACTTCAAGACCTTCGAGGCGGTACAGGACGCCTTCCGCCATTTCGTCGAGAACCTGCCGTTCTACGGCTTTGCCGTGATGTGCATCGATCATCCCGTGGTGCAGACTCTCGTCGGCAAGATCGAGGATCGGCGCATCATCACCTATGGCGAGAATCCGCAGGCCGATGTGCGCTTCGTCGACCTCACCCCGATGGGCGGCGGATCGAAGTTCAAGGTTGCCTTCCGCGATCGCAAGACGGGCGCCGTGCACGAGATCTCCGATCTCATGCTGCCGATGCCGGGACGCCACAACGCCTCCAACGCGACCGCTGCGATTGCGGTCGCGCGCGAGCTCGGCGTGTCGGACGAGGCAATCCGCAAGGCGATCGCCGGCTTCGGCGGCGTCAAGCGCCGCTTCACCAAGACCGGCGAATGGAACGGCGTCACCGTCATCGACGATTACGGCCATCATCCCGTGGAGATCGCGGCGGTGCTGAAGGCCGCGCGGGAATCCACCAACGGCAAGATCGTCGCCGTCGTGCAGCCGCATCGCTATACCCGCCTGCAGTCGCTGTTCGAGGAATTCTGCACCTGCTTCAACGATGCGGATGCGGTGATCGTCGCCGAGGTCTATGCCGCGGGCGAGACGCCGATCGAGGGCATCGACCGCGACCATTTCGCTGCGGGCCTGCGCGCCCACGGCCACCGCGAGGTGATCCCGCTACCGGCGGCGTCCGATCTCGCCGGCATCGTCAAGGGCGTGGCGAAGTCCGGCGACCTCGTCGTGTGCCTGGGAGCCGGCAACATCACGCAATGGGCATATGCGCTGCCCGGCGAATTGAAGGCGCTGGGGTAGGGCAGTGAGCTTTCCCGACATCACGCCCTTGCTCAAAGCCGCGATGCCCGATCTTCGCGGCCGGCTGCTGGCGAACCAGTCGCTCGCCGAGCTCACCTGGTTTCGCGTCGGCGGTCCGGCGCAGGTGCTGTTCACGCCGGCGGACGAGGACGATCTCGCCTACTTCCTCGCGCATCTCGCAAGCGACATTCCGGTCTATGTCGTCGGCGTCGGCTCCAACCTGATCGTGCGCGACGGCGGCATGGCGGGCGTGGTGGTCCGTCTGGCGCCGCGCGCCTTCGGCGAGGCGAGCGCGAGCGGCGATGTCGTCACCGCGGGCGCGGCCGCGCTCGACAAGCGCGTGGCGGAAGTCGCCGCGTCCGCCAATATCGGCGGGCTCGAATTCTATTTCGGCATTCCCGGCACGATCGGCGGCGCGTTGCGCATGAATGCGGGCGCCAATGGCGGCGAGACCAGGGACGTGTTGATCGAGGCCCGAGGCGTGGGGCGCGACGGCACGAAGCACGTCTTCTCCAATGCCGACATGAAGTTCGTCTACCGCAACAGCGGCGTCGATCCCTCGGTCATCTTCACCTCCGCGCGTTTCCGCGGTGAGATCAGGGATGCCGAGGCGATCCGCGCGCGCATGGCGGAAGTGCAAACCCACCGCGAGACCGCGCAGCCGATCCGCGAGAAGACCGGCGGCTCGACCTTCAAGAATCCGCCCGGCCATTCCGCCTGGAAGCTGGTCGACGCCGCCGGCTGCCGCGGCCTGCGCGTCGGCGGGGCCGAGGTCTCCGAGATGCACTGCAATTTCCTGATCAACACGGGCAATGCCACCGCGCACGACATCGAGACGCTGGGCGAGACCGTGCGAGAACGTGTGAAGGCAAATTCCGGAATTGAGCTACACTGGGAAATCAAGCGGATTGGAATTTCCGCGTGAGTGTCATTCCGGGGCTCGCCCGGAATCTCGAGATTCCGGGTTCGATGCTTCGCATCGCCCCGGAATGACGAACACAGACAGGTGACGGACCAAAGAACATGCGCATCACCATCCTCTTCGGCGGCTCCAACCGCGAACGTCTGGTTTCGGTCGCTTCAGCCCAGGCGCTGCATCAGGCGCTGCCCGAGGCCGATCTCTGGTGGTGGGACGTCGAGGACAAGGTGCATGTCGTGCAGTCCAGACAGCTGCTCGAACATGCCCGCCCGTTCGAGGACGAGTTCAAGCCGGGCACGTCAGGCATTCCGCTGGAGCGGGCGCTCGACCAGGCCAGGGCGGAGAACCGCGTGCTGGTGCTCAGCCTGCATGGCGGGCGTGCCGAGAACGGCGAATTGCAGGTGATGTGCGAAGCGCGCGGCGTGCCTTTCACCGGTTCGGGCTCGGCCTCCTCGCATCTCGCGTTCGACAAGTTCGCGGCCAAGCATTTCGCCACGCTTAGCGGCGTGACGCCGCCGGCCAACATTGCGCTGGACCAGATCGACGAGGCCTTCGCCGAATATGGCCGGCTGATCGCAAAGCCTGCAAAGGATGGCTCGAGCTACGGCCTGATCTTCGTCAACGCCAGGCAGGATCTCGTCGCCGTCCGCAATGCCGCGAAGCACGAAGAGTACGTGATCGAACCTTACATCGCCGGCGTCGAGGCGACCTGCGGCGTGCTGGAGCGGCCGGACGGCACGATCATGTCGCTGCCGCCGATCGAGATCATTCCGGGCGAGGGCAGTTTCGACTACGCGGCGAAATATCTTTTGAAGTCGACCCAGGAGATCTGTCCCGGCCGCTTCGCACCCGAAATCACCGCCGCACTGAAGCAGCAGGCGATGCTGGCGCACCGGGCGATGTCGTGTACCGGCTATTCCCGTTCGGATTTCATCGTCTCGGACAAGGGGCTGATCTATCTCGAAACCAACACGCTGCCCGGGCTGACCAAGTCCTCGCTCTACCCCAAGGCGCTGAAGGCCGAGGGCATCGCGTTCGTCGACTTCCTGCGCGGCCTGGTCGAGCTCGCTGTGGCCGGTGTGCGAAAATAATTAGGACTGGTTAACGGCCGAACCGGCGAAACGGCCGGTTTTGGAACCCAAAACCGGTAAAATGCCGGATATTGCGGCATAAATGCCTCACAGGCCTGGGCAAAAAGCTCACGTCGTTAACGAACTTTACCTTTTGTTTACCAGGACGTCCGAAGGTTAACGCTGGCGGCGTATATGACGCTTTGGCTGCCGGCGCGTGGACCGTTGCGGGTGTTGTCACCTCCGGCGAACGCTCTGAAGGGGAGAGGTTTTCTTCTGCTGAAGACCAGCACCCGGCCCGGCAAGTCCGAGACGTCATGTTCGCCAGGACCCGCGCGATGTCGCGGGCAAACTGTTGACGAGCTCGTGCAATGGATGGAGCAGGAAGCCTCACTCGGTCGCTTTTCAGATCGCTGAGGCCCCAAGCTGACCTGAAGGCGGCCGCTATCGGAGCGGTCGTGCTTCTGCGCGAGTGGGTGCAGGACAAGCGTCTGGAACGAGTTCACGGCGCGCGTGCTGCAGCCGAGGAAAAGATTAAAACCAAAGCCCGGGCCAAAGCCGTCATCGAACGCGAGCCTCCGCCGCGGTTGGTCGCGCTGGTCGAGCGCTATCTGCCGCGCCGGGTCGGGATCAGCATGACGGTGCTGCTCCTGATCGGAAGCTGCGGCTTCGGTATCGTCAAAGGCGGCCATCTCCAGGATTTCATCACGGCGGTCAACGACACCCGTAACGCGCTGGCCAATTCCGCCGGCTTCCGCATCACCTCCGTCGTGATCAACGGCCGCAAGCAGCTCAGCCAGGACGAGATCCTTGCGATCGGCGGCGTCAGCGGCCGATCCTCGCTTCTGTTCCTCGACGCCGACGCCGTGCGCGACAAGCTCAAGGCCAATCCCTGGATCGCGGATGCGACCGTGCTGAAGCTGTATCCCGGCCAGCTCATGATCGAGCTCACCGAGCGCAAGGCGTTCGCGCTGTGGCAGGAGGCCGGCCGGCTCTCCGTCATCGCCGATGACGGCGCCGTGCTCGAACCCTATGTCTCGCGCCGCTTCCTGTCGCTGCCGCTCGTGGTCGGCAAGGGTGCCGAGACGCAGGCTCGCGATTTCCTCGCTTTGCTGGCGCGCTATCCGCAGGTCAATTCCATCACCAAGGCCGCGATCTTCGTCGGGGAGCGGCGCTGGAACCTGAGGCTCAAGGACGGCCTGGACATCCGCCTGCCCGAACAAGACGTCGGCAACGCGCTTGCGATGCTGTCCAGGCTCGACAAGGAGGACAAGCTGTTCTCCCGCGACATCGTCGCGGTCGACCTGCGCCTGCCCGATCGGCTGGTGGTGCAGCTGTCCGAGGACGCCGCCAAGGCGCGCGACGATTTGTTCAAGGACAAGAAGAAGAAAAAGGCCGGGGACGCTGCATGACCGGTCTTGATCGCACCCAGACACCGAAGACACGCCCGATGCCGCACAAGCGCGGCGGCCTCGTCGCCTGCCTCGACATCGGCACCAGCAAAATCGCCTGCATGATCGCGCGGCTGAAGCCGTCGGCGCCGAGCGAAGCCCTGCGCGACCGGACCCATGCGGTGGAGCTGATCGGCTACAGCCAGATCCAGTCCCGCGGCATGAAGGCCGGCGCCGTGATCGATCTCGGCGAATGCGAGCAGGCGGTGCGACAGGCCGTCGGGCTTGCGGAGAAAATGGCCAAGGTGCGGGTCGAGTCCGTGCTGCTGTCGGTGTCCGGCGGCCGGCTCTCCGGTCAGCTGGTCGAAGCTGCGGCCGACATCCGCGGCGGCGCCGTGACGCCGGCCGATGTCAGCCGGGTCACCTCCACCGGCATGCGCCACGCCACCGGCGAAGGCCGCACCGTGCTGCACGCGCTGCCGATCGGCTACACGCTCGACGGCGTCAAGGGCATCCGCGATCCCCGCGGGATGGTCGCGCATCAGTTCGGCATCGACATGAATGTCGTCACCTGCGACGCCACGGTGGCGCGGAACCTGATGCTGGCGGTGGAACGCTGCCACATCAACGTCGAAGCCATGGCGGCAAGTCCCTATGTGGCAGGCTTGTCGGTGCTGACCGACGACGAGGCCGACCTCGGCGCTGCCGTCGTCGAGATGGGCGCGGGCACCACCACGATCGCGGTCTTTTCCGGCGGCCGCTTCGTGCATGCCGCGGGTTTTGCGGTCGGCGGGCAACACATCACGATGGATCTGGCGCGCGGACTCTCCGCGACCATTGCCGATGCCGAGCGAATCAAGACGTTATACGGGACCGTCATCACCGGCGGATCGGACTCGCGTGAGCTGATGTCTGTACCGACAGCCGGTGACGAGCAGGATCTGCCGCAGATCGTCTCCCGCGCTACCATCGCCAACATCGTCAAGCATCGTGCCGAGGAAGTCTTCGAAATGGTTCGGGACAAGCTGAAGGATTCGCCCTTCGCCTCGGAGCCCAACGGTCGCGTCGTGCTCTCAGGCGGGGCCTCGCAGCTCACCGGTCTCGTTGAGCTCGGAACGCAGATTCTCGGCCGGCCCGTGCGGGTCGGACGTCCGCTCGGTTTCGGCCGGCTGCCCAACGAGGCGAAGAACGCCGCCTTCGCGGTGCCGGCCGGACTGCTCGTCTACCCGCAATATGTTCACCACGAACATGTCGAACCGCGGCATACGCGGCAGCAGGTCAGGACGGGGACCGGCGGGTATTTCGGAAAGGTCGGACGATGGCTACGCGAGGGCTTCTGATGACTCCTTCCCGCAATATTCGATTTTCACCAACTCCCGCGGCCGCCGGCCGGGGCGAACCCACGCGCGCGTGATCGAGAGGCAAACATGACCATCAGCATCAATGTTCCTGATATTCACGAACTGAAGCCCCGCATCACCGTGTTCGGCGTCGGCGGCGCCGGTGGTAACGCCGTCAACAATATGATCACGGCGGGCCTCCAGGGCGTCGACTTCGTGGTCGCCAACACCGACGCGCAGGCGCTGACGATGTCGAAGGCGCAGCGCATCGTGCAGATGGGCACGGCGGCCACGCAAGGGTTGGGCGCAGGTTCGCAGCCGGTCGTCGGCGCGGCCGCAGCCGAAGAGGTGATGGACGAGCTCCGCGACCATCTCTCGGGCGCCAACATGGTGTTCGTCACCGCCGGCATGGGCGGCGGCACCGGCACCGGTGCGGCTCCCGTGATCGCCAAGATCGCGCGCGAGATGGGCATCCTCACCGTTGGCGTCGTGACCAAGCCCTTCCACTTCGAGGGCGGCCGCCGCATGCGCACCGCGGAAGCGGGCATCAACGAGCTGCACAAGGTCGTCGATACGCTGCTGATCATCCCGAACCAGAACCTGTTCCGGGTCGCCAACGAGAAGACCACCTTCGCCGACGCCTTCGCGATGGCCGACCAGGTGCTCTATTCGGGCGTTGCCTGCATCACCGACCTCATGGTGAAGGAAGGCCTGATCAATCTCGACTTCGCCGACGTCCGCGCCGTCATGCGCGAGATGGGCAAGGCGATGATGGGCACGGGCGAAGCCTCCGGCGACAAGCGCGCGCTGACCGCCGCCGAAGCCGCGATCGCCAACCCGCTGATCGACGATAGCTCGATGAAGGGCGCCAAGGGCCTCCTGATCTCCATCACCGGCGGCAAGGATCTCACTTTGTTCGAGGTCGACGAAGCTGCGACCCGCATCCGCGAGGAAGTCGACCAGGACGCCAACATCATCGTCGGCGCCACCTTCGACGAAGCCCTCGACGGCCTGATCCGCGTCTCGGTCGTCGCGACCGGCATCGAACAGGCCGCGATCGCGCGCAACAGCCAGGCCACCAGCGCTCCCGTCGCGAATCCTGCTCCGCAGGCGCAGCAGGCTCCCGCTGCTCCGGCCGCGGCTGCCGAGAGCCGTCTTGCCGATCTGACCGCACGGCTGCGCGCCGACAATCAGCGCATGGCCGAGCGCGCCCAGAAGTTCGAAGCGCAGACCCCGGCCGCCGGAACGGGTCAGTTTGCCGCCGCTCCCACGGCTCCGCGTCCGAACGTGGAGCGCGCTGCGCTTGCCGCCATCGCCGCCGCCGTTGCCGACGTACCGCAGGCTCCCGCGCCGATGCAGACCTATGGCGACGTCACCGTGCGGCCGATCGCGCAGAAGCCCACGCTGTTCCCGGAGCCCGAGCAGGCGCCGATGGCCATGCATGAGCCGATGACGCCGGAAACCTTCATCCCGCCGCAGGCCGAGCGTGCGCCGGTCCGCACACCGCGGATGCCGCGTATCGAGGAACTTCCGATGCCCGCCCAGGCCGAGCTTCGCCAGGCCCGCGGCGAGGTCGAGGAGGAGACCCCGCAGAAGACCCGGCTGTCGCTGCTGCAGCGCCTTGCCAATGTCGGCCTCGGCCGTCGTGACGAGGAGAGCGAGGCGCCGATCGCGGCCCGCACCGCCGGTCCCGCGATGCCGCCGCTGCCCGATCGCCGCCCCCAGAAGACCGTGGCGCAGCAAATCGCTTCCGCCGAGCCGGTGTCCGAGTATGCCCGCCGTCCCGCGCCGCAGGGCCTGGACATGCACGGCCGTCCTGCGCCTGTTGCCCCGGCGCCACAGGGAGACGATCATCTTGATATCCCGGCCTTCCTGCGGCGGCAGGCGACCTGAGGATTGTTACAATAAGGCAGACGAAAAAAGGTCCCGGCGGGAAGCTTGCCGGGACCTTTTCTTTTGCCCCGTGCATGCCCGGATTGCGCAGCCAAGCAACTGATTTTAAATAATTAATTACATATTCGATGGTTCAGTAAAACTACCGAAAACGGTCCCGAACTCCGGTCCAATTTGGTTAAGCCTTGGCGCTAATACGGCGGGTTTGGGGTAACAATCGGTAAAAAAGCGTGAGTTGGCGCTGTTTGAGGCAGTGACTATGGTTTGCCGTGACTTGGGGATACGGATTCGGAAGCGAGCGGTCTAGGCCGCTCAGTCGGGTTCAGTATAAGTCGCGGTGGTCGTAGTGGGGCGGTTCCTGATGAAATTTAGCCGGCAAACAACGCTTCGTGCGCAAGCCAGTGTGGCAGGCGTCGGCGTTCATTCCGGTCTTCCCGTCACGCTCACGCTTGGACCCGCGCCTGTCGACGCGGGCTTTGTTTTTATCCGCACCGGGCTTGAGGGAAGCGACCGCGAAGTTCAGGCCACCGCCGAGCAGGTGATCGCGACCGATTTCGCCACCGTCCTCGGTGATCGCGACGGTCCGCTGGTTTCCACCGCCGAGCATGTGCTTGCTGCACTGCGGGGCATGGGCGTCGACAACGCCATCATCGAGATCGACGGGCCGGAAGTGCCGATCATGGACGGCAGCGCCGCGGCCTTCGTTGCGGCGATCGACCAGGCCGGCATCGTGACCCAGCCGGCACAGCGCCGCTTCATTCAGGTTTTGAAGCCGATCTCGGTCAAGATCGGCGACGCCTTCGGCGAGATCCGGCCCTATGCCGACGGGTTCCGCGCCGAGGTCGAGATTAACTTCACGAATCCTGTCATCGGCCAGCAGAGCTACGCCTTCGACCTCAACCCGGAGCGTTTCCGCCGCGAAGTCGGCCGGGCCCGGACTTTCGGTCTGATGTGCGACGTTGCGCGGCTCTGGAGCGCCGGCTATGCGCTCGGCGCCTCCTTCGACAATACCGTCGTGTTCGACGAGGAGCGCCTGCTCAACACCGAAGGCCTGCGCTACGCCGACGAATGCGCCCGCCACAAGGTGCTGGACGTGATTGGTGACCTTGCTCTGGCGGGTCTGCCGCTGCTCGGCGCCTACCGCTCGGTTCGTGGCGGCCACAAGCTCAATCACGCCGTCCTGACCGCGCTGCTCGCCGACCGCACCGCCTGGCGGGTGGTCGAGGGCGAGGCAGCCCGCCGCACCACGCGTCCGGTGGCCGAAACCGGTCGCGGCATCGTCGGTGGCCGGATTGCCGCGGTCTACGGGCCAGACGTTTCCTAAAAGAGAGACGTTTCCTGAAGCGGACGTTTCCTAGAAGAGAAACGGGTCTTGAAGAGACCCGTTGCCATGGCCGTTTGGCGGCGGCTTTCCCCGGGAAACTCCTGGTAACGATGATCGGCTAGGATTGCGGCGCGTTCGCCTTAATCCGGGCGGAATGCCTGCCTATCCGGTTGGTTGAAGATCGTTTTTCGGTTACACCGGCGTGGTCGCACGGCAGGCACCACGACTATATTTCGCGCCCAGGACGGGGTTCATGGGCTGGCGGACACCGCACCACAGGGCGTCAGGGCAATACTCATGTCGGCACAGCGTATGACGCGCGGATATCTTCAAGTCCCGTCTCGAGAAGTCTCGTCTCGAGTCCGTGGGCTGCTTCAGGTTGTCGCCCTCTTCGTGCTCGCGCTGCCGCTGGCCGGCTGCGGCACCGGCGCGCTTTGGGACAAGTTCACCGCCAAGGACGACACCTTCGTCGAGGAGCCCGCCGACAAGATCTACAATGAGGGCCTGTACCTCATGAACGAGAAGAAGGACATGAAGGCGGCGAACAAGAAGTTCGAAGAGGTCGACCGCCAGCATCCTTATTCCGACTGGGCCCGCAAATCGTTGTTGATGTCGGCCTACGCGTCCTACCAGGGCGGCGATTATGACAGTTGCATCGGCGCCGCCACCCGCTACGTCACGCTGCATCCCGGCAGCCCGGATGCGGCCTACGCGCAATATCTGATTGCCGCCTCGCATTACGACCAGATTCCGGACATCAGCCGCGACCAGACCCGTACCGAGAAGGCGATCGCCTCGCTGGAAGAGGTGGTTCGCAAATATCCGACCTCTGAATATGCGACCTCGGCCAAGGCCAAGATCGAAGGTGCGCGCGACCAGCTCGCCGGCAAGGAAATGAACGTCGGCCGCTATTACGCGCAGAAGCGCGACTACACGGCGGCGATCAACCGCTACAAGGCCGTGGTGACGCAGTACCAGACCACCCGCCATGTCGAGGAGGCGCTGTACCGCCTGACCGAGGCCTATATGGCGATCGGCATCGTCGGCGAGGCCCAGACGGCTGCCGCCGTGCTCGGGCACAATTTTCCTGACAGTCGCTGGTACAAGGACGCCTATAATCTTGTAAAATCAGGCGGTCTCGAACCGAGCGAGAATCAGGGGTCCTGGATTAGCAAGACCTTCAAGAAAATGGGTCTCGGCTAGGAAATAGAATTCCATGCTGGCGCGTCTGTCGATCCGTGACATCGTCCTGATCGAACGGCTCGATATCGAATTCGCAACCGGCCTCGCGGTTTTGACCGGCGAGACCGGTGCGGGCAAATCCATCCTGCTCGATGCCTTTGCGTTGGCGCTCGGCGGCCGCGGCGATGCCGGCCTCGTGCGCCACGGCGCCGAGCAGGGGCAGGTCACTGCCGTATTCGATATCCCCAAGAATCACCCTGCAGCGAAGATCCTCGCGGAGAACGGGCTGGAGGATACCGGCGAGATGATTCTCCGCCGGGTCCAGCTCGCCGACGGCCGCACCCGCGCCTTCATCAACGACCAGGCGATCAGCGTGCAGACGCTGAAGGCGGTCGGGGCCGCCCTGGTCGAGATCCACGGCCAGCACGACGAGCGCGCGCTGGTCGATGCCGCCACCCACCGCCGCCTGCTCGATGCCTTCGCCGGTCTCGAAAAGGACGTCTCGGCGGTCGAGGCGCTCTGGGACGCCCGCCGCACCGCCAACAATGCGCTGGAGGAGCATCGCGCCGGCATGGAGCGCGCTGCGCGCGAAGCCGATTACCTCCGTCACGCCTCCGACGAATTGAAGCAGCTCGCGCCCAGGGATGGCGAGGAGACCTCGCTGGCGTCCCGTCGGACCACCATGATGCAGGGCGAGAAGATCGCCTCCGACCTGCGCGAGGCGCAGGAGGCGGTCGGCGGCCACCATTCGCCGGTCGCCTCGCTGTCAGCGGCTGTGCGCCGGCTGGAGCGCCGCGGCGTCAACTCGCCGGCGCTGGTCGAGCCGGCGGTGAGGGCGATCGACATCGCGATCAACGCGCTGGAGGAAGCCGACCAGCATCTCCAGGCGGCGCTTGCCGCGACCGATTTCGATCCCTCAGAGCTCGAACGCATCGAGGAGCGGCTGTTCGCGTTGCGCGCCGCCTCGCGCAAATATTCGACTCCGGTCGACGGGCTCGCCGCGCTTGCCGCAAAATACGCCGCCGATGTCGTTCTGATCGATGCCGGCGCCTCACGGCTGAAGAAGCTGGAGCAGGCCGCGATCGAGGCCGATGCGCGCTATGCGGCGGCCGCCAAGAAGCTGTCGATGGCGCGGCAGAAATCGGCGGAGAAGCTCAACAAGGCGGTCAATGCCGAGCTTGCGCCGCTCAAGCTCGAACGTGCCAAGTTCATGACCCAGGTCCAGACCGACGAGGCAGCTCCAGGCCCGCAAGGGTTCGACCGCGTCGAGTTTTGGGTGCAGACCAACCCGGGCACCAAGCCAGGGCCGATGATGAAAGTCGCCTCCGGCGGCGAGCTGTCGCGTTTCCTGCTGGCGCTGAAGGTCGTGCTGTCCGATCGCGGCTCGGCGCCGACTTTGGTGTTCGACGAGATCGACACGGGCGTCGGCGGCGCGGTCGCGGACGCGATCGGCGGACGGCTGGCGCGGCTCGCCGGCAAGGTCCAGGTGATGGCCGTGACGCACGCCCCGCAGGTCGCCGCCCGTGCCGACCAGCATCTGCTGATCTCCAAGGACGCGCTGGACAAGGGTAAGCGCGTCGCCACCCGCGTCAATGCGCTCGCCGCCGACCACCGCCGCGAGGAGATCGCGCGGATGCTCGCCGGCGCCGAGATCACCGCCGAAGCCAGGGCTGCCGCGGACCGGCTGCTCAAGGCAGCGACGGCTTGATTTCGTGTCCCGGACGCGCGTAGCGCGAGCCGGGACCCAGAATGTCGCCCCGATGGGCCCCGGCTCTGCAGCGCACCGCCAAAGAAGCGCTGCGCTGCGTCCGGGGCGCGAGACCTCAACCCACCTTTACCCTCCCGCCCGCTCCATCGTATCCAAGCACCATGGCCAGAGCAGCAAAATCGAAACCAGCACCGCTTCGCGACGTCGCCGACCTCACCAAGGCGCAGGCCAAGGTCGAGCACATGCGGCTCGCGCTCGAGATCGAGGGGCATAACGAACGCTACTACCAGGAGGACGCGCCCACCGTCACCGATGCCGAGTATGACGCGCTACGCCAGCGCTTCAACACGATCGAGAAGCGCTTTCCGGAATTCGTCAGCGCGGACTCGCCGTCGCAGAAAGTCGGTGCTGCACCGTCAGGCCGCTTCAAGAAGGTGCGGCATGCCGTCCCCATGCTGTCGCTCGACAACGCCTTTGCGGAAGAGGATCTGCGCGACTTCGTCGGCCGCATCGTGCGCTTCCTGAAGCTCGACGACGAGAAGATCGATTTCTCCGCCGAGCCGAAGATCGACGGCCTCTCGATGTCGCTGCGCTACGAGGGTGGTGAGCTCGTCACCGCCGCGACGCGCGGCGACGGCGCGGTCGGCGAGGACGTCACCGCCAACATCCGCACCCTCGAAGATGTGCCGCAAAAGCTGAAGGGCCGCAACGTGCCCGATATCTGCGAAGTGCGCGGCGAGGTCTACATGACCAAGAAGGCGTTCCTCGCGCTCAACGAGCGGCAGAAGGCGGAAGGCGGCACCATCTTCGCTAATCCGCGCAATTCGGCCGCGGGCTCGCTCCGGCAGAAGGATCCGACCATCACCGCCTCGCGCCCCCTCGGCTTCTTCGCCTATGCCTGGGGCGAGATGAGCGCGATGCCGGAGGCCACGCAGAGCGGCATGATCGGCTGGTTCGAGCGCTGCGGCTTCAAGACCAACCCGCTGACCAAGCTCTGTCACTCCGTCGAGGAGCTGCTGGCGTTTCATCGTGCGATCGAGGAGCAGCGCGCAAAACTCGACTACGACATCGACGGGGTCGTCTACAAGGTCGATCGCATCGACTGGCAGGAACGGCTCGGCTTCGTCTCGCGCACGCCGCGCTGGGGCATCGCCCACAAATTCCCGGCCGAGCGCGCCACGACGGTGTTGCGCGACATCGAGATCCAGGTCGGTCGCACCGGCTCGTTCACGCCTGTGGGCAAGCTCGAACCGGTCGGCGTCGGCGGCGTGATCGTGCAGAATGTCACGCTGCACAACGAGGACTACATCAAGGGCATCGGCAACAAGGGCGAGGTGCTGCGCGAGGGCCGCGACATCAGGATCGGCGACACCGTCGTGATTCAGCGCGCCGGCGACGTCATCCCGCAGGTGGTCGACGTCGTTCTCGACAAGCGGCCGAAGGCTGCCAGGGAATTCCAGTTTCCGAAGAAGTGCCCGTGCCCGTTGCACACCGACGTCACGCGCGAGGAGACGGCGGCGGGCGAAGAGGGCTCACGCGCCCGCTGCACCGGCGAGTTCGCCTGCCCCTACCAGAAGATCGAGCATCTGAAGCTGTTCGTGTCGCGGCGCGCCTTCGACATCGACGGTCTTGGCGAGAAGCAGCTCCAGTACTTCTTCGACGAGGGTTTTGTGAAGGAGCCAGCCGACATCTTCACGCTGGAAAAGCGCAATTCGAAACTCAAGCTGGAGGACATCGAGGGTTACGGCGCAACCTCTGTGCGCAATCTGTTCGGCGCGATCGAGAGCCGTCGGAAGATTGCATTGGAGCGCTTTATCTACGCGCTCGGCATGCGCCATATCGGCGAGACCACGGCGCTGGCGCTGGCACGCGGCTACGGCTCCTGGGACGCCTTCCACGATGCCAGCCTCAAGGTCGCCAAAGGCGACGAGGAGGCGATGGCCGAGATGGACGCGCTCGACCAGATCGGCGAGACCGTGATCAAGAGCATCGCCGACTATTTCGGCGAGAGCCACAATCGCGGCATTGTCGAGCGGCTGACCAAAGAGGTCGAGATCATCGACGCCGAAAAGCCGAAGAGCAATTCTGCCGTCGCCGGCAAGACCGTGGTGTTCACGGGCTCGCTGGAGAAGATGACGCGCGACGAGGCCAAGGCCACCGCTGAGCGGTTAGGCGCAAAGGTGTCCGGATCGGTGTCCAAGAAAACCGATCTCGTCGTCGCCGGTCCAGGCGCGGGTTCGAAGCTCGCAGAAGCCACCAGGCATGGCGTCAAGGTGCTGACCGAGGACGAGTGGCTGACGCTGATCGGGGAGTGAGGGCTCCCTTCTCCCACAAGGGGCCTGTTGCGCTATTGGCTTTTGAGGCTGAAGACGTCGAGAGAGAAGGTCTGGGTCGCGACAGGCTCCGGCCAAGACTGTGA
>NZ_JBEPQF010000065.1:0-16403 GCF_040547695.1 Bradyrhizobium sp. JR4.3 | reverse complement strand
CCAAACGCATCGGCGCCAAAAAGGCCAAGGTTGCCGTGGCTCGCAAAATGGCTGTCATCCTCCATGCTATCTGGACCGACGGCACCGAATTCCAGGCAGAGATGCGCACCGCATGAACCAGTCTTAAACCAACCCGGATCCGCCTTCGGCGGAACAAGCGTCCCTGCCGGGACGAAGGTGTGGGCAATCTCGAAGTCGTCCCTGCGGGCTTTACGCACCGCGCTCTTCACATCGAGATGCCACGCCTTTTGAACGCCATCATGCGGCGCTCCTGCATAGAGACGACCGCGGAAAGAACCATGAACCCGGCAGCGGATCATTTTTGTCTATCGGGGTTGACACCGTGCCCGCGATTAAAGAACGGACGACTATTTCTTGCACTCCAAGCGGAACCGGCGATCCTGCTGGCCGACCGCACCCGCATCGCCAGCGTGTTGAAAACCTGATTTGGCCACCGCAATCGAAATACCGAGCAACCGGCCCACAAGTCCGGCCGCGAGATTTTCCAGCTTGTGGGCGTTCCTCTCGGCCTGAAGCGCAGATTTCAATTGGCTCTGACGGGAAAGCTCTTCCGGGGTGAGCGGCATGAGTGATCGGTTGCAACGAACGGGAGTTGCGAGACGCGTACTTGGAATCCTGCCCAGGGCGCGCGATTAATTCCTAGCGCCTGGGCAGAGCCTAAGCCCCGTCGAAGGCAGTTCGTGTTGGCTACGAGGATACGCTATCTCTCCTCGACGGCCGATGCCATGAGAAGTCGCGCTAGGATGATTTTACGGCCGGCTCGAGCCGCCCTGCCCATCCTCACATCCTTTGGCCAAGAGACCGGTAGTAGCGGTATTGGTTCGAGCCTGCCGGATGCTCGAACTGGAAGCAACCCGCGAAATTCTCGATCGCTTGCATGACCCCTTTCAGGGACGGGGCCGTGAAGGCATGGGTCTGCCCCGTCGACCAATGCGAGAGGTAATTGCTCACGATGGTTGCCACCGAGGTGCCGAGGCCGGCGAGTTGGGCAGCCTCCAGGACCAGGCGGCCAGCCGCGCCGTGGAGATCGACGGCTGCCCTGATGGCGTCTATCAGGTTTTTCGCCATGTGCTTGTCGTCGTTGAACGCAATGCCGATCGGCACCGGAATGCCGACTTTGGAGATGATCTCCTCGAGCTTGAACTCGAGATACTGTCTGATACGGGGAGCGGCATCATCGGTGTTGCCGGTATCCAGAAAGGCGTGAGTCGCATCGCGGATCTTATGGATTGCGCCCGACTGTGGCAGCACCGATGTTCGTGCCGTGCCCTGAATGCACTGATGCCACCAGCCGCCCTCGTTGGCATTTGTGTTGAACAGCTTCTCGAGGACAGTGTCGTGGCTGAGAAGGATGACCTGTGGGCCATCGGGGACGCCGGGCCGGGCGAATTGTTCCTTGAACACGTTCATCAGGTGGAACTGGTGTCCGGAATCAAAGCTCGATGTTACGTCATCGAGAATCAGAAACTTGGCGCCCCCACCATAGAGCGAAGCGGCCGCCAAATAGACGCTGATCGCAAAGGCGTTGCGATAGCTTTCGGAGAGAACGGCTTGGGCTGAGACGTCCGGCAGCGTCCAGAACTGAGCAAGCGAGATGGAAAGATCCTCGCTGCCGGTGCGCTTCCTCAGGGCCGGCACGACATCGGTGTACATGATCGCTGCGAAGATATTTCGGCTGACGGGCTCGATCGCGGCGAGCCGACGCGCACTCGCCGCGGATTCGGCGCTTGCGAAGCATGAGCTGGCTGTGTCAAGGAAGCTCTTGACCCGGGCAATTCGCGCAAGCTCTGCAGTGATGGCGGACTGCTCTCTCCGCGCGGCGCGCAGGTCCGACAAATTGCTCTGAAGACGGCGTGCGGCTTCAGCCTTTTCCACCACAGCGGTGAGCTTGTCTGGAAGGCCCTTCTCCAGGGTGAGTTTCCTGTCGGTCAACTCTTTGACGTTGGCGAGCGCGCGCTTCCTGAGCGTCTTCAGCCATTCGGCGAGCGCGCGTGCGCGCACCCCGTCCAGCGCCCCCTTCAGTCCCACGTCCTTTGCAGCGGAGAGCTGGGCCGGCTCATCTTCCTGGCGGCCCAACCGTTCCAGCTCGTCAAGCTGATTCCAGCCTTGTTCGGTCCACTCTCGGGCCAGATTGGCAGACGCAGTCTCCACGGCCTCAAACGCCGCGATTTTGTCGCGAACGTGGTCGAGAATCGAACCGGGAGCGGATTGATCACATGTGGGGCAGAGGCACTTGTCAGCCCAACTGTCATCCTCAAGGATGGTTTCGCTGAGACCGTAGAGCTGACGAAACAGATCTCCTTGCGTAAAGTTTAGGGCGGCGTCGCGAGCATCGGCCAGTTCCACGATGCGGTTGGCATACTGTTCGCTTGGCGTGGCTTTCACGGCCTCTGACCACCTCGCCTCGTCGCGCAGGATTTTCGCGAGTTCTGTCCTTGCCTCACCTCCCTCGGCAGCCTTCGCTGCATCGACGCAACTTGAAGGATCGATCTCCTCGAACCTCCTCCCCGCGCAGAGGGGCTTGAGCAGTTCGATGCCACTGAGGGCGGAATGCGCCTTCGCGAGCATCGTCGCCTCGGCTTCGGCCGGATCGTATTCGTCGCCGACGAGCGCCGTGAAGGCCTCCTTGATATTGCCTCGGGCCCGCTGGACGGATACGGCGGCACTATTTTGCTTGGCTTCTTTGCCGGCGAGGCCGAAGTGATTGTTGAATGCCCTCGTGTTTGTCAGCGAGGCCAACCCTTGCCGCAGGGACGAGTAACGCTTCAGGCCCAGCAGCCCCGCGAACGAGCGCCCGCGCTTCTGCGGCGCAAGATCGATAAAGTCCTGAAATGTCTTTCCATCGAGAAGGACGAACTCGCGATTGAGGTCGGCGAGGATCGCATTTCCGTCTGCACCTGCGCTAGCCACAACGGTTCGCCCGCCGGCGGCATCGCGCCGGACCGTCACATCGACCTCGGCGCCGCCGCCGGCAGGCATAAGGGTCAGGGTGATCGTTCCCACACCACCCGCATGGAAGCGGTTCAGATAATAAGACGAGCCCTTTTCGGCCGCGGGCAGATCATCGAGTTTGGGAATTCGGCCGGTGATCGCGTAGACCACCGCATCAAAGATCGATGTCTTTCCTACCCCGTTGGGCGCGGAGATGGAGTTGACGCAATCCGTCTTGAGTTTGAGGACGAGAGGGGCACCCTCGTTGTTGATGCCGCGAAAGCCTTCGATAGAGACCTTCTGGAGATACCAGCCGCTCATTGTGCAGGGCCTTCCTCAGAGGCGGTCGGCTGGGATTCGACAGGCGAGGTCGCTGCATACAACGCGTCCAGGAGCGCATCGTGATCGAGAGCGATGTCCAGGCTGAGGCTTGACAGTGCCCCCGACAGGACGTCTGCCAGGGGATCGTCGATCCGCTTGAGCGCGGCCGAGAGCGCCGAGATGTTTTCATCAACGGTTCTGCTGTCATCGATTTCGAACGCAATTTCAGTATTCGTCACTATGCTCCCCCAAGCACATAATCGTTCGTCGTCGTCACACAATGCGGCAACGCAAATGATCGTCTTGCTACTGCTTTCGTGCACGCACGTGGTACGGATTCGGCCTCACATTCAACACGGCTAACGCGTTATCCACCTCGCAGACAGCGCGCCCTTGGTACTTTCCGTACGAAACTGATTCTGAGCGACCTCCTCAGCCGCGCGAGTAGGTTTCTTAGCGCCCCCGCGTCGCAATTCTGTTAAATGCGACAATCGGCTGAGAGCACGGCGCCGCAACCTTTGAGTCGGAAGCGGCGAGCCCGGCGAGGTGTCTTGCTCACGGGACGAGGCCCATTTTGTTCTCCCTTCCGGCCGAGGAGCCCGCGGGCCGATGACTTCAAGCTCGTCGGGTTAATGGCCCGCCCCTTGCTGCGCCGAGCCTGCAAGATCGGAAAGCAAGTACCTCACCGGGAGAGCCGAGTTACTTTCCAGCCCTGACAATCTCGACGTCGAGCTTGCACGCGCCGGACTTGAGCTCCAGGAAAATAGGCCTGCAGAATCCGCTCGGCGCTTCGAGCATCATCTGTTCGCCGGTGGATCTGGTTCCCTGGAAAACATATCGTCCCTGCGCCGATTCCAGGGGCCGCTTTGCTGAATTCGCCATCAAGTACCCGTAATTCTTGTCGTAGCAACCGCGGACGCTGGCATTCAGGTCAGGCAATTTTCCGGCACAGGTGAATTGCCAGGCGATCTCATCGCCAGACCGCGGCTGATAGCTCGCGCCGTCGTCCGCCTGTAGCGTGGTTTGGATGGACGTGTCCTCTCCGAACACCACCGAGAAGCGCCCTCCGTTGGGGTCTTGACGCACGACCAGTCTTGCCGATCGCCCCGAGACGATCCGCCTCAGCGAGACGACCCTATGCTCAATAGCCTCGTCGCGGGCAGGCGCCATCACAAGCACAAGCGCGGCCTGCTGGTCGAGTTCAGCCTGCAGGATCCCGGCGTATCTTTGCCGCTCCGCAAGGGAGCTCGGATACCCGGCACGTCCCAGATAATCCGTCCAGACGTCTCCGAGAGTCTTGCCACCGGGATAGTCCGCGCGGTCAAACGCGTTTGGCCCGAAATCCAACACAAATTTTTCTCGGGCCGCGGACATCGCCGCTGATAACCGCTGCGTAAGCTCGACCTTGGACGGTTGGGACTGGACCGCAGGATCAGCTGACTGTGCAAAGACGGGGAGCTCAATCGAAAGGAAGATCGCGCCTGCCAAGCCTAGACAGCAGAGAGCGCTCTTTAGTAGAGAGACGCAAAGAATTTTCAAGCAAGCCTCCTAAACATCTTAACTCGGACCACAACCTATGATTTGATATATGGAAATCGCATCCAATTTGCACTTTGCAAAAGCAAACCGCAACCATTCCTTGCAAACTATATGATCGAAGAAATTGGCGCCTTTCTAAATGCCATACCCGGGGCGGCGGCGAGCCCTCTCGCCCTTATCGCGTATCTGGCAACGGTCCTTGCCTGGACGCTGATTGCGTGGCGGGTGAAACGCTTCCAGATCCTGATGGACAAGATCGAGAAGCTGAAAGAAGAAGATCGCCTGGAGGCGATACGTATCGAAACTGGCCGCGTCGTGCCGAAGGGAATGACCGCGGAGCAGTATCTCCGCTCGCGCATTCATTTCTTCATATTCGCGGGCTTCCTTGCCTTCTGCGCCACAGCGGTTTTCGTTGCCTCCATGGCTCTCGTTCGTGTGTACGAGCAGAAGGCTCGTGCGGACGGGTACATCAACGAAATACTCGGTCAGCCGTCCTCGTCCACCCTCGAGGCCCCCTCACCTTACAAGAGTGCGATCAACACACTTCGCAATGGCCGAAGCATGATAGTGGAGGCGCAGGCCGAGATAAGACGTCCGCTCTCGAAGGCAGATCTCGATCGAATTGTTGCCGAGTGGCAGCTCCAGCATCTGTCGGCGGATCAAATCAACGACCGGTTCGCAGAAGTGGCGGGAACGGCGCGGCTGAAACGGGCCAATCAGAAGCTGGGCGAGGTCACAGGCAGAATCGAGGCGATTTATGAGAAGCTCGCCAATTGCATCCGAGCAGCGGAATGCAGGCCCGGCGATCAATTCCCCAGAATGTGCAATGCAGTCAAAGACATCCTCGCTACCATCGACCAGATCAATGCTTCCGCGCTTGCGATTCCGGGCGTGAATTTCAACGCCTCCGGGACGATTGCGACACTCGGTGGCGGATCAATGGACATCGATTTTACCAAGCTGGCCGCGCCAAACGTAACCTATCTGGGGACCGTGATCTGTGATCGACGTTAGGTCGATTGATCGCGCCTCTCGATTGGAACAAAGCTCGACAAGGCCTGTAATTTCGTCCTTTTACGAGGGTTGAGGCATCGGTGCAAAAAATAGCCGTCATTGGTCTCAGCCTGCTGGCGCTTCTTGGCTGCGCACCGGCGGCCGCCGCAGATTTGTCGACCACAATTGCGTCGATGATAGAGCCTGTACGAAGCGCCTACACGTTCCTGCATGAGAATCCCGAGCTGGGGAAGAAGGAGTTCAAGGCCCAGGCGTATCTTCTGGATGCGCTGAAGGGATTTGGCTTCACGGAGTTTATCGTCTCGACCGAAGCGCCGACGGCCGTGATCGCAGTTCTTGATAGCGGTAGGCCGGGACCAGTTATTGCACTGCGAGCTGAGATGGATGCCCGCCCCCTCGAGCTCAACGCGGTTGAGCCAATGTCTCACACCCCGCGCTCACGGATCGACGGCTTGATGCATAATTGTGGTCATGACATCCACGCATCAATCTTGCTCGGCACTGCTGCCATTCTGATCGCCAACAAGAACCGTATTTCAGGAAGGATCGTCTTCTTGTTCCAACCGGCCGAGGAAACCCCGGGCGGCGCCGATGACATTGTGCACGAGAGGATTCTCGAGCGCCTCGGGGTCAAGACAATCTTCGCCGAACATGTCGCTCCCGGCATGCCGATAGGGACCATCGCGATCGCACCAGGTTTTGCCTTGGCCGGAAGCAACTACTTTCATCTCAAAATCAAAGGGACGGGCTCGCACGCGGCTGCGCCCAATGAAGGCAGCGATACGCCGCTCGTCGCCGCGCGCATGGCGATCGAGCTGTCTGAGTATCCGGCTCGTCACCTTGATATCGCTAACAAGCCTGTCATCATTTCGGTCACGCGACTCCTCGCCGATGGCAATGCGGGCAATGTTATCCCCGCGGAGGCCGATGTCAGCGGCACCATCCGCAGCTTCGAGAATATCGCACAGGGCGAGAACGGCGAGCCCTCACTCAAGGAAAAGCTCGATCAGCTTGTCTCGCGAATGGCAGCGGAGGCGACTGTAAATTACGACTGGACGATCCGACCGGGTGCGCCGGCGACGCGTAACGAACCTGCGCTGTTCGAGCAGATCATCCCGCCTCTCGCACTGGCATGGCCCGGGGCGCTGGAGACCCACCCTGGGCGCGGCATGTTCTCGGAGGATTTCTCATATTATACGGACGTCATGCCCGCGCTGTACTTCTCCATCGGAGTCAGCAGGGACGGACGTGGACTGGCTGGAGTCCATACAAAGGAGTTTGATGCGCACCCCGATGTCTTCGCTCAAGGCCTTCGTCTCATGACGACGTTGGCCGTCATTGGGACCACTGGCAAAATGGACTGGCAATAGCCAAACGACCTGCGCCATCGACGCAACCTGGCCCGACGAGCGATAAGGCGACATCTGCGACTATGGTCGTCCCAACCTCAAGAAAGGGCGGCTAGGCTCCCGGGTATTGCAATTGCTGGGACTGCAAGGCAGGCCCAGGAAAGCCTTCTCGCCTGCCAAGAGAAAAGCTAGAATGGCACCTACTGCGCGAGGGATCGAAGCCGCACGGCCGAGACGCAAAGCGGCTCGATTGACGAGAGCCCGGTGCGCCGGCAGCCGCACGCGCTCTGGCCGAGCAACTCCGCCAAGACTTGAATCAGCGGCTCTAGATTTCCTCGCGTACATTCGTCTGCGCGTCGTAGATCCTGATCTGAAGCATGGGAAAACGCTTCTTTAGTTCTTCCGCCTGCCCTCGCGCCGTCTCTGGTTGCAAATTCAGTCTTTGAGCCGGCCGTCCACTTCAAGCGCATAACCAGAGGCCGGCAATTCACGGGTGGCAGCAACCATTTCATTCCCATTCTGCACTGAGGTGATTGGGAATGATGGGTAGCGTGAGTCGCCCAAACGGCGCCAGAGCCATCTACCCAAATGCGGTGATTGGCCAACGCACGTTGTGAATTGGCGCCTTGAATAGATCGCTTCAAGGATGGGCATTTGCATCGTCCGAACAGGCGGACGGCTTTCCACTTGCGCGGATGCATGCACGATAGAACCACGGCTCGACGTAGCTGCCCTTCCAGAGCCCCTGGCCGGTGCGCTCAGCCTCGCGCTGAGCTTCGCGATACCTGCCCTTCGAGTATTGGGGCCAATCCAACGCAAAGCCGCTGCGTACCAGCCATTCACCGAGATCCCTGCCTGCGACCGAGCAGGTCGCGACCGTGCGGCCATACGGGTCGAGGCTGACTGGGACACAATTGACGGGACGGCGGGCAATGAAGACGTCAAGGTCGTTCGCGGCCTGCGCACCGCAACGATATTGCAGACTGTCTTCGCCGCGGCACAGCTGGCTGCTCTCCGGTGCATCGATACCCCAAAGCCGGATGCGCACTCCATGCATTTCCAGCGTGTCGCCGTCGATCACGCTGGCGTGTCCGACAAAATCGTCGGCCAAGGCCACGTTTGACAGAATGACGAGACTCAATGCGAGAGAGGTTCGACGCATCCCAACGACCTTGTAGCTATCGCAAATCTCGCGGATTTGATTTCGGCCAGTTTTCAAGTGGTATCGCCTCTTTGCCGAAGCCGTGCAGACGGACGATGACCGGCTTACCTCCAGCGAAACTTGATGGATGCGCTTTGGAACTGACGAGATGAAACCGGCCAAGCTCACAATTGGCTTGTCGATATCCGAACTGAGCTTATCGATCCGCTCTTGGTGACTTGCCGCACCTTGTCCGACGAAGCGGAAATTTCATCAAACTTCCTGGCGCGGATTGACGGTAGCGGTGACCATGCCGAGATGACCCTTTCACAATTCTCGGGTGAAGGTATCAGCTCGGACCGCATCAATCTGTCCAGTTTACATAGTGCCAAGGGACGCGAATTTTCGGTGGTGATCCTGTTTGCCACGGACCAGGGCTGAATTCCTTGGAACAACGCCTCCGCGGAACGCTTGCGGGAGTGGCGCTGCTTGTTCTATGTGGGCTTCACACGCG
Organism: Bradyrhizobium sp. JR4.3; assembly: GCF_040547695.1. Lineage (NCBI taxonomy): Bacteria > Pseudomonadati > Pseudomonadota > Alphaproteobacteria > Hyphomicrobiales > Nitrobacteraceae > Bradyrhizobium > Bradyrhizobium sp. JR4.3. The sequence goes on along the minus strand of NZ_JBEPQF010000065.1, from coordinate 7,573 downwards.
CGAAAGCCGAAATTCACATGATGTACTCTGCCTACAGCCATCAGCCTTTGTCACCGAGGTGCAAACACGTTTGGCAGAAACATAAGTTCAGACGCTCTCCGAGATTGCGTTGCACAGACGAAAGAGATTGACGGATTTCCAAAGCGAACGCGCTAGCCTGCATTAGCCATTTCTTGCAACGCTGTGCAGCGCTTCATGATCTCGTCATCGACGTCTCCCAGTAGAACCCCGTCGTCGCCCATTTTTTTATAATCCGCTTCCAGTTCTTTGCGGATGCTCTCGTCGGGAACAAGCTGGAGCTTGCCGGAGATGGCCGCGACGTAGTCGTTGCTGTCTTTCTCACGGAAGAACTTCGACTTCCAGTCAGCGACTTCTTTGGTAAGAGGCTTGTCATCAAATGCAGCCTGGGCAAAGCCCTTGTCGTCGAGCCGCACAAGATCATGCCAGTGGCGGGAAATACGATCACCGTCGATCCCCTGTGCACAAAAGACGTGGATCGCGGTTGCCTTTTCCCAGAAGGTCCTCTTGGGCAGCATGATCCTTGGTTTCGCCGTTGGAAACTCGATCTCGGGCAAGTGGCTGGCGGCATTACAGGTAACCGGACGGATTTCGGCCGGTTCACCGGTTGATCGCGCGCCGAATTCAAGCTTCACCTGGGGCGGGACATACCCACTCCCTTTCGCGAGCGGGTCATAGTCCACATAGATGGTCGCATCAGCGATCAGACCGATGTTGAGCTTGTCCAGATTGTAAAATCGTCGAACTGGATGGCTCTGGCATATGGCGATAACAAACGTGCCTCAGCCTCCCGACCCCCGTAGCGCCTTCGATCACCATCGTACTCTCCTTGTGAGGGCTCAAATCCCGCTTGCAAGTGAACATCGATTGGACCATCGCTGAAGTATGCAGCGCGAACTTCTGCGAAAGCCGAACGCGCTGCACGGCTCACGCAGTCTTTAAAACAAGATAGCGATGGTTTCTCCAGCTAAGAGGTAACCGCCTTGGCATCCCTCAGCTTTTGTCGCGCATCGTTGGGGGCCTCCCGCACTGCGAGAAATACTCTGCCTCCGAAATCGAGTATCGACTTGGCCTGCTCGTGGTAGATCTCTGGATTGCCTTCCGTGACCTGCCGAACCCGTTCGGCACTGACGACAATCTTTACCTTGACGTCTGGAGCTGCGAACTCGGCCAAACGCACTTTCGCGGCCTGAAATTTGTCGACTAAGTCACTGACTTTCTCAGCCGAGTAGATGCGATCCCCTACTAAGCGGAGCATGGTCGCCCCTTTCCACTCGCTATCAAATGCTTTCCTAAGCCAAAGCAGTTCGGTCTCACCAACCTCCTGCACGCCACCTCCAGGCAAATTGACGATCACCATTTCGCTTCCTCCAACCACAACATCAAATCAGTCAGTGCTGACTGCAATACGCAACCGGGCATCCCACCGTCTCCGATCCATCGAAGATAAAGACTTCCGCCACCCCATTTGCCTTTGCCCGTCCCTCGAACGAGTTCCACGAGCCAAGAAAGACGCACTTCCATCTATATCTGATTAGTTGCATAATTGCATCAATGCTATTAAGGTTTTGGCGAGGCATTTGTAATTACTGAAAGTGCGGCGACCTCGGTTAGCTTCACCACGTCGTCGACGATGCGTTCGTAATTCTTGTCGATGCTGGCCGTGCTGTTCAAACTTCAGACCGGGGCCGTTGGCGATGACAGCCGCCGCGGCTGGGCTTGTCACGGCTCTATTGCGCAGGACCGCGGTGCCAGCAGCCTGTCAGGAATGGAGTTCGCCATGTTCACCTGCAGGCAGCAGATCCAGATTGTGGTCGGCGGGGCCCATGCTCGCCAAGACAAGACCGAGTGTCTGCGACGAAGACATCGTGCCCTTGCACGGTCCTCCCCAGAAGGCAGCTCATCCGAGGTAATGCGCGCAATGTTCTACAACGTCCCTCGCAATCGAAAGAGTGGCCGAGCTCACTCTGCTGAACTAATCGCGCGGCACGGGTGGCAAACCTCAAATACACTTTCAGTATACGGCACTGTCGATCGTTGGTGTATTCGAGGTTGAGGAGAAGCAGCGATGATAAAAGGGGCAGCAATTGCTACCTTACTAGCTTCGGCTCTGATGTCGGGCATGCAAGCAGAGCCCGCCCTGGCGGGGGCCAGCGTCCAGGAGTACGGCGCGGCGTTAGTCCAATACTTCAATAGTCTGAACGCAGGCTACGAGCCTTTCATCACGGCCGAGGGACAGCAGGTCGGAGACGTGATCGACGTGAGGGACAGGTCAGTCCTGAAACGGCGATCAGTCTGCTTTCCCAGCCTGGTGCCACCGCAACCGGATAAATTCGATCTTCCCAGATACGTAGGAATCTCTGAGAGCGCCGCCTCCTTCTTCTTCGATTTGAAGAAGCTCTTTGGCTTGGCGGCGAGCGGTAAGCTGGTCGACAACATCTCGTTGGTTTTCACAGACGCCACCATCGAGGACATCACGCTCGACGATTTGCAATCCAATTTGTCTAAGGAATGCGAATTCCTCAAACCACTGATCGCCGATGCACAACCGATCAAGCTCTACGGCCGGACCGCGACATTAATCCGGACTGTCATAAGGGCAAAAACGACTACGGTCATGTCTTTCGGGACCGACCTGAACGCGAACGCAAAGGTGGAAACGCTGAAAGGTTTGCTGCCGGGCGGTGCCGCCAGCGTCCTTCCGGTGGATGCTTCGATCGAAGCCAAAATAGGCTTGAAAGGGCAGACAGGGTCGGTGTGGCCGCCGAACGCGGCGTTTTATTGGGATTAAATGATCCATCGGATCGGAGGTCGATATGGCCGGAAAATCGGACTATTTCAGTGGCGCCCTAGAGGGGTGGGAACCAATTGATTCACCCACTCGAGGCCAGGACGCGGCGGCCCGCCCACCGGAAAAACCAGATCGGGTGGCTCAGGAATTCGTTAAGGTCGCAAGGAAATATGCATCCGACGCCGTGGTCAAAGATGAACGGACGTCCGAACATTCGACCCTCGTGCGCGCCAAGAAGAAGGGCTCGGTCGATAATGACGTAAGCGCCAAGACCTTCGTCGTCTCTGGAAACAAGATAGTGGGGTCTCAGGGTTGAAGTCAGGGGTGGCGATACCTGCGCCTCCCAACGATTGCCATTCCTCCGTAAAGGAAAGCCCCAAAAAGGGATGCTCGGTCGGCTGATCACGCTCACCAACTCTTCGACGCTAGCGAGCCCGCCGAATGGGGCGCCCGCATTGCCTGAACGTCCCGCATTGGCGAACTTCGTGTCGTGCGTAATTACGGCGGTGCATTAGTCGCCCACGGCCCAGCTCAAAGCACCGTTCTCCCTTCGCCAGTTCAGAATGAGTGCGCTCGACGCCTGGCCGCCGCAAGGCTGCTTGATCAACGTGTCACAAGCAACCCGCTTGGGCAGATTGCCACCTCAGCCCGACATTATTCCCGCCAGTGTGAACGCTTAATTTCACACGGAAAGCCATGTGCGATGATCCCTCGTGCCGGATCGCCGGAATGAATGCCTGTGGCGTCAGGGCCAGACCTTGTTGAGGATATGCGCAAGCCGCGCGCCTGCCTTCGCCAGCTGCTGGCGTTTGAGGTCATCCTGCTTCTGGACATAGGTGGGGTCGGCAAAGGTGACGTCCCAGCCGTCGGCCGTCTTGGCGAAGGTCGCGGTGGCAAAGGCCTGCGGCGCGAGACGAAGCGTGTCAGAGGCCCAGGTCGTGGCCCACTCTTCCAGGGCGACGTTGTCGATCGCGACCGCAGTTGCGAGCGGAAGCAAGTCGAGCGCCTGTTCAACCTTGAAACCGGTCGGCGGGGCATCCCACTCGGTGTGAAGGTTTTTGCCGGAATCCTTGATGACGTTGCCCCCGACGGTTTCGGTGGCCGGATCGATCGTGTGCGTGACGTCGGGATCGACCAGCTTGCCATCCTTGTCGAGATAGACCGCTCCGACGTGCAACGGCTGGTGCAGGTCGCCCACGAGGTGCGCGAGCAGAAACAGCGCTTCACGCTTGTCGGCAATCTTGAACGGTGGCGGCGATGGGCCTTCGAGCAGGACCGCGATCGCGGCGTTGATCGCCGCAACGATGTCGTGGTCGTTGGTACCTTGGAAATTGCGATCGAAATGGCCGCGCTGGATCGCCACATCGTCGAAATGGTAGGTGTTGTGGCAGCCCATTTCTTCCTGATAGGCGTTGCCGTCGTCGTCCTTGCGCTTGGTCAAATAGCTGCACTGGAAGAAGTTGCGCTTGACGTATTGCTGCATGACGGGATGGGCCGAGGCGAAGGGCTTGCACGGGGCTTCGAAAGCCTCCTCGACCACATAGTGAAACGTGCCGTCGGCAAAGCGATGAACGCTCTTGACGCAGTCCAGCCAGGGGCCGGCGGTGCGCAGGTTCACCGCGAGGATCGTGGCAACCTGGCTCTTGGCATTGACGGTGAGCATCTCGTCGGCGATGGCGCCGACGATCTGGTGCCCGTTGGCGTTCCAGGCCTGGGCCCGGTGAGACAATGTCAGGAGCGTGGCGCAGATCAGCGCGGCAATTCTCGGTCGCATGGCGATACCTTTGGTTGGCAATCACGCTTGTCCGAAATGTATTCGATTAAGAAGACACGCCGCGGTTGCAGCTGTCAATATCGCCTCGCATCGATGCCCACTAAAATTGCCAGCTTCGATGGCGCCGCAATGACGCCGCTGTGCTGGCAGCGACGGCGCTACAGCGAACGTGTCGTTTTAGGCGTCTTGAAGAGCTCGGTCTCGCTCTTTGGCGCGCGGAGCACCGGCATGCGCTTGAGCTCGGCGCCAAGCTTGCGACGGGCCGCGTAGAGATCGACTTGACGCTGCAGGTCGAGCCAGAACTCCGGCGTGGTGCTGGTGACATGGGACAGGCGCAACGCCATCTCGGGCGTGACGGCGCGCTTGCCGTTGATGATCTGGCTGACGGAGAAGCGCGACACGTCCATCGCCTTGGCCAGCGTGTCCTGGGTGACGTCGGCGACGAGGATGCGTTTTCTGAGCACGTCCCCCGGGGTCACCGGGGGCGCGGGAAGATACTTCGTCGCCGTCATGACAGGCCTATCGCCGTTCGAGCCGGATCTGGTAGGCGCCAAAGTCCTTCGACCATCGGAAGGTGACGAACCACTTGCCCTCGACCTTGAGGCCGTAGAGCCCGTCGGTCTTGGCAAAGCGGGTGATAGTCCCGATGACGCCGATGTCCTGAAGGGAGTGGCAGGCGACGAGAAGCTGCATGATCTCGTGCGCCGCCACCGTGATGTGCTGGCGGATGCCGCCGCCGAAGCGGGTCGTGGCGATGAGTTCGGTGGTCTTGGTGGCAAATCGTTGCATGGTTCACCTGCAAGGCTGCAATCGGGGATGTTGCCTTGCACGCGGCAAGGCTGATGGCAGCCGTTGCCGGGGGTGAACTTCCGGTGTGGATCTCGAGGCGGAGGACGCGGTCGCGCAGCGACCTGGCGGCAGCCGGCGCGCGGCGCAACTGAACGACTTTGAACGCGGCGAGGCGCGCAATCTCCTTGAGCAGGAGGGCACGAAGGGCGGTGGTGAGCGCCAGGTCGTCCTGCTCGCTCTCGCCGAGGCCGGCGAGCATGTGGCGCAGGATGTGGGCGATCTGGCGCGACGACAGCTCGAGTGCGGGAGCGGTCGGTCCCGGCGCTGGACCCAGCAGCGGACCTGCGGTCCGACCGAATGCGCCGCGGCCGGTGAAGCCGAGGGCGGTGTTGTCGATGTCGCGGTAGAGGCGCCAGAACCGTTTTTGTGAGAACAGCGCCCCGGCGAAGATATGGGCCTGCTCGTGGGCACTGGCGAAGACCGCATCGATGCCGCGATCGAGCGCGGCGAGCTCGCGGCGCAGGGCGTCGGCTGCCCGCGCCTGTTTGGTGCCCAGGATGGCAAGCCCGACCGAGTGGAACGGGTCCGGCTGCGCGACGAGCACGCCCGGATCCAGCACCGCGCACATGCCGGCGTGGTTGGGATCCCAATCGATCTCGACGTTGGCGTTTGCAAGCATGTGACTTGATGTAATGCACAGCATTACATTTGTCAAGCTTCGGTTGTTTCCGGTACTTCCGGGCAGCAGCGGCCCCGACGCCGCTCGGCCGGGCGCGCCGGGGCGGCCACTGCCCGGCCGGCCGTCCCGCCGGCACAGGTTGTGCCGGCGGGGAGCGGAACGACCCCGTTCCCAGTTTCGGAGAAGTTCGGGACTTTATATTCCGCTGGGCGCCGTTGTGCGCCGTTTGTTCCCGCTCCAGTCCTTCGGCGTTACACTGAGCGGGATGACTTGAACTTAGCCTAAACCCCGTCTTGGAACGCTTATTTTTAAGATAGCGGCAAGGACTCGTGTCATGAGGAGAACAGGGGTCATTATACCACCTAACTTTTAAGGCCTTCCGAAAACCCCCTGTGGCACAGTGATTTTTTGAATCGAAGGTCCAAGATCGGGAGAAGTTCGGGAGTTCGTCTTTTGGGAATGGGGAACGGATGCGTTCCCCCTCCCTTTCGAATTATGTTGTTAGGATACCCTCAACGGCGTTGGTGCTAGAATTCCAGCCGAAAGGGAAACTCGTTATGGTGTCGGACAGCGTTAGTCGCGAAGATGTTTATGCCGCTGCCGACGCGATCCTGATGGAGCTCGGCTCCTCTTCGCGGTCAGCTTCGCCGCCGTGCTGGAGAGAACCGGCGGACGCCGCGCGCGGGTTTCGGCTATGTTCAGTGACCGATCGTGACGCGCTGGCAGCGCGGGTACCGAATGCCATGCTGCGGGCCACTGCGAATTTGGCTCGAGATCTATGGCTCATTGCTCAGCTAAGCGCAGGCGTCACCGTCCCGCGCGCCGCTCAACCGTCGGAGCAGTGAAAGATTGTAGCGAACCAGGATCGAAAGCCGGAGCAGCGACAGATCGTGACCCGTCACGATCCAAGGCCCGCCGAGATTCTCTACAATGTAAAGGAGCAGAGAATGGAGCGCGTGCGCGCCTATCTCGAAAAGCAGCGCGAGCCCTCAGCCGTGGTCCCCGTCGTGCGACAGGACTGGGAAAACGCAAAGAATCCTCCGCTCGCCAGAAAGGTAGCCACAGCGCTACGCAAAAGCGGCCATCCGCAACATCCGGTGACGCTGCGAGGACAAGGGATCATTCAGCCAGCCCGCCAGGCTTTCTGCAAATCGGACACCGGCGACGTAGTCTCGATACCCGTCAAACTTGAGAAGCGACATCAATCGGATCCACCGGTATTCCCGCGTGGCAGTCTCTTCATCCCATTCCATGATCTGGCGTAGGAGCTTGAGAGCAAAAGGTTCGTTCATCGTTGGTCGGTTGGGATGGAGCGACGTTGCGTTCGAGGTCGGCCCTGCGCCCTGGCCCAAGGCCACGCAAGCCAATCTAAGCAGCGGTAACTTAGTCGTCCGTTAAGAAGGCGAATTGAGCGGGGCTGGACCGGCCAGCACGCGGCATAGTCGGACCAGGAACAGGCACAAGAGTTCTCTGAGCCAGGCTAGGATGCGGCGGAAGTTGTGGCCGACGGCTGAGAGGATGA
>NZ_JBEPQF010000064.1:0-16863 GCF_040547695.1 Bradyrhizobium sp. JR4.3 | reverse complement strand
CCGAAGCCGCGCGCCCAGCCCGAGCCGCTCGAGATCATGCCGACGCCGACCGCGAGCAGCGCGCCGACCACGATCACCGAGGAGATCGCGTTGGTGACGCTCATCAGCGGCGTATGCAGCGCAGGGGTCACCGACCACACCACGAAATAGCCGACGAAGACGGCGAGAACGAAGATCGACAGCCGGAAGACGAAGGGGTCGACGACTTGTGCAATATGCTCCATGACGGCTCTCCTTACGCTTTCGGCTGGAAATTCGGGTGGATGACGGCGCCGTCCCTGGTTAGCGCGGTCGCTTTGACGAGTTCGTCGTCCCAGTTCACGGCCAGCGCCTTGCTGGTCTTGTCGATCATCGTTTCGATGAAGTTGAACAAATTGCGCGCGTAGAGGCTGGAGGCCGACGCCGCGACGCGGCCGGCGACGTTGGTGTAGCCGACGATCTTGATGCCATCGACCTCGGCGACCTCGCCCGCCTTGACGCCTTCGACATTGCCGCCGCGTTCGACGGCGAGATCGACCAGCACCGACCCCGGCTTCATCGACCTGACCATCTCGGCCGTGACGAGCCTCGGCGCCGGCCGGCCCGGAATCAGCGCAGTCGTGATCACGATGTCCTGCTTCTTGATGTGCTCGGCGGTAAGCGCGGCCTGCTTGGCCTGGTATTCCTTGGACATTTCCTTGGCGTAGCCGCCGGCGGTCTGCGCGTTCTTGAATTCCTCGTCCTCTACGGCGAGGAATTTCGCACCGAGCGATTCGACCTGCTCCTTGGTAGCGGGCCGGACGTCGGTCGCGGTGACGACGGCGCCGAGACGGCGCGCGGTCGCGATCGCCTGAAGGCCGGCGACGCCGACGCCCATCACGAACACTTTGGCGGCGGGCACGGTGCCGGCCGCGGTCATCATCATCGGGAAGGCGCGTCCGAAGGCCTCGGCGCCTTCGATTACGGCGCGGTAGCCGGCGAGGTTGGCCTGCGAGGACAGCACGTCCATCACCTGCGCGCGCGTGATGCGCGGCATCAATTCCATCGCGAAGGCGGAGACGCCGGCATCGGCGATCGTCTTCAGCGCGGCCTCGTTGCCGTAGGGGTCCATGATGGCGATGACCAGCGCGCCGCGCTTGTACTGCGCTAACTCGGAGGCTTCAGGGCGCTTCACCTTGATGATGATATCGGCGTCCTTCAGCGCGTCGGCGCTGACGGTGGCGCCCACGGCAGTGAATTCGGAGTCCGGCAGACCCGACTTGAGGCCGGCGCCCGGCTCGACGGCGATCTCGGCGCCCAGCGCCTTGAACTTCTTCACCGTATCCGGCGAAGCGGCGACCCGCGGCTCCGACGGATCGATTTCCTTGGCAACGGCAACCTTCATGAAACCTCCCGGCGAGTGCCGCCTGTCTTCGTGCAATGGTCTTCCGAGTGCAGGCCCGCGGAACGGCCGAGTTTATTTTTGGTGATGACCTGTCCGCACTGGGGATAAGCTCGTTTGCTGGACTCTATTACGTGCCCGGCGCGCTTCCTAAAGACGCCGAGCCTTTTAAGCTCTAGCGGCGCAGCGCCGCTTTTCTACTCGACGCGATCTGCCAAATCGCAATGGAGCTCTCAGGCCGCTGGTCCGAATGGAGAGACAATGTTGCCAGCGCGGCATTCCGTACGCGGACTATCCCGCCCGGGCCAAGCCGGGACACCGACCATCGCGCCACGCCTGAATCGAAAGCTCGCTCACTCGTTACCCATAATCAAATGAGGATTGCGGCGGATGAACCTCAAGGTCAGGCGCCCTGCCGCATCCAGCTGCCGATTGCACCTCACATTGGATCCCCGCCCCATTGCATTTTGCCTCGCATCTGCGCGCAAGCTAGCACTGCGAAGGTCTCGTTTCTCGGCGATCTGACTGCCTTTGCTGGATAGTTGCGGTGGAATCCGCCGCAAGATTGGAGGTGAGCGAAACATTTCTGCAAGATGCGATGGATTCTAGACAGACGATCGAATCAACAACGGACAGCACCTGCAGCGAATGTCGCGCGCTCGTGGCGCAGCCAAGAAGCGGAAAAGCCTGCGGCGCAGCACACGTTCCAGCTGCTGAACGGGGCCCAGAGGACATTGCCCTTCACCCTTCTCCCGGGAATGAAAAAGGCAGGGCCATCGGCTGTCAGGGACGGAGCCGAAGGAGTTCGGCCGAGACAGTTCTCATCGTCAGCCGCCCGCCCCGGCACCAAGTCGGCCCCGATCACCGGTTGCGACAGAGTTATCTGGGATTGGCTGTTTCTCACCGTAAGACTCAGGCACGAACGCGCCTGACCTAAAGGCAGCCATCCGCGTTGCACCGTTTCGTTGCTTAGACGTGTCGATAAGCGATCGAGCTTCGTCACAGGGCAGTACAAGCCTGGGGGACCCACGAGCGGCCGGACACCGGAAGTCAGCAAAGGGCCGGGAAGGCCAGCGGTCCCTCAAACCAAGGAATGGATTTTTGCCCGCGGCGGACACTCAATCAGTCGTCGTGACGTTGAGTTTCAGGGCGCGCGGCAGCGATCTTCCGCCATCCATGACGATTGATTGTCCCGTCACCGTGGAAAACTCCGATGCACACAGAAGCGCCACCATACGGGCGACTTCCTGTTCCGTAACCAGTCGCGCCAGCGGCGTTTCCATGACGACCGTCGCCTTGTCGTGGGTCATCGCGTCGGTACGCTCGCTGGCGATCTGGCCGGGCACGATCGCATTGACCGTGACAGCGGGCGCAAATTCGAGCGCGAGGCACTGCGTCAAATGGATCAAAGCCTCCTTGGCAAGGCCATAGACCGAATGCGACCTCGCATAGGCCGAGGTTGCGCTCACATTGATGATCCGACCCCAGCCCATTCGCTCCATGCCAGTGACGGTGCATTGAGCGAGCTGGTACGGTGTCCTTAGATTCACCGTCATGACCGTCTCCCACTCCGACAGGGGGAGTGACCGAAACGGCGTATCCGAATAGGGACCCGCATTGTTGACCAGGATGCCTACGGCTCCCAATCGCTCCGTCACGCGGCATACAAGCGCTGCCGCCGCTTCTGGATCTCTGAGGTCAGCCGGAAAGACCGCCGCTTTTCCACCAATCTCGGCGATGCGGGCGACAATGCCTTCTCCCTCGCTCAAAGCACGCCGGCAATGCACCGCGACACGCGCCCCACGCCGGGCGAGCTCGAGTGCGATTGCAGCGCCGGCGCCTGACGAGGAGCCGGTGACAAGGGCGACCTTGCCGTTGAGATCACATTCGCCCGCATTCATGGATCGATTCTCCTGGACCAGATGAACTTCAGCTTCGACTCGTCCAGATACTTATTGTGTATCAGGTCGATGAGATCCTTGGCGGATGTGGCCAGCTCCGCCTCATAGGCTGCGCGATCGCTCACCTCGATGCGCTCGATGTAATCCCAAGGGCCGCCGTCGAACGGCACTGGCTCCGTGAGGCGATGAATCCGATAGCTGATGATCGTCTTCAGCTTTGCTGTAAACGGATAGTCGATTTCGCGCTCGAATCGTTCGTATTCGTCGGAATCGACCCCTGGTTTTAAGGCGGTCAGGATATAGACGACGGTCGTCATGAAGTGCTCCTCATCATTATTGCTCAGGGAGAAAGAGCGAGCTTTCACATCCTCAAGGCCAAGCTTCAACCAGGAGGTTCTTAAATGTTGGGTCAGCGGGTGACGATAAGGTCCTGCTAAACGCCACGAGCGAGCCCATCATCTTGGCTCAGGCCCGCGCCAAGCTGCCCCCAACCCTCAGAGATATCGGCTACGCTGTGCTTCGATCGAAGCGGCGCAACGGGGACCGCTCATAGCCAGCCACTCTCTTTTGCAGCGAATCGCTCGAGGCTTATGGGCTCCGATCGCTGGACTCCTTGGCGAGAGTCGCCTCGACCGCCGGCCAGACCTGGGTTCCGAAGCGCACAATGACATCTTCGTAACTGATACCCGGAGCCGGAACGGGAAAGATATTGAAGCCCGTGACGCCGGCGCGGCGAAGGTCAATGACGTGCTGGGTCACCTCTTCGACAGTCCCGCAGAGGGTGAGAGCGTCGACATGGCGGTCAGTCACGAGGGGGAAGAGTGGCGCGAACGGGGTGACGCCGGCAGCATAAGGGACCGGTCCAATGGCTTCGACGACCTCTTTTGGCAATGTAAGTCCCTGGGTCTGGAGCGTGTAGAACCGCGAAGTGGCTTGCGCAATGATCCGCGTCACTGAAGGCCGCAATATATCCCGTGCCTGCTTACCGTCATCGGCGATACAGCAATCCAGGCGCGCGACAAGCTTAACCTCGCCCGGAGAACGGCCGGCCTTCATGGCGCCCTCGGCGACGGTCGACGCGAAGGCCTTTGCTTCTTCAACAGATCCGCACCCTTCCATCATCACGCCATCGGCGACTGCGCCGCCCATTTTCTGGCCGAGCGGCCCATTGCTTGCGACGCGAACAGGGACGCGCGCGCGTGGTGGGACGAAATTCAATCGGCCGCGCTGAAAACGAACGATCTCGCCCTGATAGTCGACCTCCTGCCCGGCCATCAGCTGACGGATCAGATCAACGGCTTCGCGAATGGCCAGCGGAGGCTTGCGCGGTTGGATCCCCAGCTCGGCGAAGCCGGAGACGCCCGCGCCGATCCCGAGAATGGCGCGGCCTTCCGACATTTCATCGAGGGTGCCCAAGGCCATGGCGGTCAAAGCCGGGTGGCGCGCGAACGGATCGGTAACGCAGGGACCGAGATTGACGCGCGAGGTTTGTCCAGCCAGGTGGGACAGACACGCGTAAGTTTCCCGGTAGAAGCGCTCATCCGCAAGCCAGACGGTTTCAAATCCGCTCTCTTCGGCAAGCCTGGTACGAGCGGCAAGGCGGGACACCGATTGGTCGCCGAGCATCAACAATTCTATCGACATGAACGTCTCCGACAATTGCCTCCGGCCGCGCTCAAGCAGCTGATCCGGCCGAGAGGTGATGAAGAAAGGGCTTGCCTTGCCGCTTCGCCGATCCCGCGGCCAAGCTCCTGACCAGCCCACGCGTCCGATCCTTGACGACGCATGCGATCACGCCGAGGGGCGGCGGATGGGCTGGCCGATCGGCAGAGCGGCAAGAGCTGGGCCTTGCGAGCGCCGGTCTAGGCCTAATGAGACGGGCTTCGTTCCACTCATGTTTGGGTCTGTCGGGCCAAATGGCAGAGGACGTGATGAGCTGGCGCGATTTCCCGTCGCGGGACGGGCTCGGCAAGACCGCCTTGGCCAGCGGACAGCAAGCGCGAAGGCGACAGCCGACGTGAACGGCGGTCGGAGTTGGGATTTCGCCTTTTAAAGCGAAGCGTTCGCGCCGGACGTCCGGATCAGGAACGGGTAGCGATGACAAAAGCGCGCGTGTGTAGGGATGCGTTGGGTCGGCGAATAAGCTGGCCGCATCGCCTTCCTGGACGATGACGCCGAGATCCATGGCTCCGACACCGTGCGGGACACCAAACAGAAGACCAAGACGCACGCTCGCCAACGTCAGCTCGCAGGTGACCGGCAGACCCTGCTTGACGTCAACCAAAACGGGACGGCCAGTCGAGGAGCTTCCGCCGAGATCTTCATGGAGAAGAGCACTCATGTCTGCTCGTATTGCGCATCGAGCAACTGATTCAGCCCCACCCTGTGCTGCATCTCCGCGACAGATTCGGGCATCGCCATCGCGCCAGTCTTCACGAGGGCGGGATTGCCGGGCAACAGATAGACGAGGAGAAAGCCGATGACGCTGGCGCCGAGCAAGGTCGGCGCCAGCAGAGCTACTCGACGAAGCACGAAAGCGAGGAACGACATGACCTTCTCAGCGCGTCCAGGCTGCTTTTCAAGCCAGCTTCATCTTGTCGAAGCGCTCGAACGAATCCCAGTACTTCGCAACGCCCGCGAGCTCAGAACGGGTCACCCTCGCCCAATTGTCGTACCAAAGCAGACCCCACGCCGCGTCATCCAGTAGAATCTTCTGCGCGTCCTTGACTGCGGCCATGCGCCTCGCTGAATCAGCCTCGCGGATATTCTCGTCGATAATCTTGTCGAGGGCAGGATTGGCGTAGCCCCCCTTGTTGGTCGCACTGGCTTTGCTGTGGAAGTTCCAATAGAGGTGATAAAATGGGTCGTTGATCCAGGACTGCCACGTTTCGATCGACAGCTCGTGCCCGCCGCTCGATGACAGCTGGCGGAAGGTCGCGTCGGGCTCCTTCTCGATGCTGACCTGGAATCCGATCTTCTCCAGTTCGCGCTGTATCCAAACCGCTGCTTGCTCATGCGGCGCATAGCCCACACGCACCGCGAGCTTGACCGGGATCGGCCCGGAGCCGAACCCAGCTTCCGCCATCAGTGATTTTGCCTTGGCGACATCATATGTGTACGGCGAGAGCGAACCATCATAGCCGGGCGTTTGAGCTGCGACCGGGCTTTTCATTTGTTCGCCATAGCCATAGAGCACGTTTGGGATGATCGCGTGGATCGGCATCGTGTAGTTGATCGCCTGGCGAACCTTCACATTATCGAACGGCTTTTTCTTCAGATTCATGCAGAGGAAATTGCAATTGGTATCGGGCAGAGACACGACATTGAGGCCCGGCTCGCCCTCAAGACTCTTGAGGTTCTTCGGCGACATCGAATTTGGTCCGATCACCATATCGATGGCCTTGCGCTTGAGCAGGAGAATCCGGTCCGCTTCATTCGCCGTCGATTTGATCACGATGCGCCTGAAATAGGGTGGCGGCCCCCAATAGCCCGGGGTCGCTTCCAGGACTACCTCGACCCCCGGTTCGTTTCTGACAGCTTTGTAGGGCCCAAGCCCGGCCGTATTGCGCTTGAGCCATTGAGCGGCCCAGGGGTCGTCGGCCGTCGCGTGCAGCTTGATCTCTTCGGGATCGAGAAGTGCGTTGTTGGACAAGGCCAGCACGTCGAGCAACATGGCACTTGGCGCCGGCAGGTTGATGGCAAAGGTGCTCTCGTCGCGAACCTCGAATTGATCGGCCTCTGTGACTCCGATCATGGTCGGAAAGATGAGCCGCATGTAGCCGGTGGATTGTAGCCCTCGGTCAAAGAGATATTTCACCGCGCTTGCATTCACCGGCCGCCCGCTGGGAAACTTTAGGCCGCGACGGATCTTGACGACAAGGGTTTTGTTGTCGTTCTCATATGTCCAGCTTTCGCCGATCCCGCCTGTGAAAACACCGGGCTTGGACATCGCAAGGTTGGGCGATCCGCCAACCGGCTCCGCCCCCCAACTCAATACCGTATCGTAGATGTTTGCCTGAACGATATAAGCGCCGTCGGACTTGAACTGTGCCGGATCGAAAGAATCGATATCCGTGCCCCAGGCGACCGTGAGCGTCGGAACGCCCTGTGCATTTGCAGACCCGGTAACAAGGCCCGGCGTGAACATCGCACTTCCGCTCGCCGCCAGCTTGAGAAATTTGCGGCGTGACTGATTTCCAAACATTCAAGTCCCCCTGCGTAGATTGTGGATTGACGTGAACAAGCTCAAATGACGTGAAGGTGCACGAGTCTTCAAAGAGGCTCTCGCAAAGCAGCGGCCAGGAAGGTCGGCTCGCGTCCGTACAATCGACGATCGCTTAGATAAAGGTGCGATCCAGACGCGCGGCTCGGGACGAGGCATGAGCCGCTGCAGGATCCTCATACCGAGGCGTTTCCACGCCTGCGTTTGGGAGTGGCGGCCGAGCGCTTCTTTTCAGGTTTGTCGATAACGCGCGAAAGGCAGTTGGCCGCCTGCATGATGTCATCGGTCACAGCCGCGCGGGCGGCGGGGCCGTCGCGATGCATCAGCGCGTCAAGAATGCGGCGATGCGCATCCATGGAGCGGCGCAGGTGTGCGGCGTCAGGCGCAACGAGTACGAAGCACGGGCCAATCAGAACCCAGAACTTCTCGACCGCACCAAGGATGATCGGGGCTTGAGCGATCTGATAGATCCGCCTATGAAAGGCGAAGTTTG
This sequence comes from Bradyrhizobium sp. JR4.3, assembly GCF_040547695.1. Lineage (NCBI taxonomy): Bacteria > Pseudomonadati > Pseudomonadota > Alphaproteobacteria > Hyphomicrobiales > Nitrobacteraceae > Bradyrhizobium > Bradyrhizobium sp. JR4.3. Next base: position 8,887 of record NZ_JBEPQF010000064.1, on the reverse strand, counting down.
CCGATAGATAGGCCGGTACGTCGACCGCATCGGCGGCTGCCTGGAGGCGATCGTAGAGTTGGGCGATCTCGGTATCATCGACCCCTGTCATGCGGATTGCTGCGCGTTCGGCGAGGAGCCCCTCAAGCGCTACCCGTGCGTCGCGCACGTCGCGCAATTGAGGTCCTGATAGGTGAACCACACTCAGCCGCGCCGTGTCGCTGAACTCGAATGCGCCTTCGGCCTGCAGGCGGCGCAGCGCTTCCCTCACGGGCATCGGGCTCGAACCCAGCGCGTCGGCAAGTCCGCGTATTGTCAGCCTCTGGCCGGGCGCGAAACGGCCGGCCATCACGCCATCACGCAAATGCCGGTAAACTTGATCCGCCATCGAGTCCCGGGCAACGGACGGCAGCGGCGGTAGCGGTTTGTTGTTCTTCACCTTCGCGGATCCTCCCAGATCTGATTCAAGATATGTGATCACAAGTTCTGTTCTGCGTCAAATCGTGTGCTTGCGACGATCATTGGCCTGTTCGCTCGGCAACGCGGCAAGACTTGACGGGTCGTTCCGATCAACGCGAGAGAGCTCGATAAGGCGGCGAGCGGCGATGCACCTGATCTCGCCGTCCAGCGTATTCCGGCTCTGCTTAGAAAGACCTCCGGCGGGCATGCCGGAGGTCTCTTGGAGGTCAAAGTCGGTTCTAAAAAGCCTTTCTTTTCTCCTTCTTGCTCGTTGTTGAAGCGGATCACCAATTACGCTGGGCTCGCAGGAGCAAGCTTAGCGTGCTCTGGTCCTTTAGCTCGTAGGTGGCAGCGGGCTTGGCGATACCCGTCTGGGTCGGTAAGACCACGGTGCTGCCGGCAGCGTATTTCTGATCGAGCATGCTATAGGCCAGATCGGCAGAGAAGGTCAGGTTCTTGACCGGGGTCCAGCGCGTGATCACGCCGGCGACGGCATAGTTGAAGTCCGGATTGCAGCCGGTCGCGCCACTCGAGAGCGCAAGGCCTGCGACGAATGCACCGCAGATGTAATTTTTCGCCGTGCCATTGTATCGCGCAGCAGCCCAAGCACCGTAGATGCCAGTGTTCCAGTAAGGATCCCAGTTATGGGTATAGCCGCCACGGAAGCCGTAGGTGGTGGTCAGCTCCTGACCGGAGCCGGTCACGAACACCGAGTCGGCGAGACCCGCAAGGCCAACGCTCTGGTAAGCCCCCGCGAGGCCCGAGCCTCCGTACATCGCGTAGGTCGTGGGCACAAGATCCTGGAAATTGTAGCGGCTTGCGCCATACGTATACACGGCCTGTACGTTGATCGTGTCACCCGGCCCCGTCGGGAGGTTCTTGATCGAGAGGGCCAATTGACCGGCCCAGCCCCACTTGTCGCCGGCATGACCGCTGGTTTCATCAGCGCCGTAATAGGCGGCGTGATTGTCATGCGCTGCGACTGAGGCCTGGAACAGACCCCAAGCCTGATCGACGCGAAGCATGGCGACAAGGTCCGGAGAGCTTGCACCGGCAATGTCCTTGCTGCCGTACGCACCTGTTGCAAGACCCGCCATTGTCGCGCCGCTGACATTCCAGATGTTGGTCGTATAGTACTGGACCTGATCCTGCGCGGAGAACGAAGCCGTGATACCCTGGCCGAAGTCAGCGGTGTACGTGAATTGATTGACACCGGTAACCGCACCACCGCCGCCCGGCAGACCGTCGAAATTGTTCGAGGGGTAGTTGATCCAGGGCGTTGAGAACTGGGAGATGGTCTTGCCCATCGTGAACCCGGCGAACTGGATGAAGGCCAGATAGACACCAACCGAACCGCTGGCGACGCCAGTTCCGCCGTAAACTGTCGAGCCGTTAGCGGCGCCCGTGCCGGCACCGGTATAGCCACCCGAGCCCCAATCGAACACGCCATCGAAGAAGGTGCGAAGCATGCCGTATTCGGTCGCGGTGCGGGTATCGATCGTCAGATCTTCGCGAGCATTGGTGGAATAGTAGTTGCGCAGACGATTGCCAGCTCCGGGGGCACCATTCACCGCGCCTTGCGTGTAGATCGAGTTGGTGTTCAACGCCGCATCAACGCGCAGGTAACCTCCGAGCTTTATGCAGGTGTCGGTGCCAGGGATGTAGTAGAACCCCTGGCCGTAGAGAGAGCAGACTTTCACGTATTCGACCGGCCTTGCCTTGGCCGGCAGGTCGGCGCCGTGTGCATGACCCATCAAGGTGAGTACAGCGGCCGAACCGCAGAGCATTCGGTTAAACATCTTCATAAGAGCCCTCCAACATTTTCTGCGGCGGCCTTTACGGGCGGTCACCGGAGAATGATCCCAAGTTCACGACTGTTGCTTCTCGTCTTGCGAGCCTCGACGTCTTCGCCACGCACGAATGGATCGATCTGCTTGACGTGCGACCGAGGGCCGCCTCCGTCACGGCCTGGACATTATATAAGTTACTTATATATACAAATGATATAAGCTGGCGAAGCTTTAGATCGGAGAACGTCGTGACATTCGAGCAACACCCACCGCAGCCAAATGATTGCCGTGTCTTTCAAACCGGGTTAGGTAAGTTAACGAACTAATGAAGAGGAGGTCTCGGATGACGCCCCGAGATACGACCCGGCAGCAGCCCTCGCCCAGTGCGAAAGGTCAAAGGACAAGCAAACAGACCGCTTCGTCGGACCGAATCATAGGAGAAGTCGGTTGGGACATCGCGGCCATCAATGTGCATCTGGAGGACATCCGGCGTACGTGGGCAAAGGCGCTTGGCGTCAGCGGCCCTCAATGGCTGATCCTGATGGCGATTGCCGATCAGGATCAGGGAGCGGGCGTGTCCGTCGGGGATGTGTCTGCGAAGATCAACGTCCGCTCACCGTTCGTGACGGCAGAGACCAAGATGCTGGAAAAAGGCGGCTTCGTATCTCGCACCGCCTCTGCGGCGGATGGCCGGGTCGTCTTGATGTCGCTGACCGAAAAGGCACGTAAGGCGATAACAAGCCTTGCCGCCAAGCGCAGAAAGCTGGATGAGGCGATCTTTGCAGATCTCGGCCACGAAAGACTGGAAGATTTCAGGGAAGTGCTTTCGACCATCAAGCGCAGGATGGAGAAAGCGGCCCTTCAGCTCGAGCTGGATGCAAGCAAGCCTGACGTGTGAGCAACTGAGCACTGGAGCGCGTTTAGGCTCGTCATCAGCGAATACATGCCCATGGTTGGAGCGCGAGAGCGATTGATTCCAATCGTATTCGCGCTCTAGAGTGTTTTCGAGCGAAGTGGATACCGGTTCGAGTAAAGAAAACGCGTCAAAACAAGAATCTAGAGCCCCGTTCCGATTCCGTCGGAACGGAAAGGGCCTAGGCCCTCGAGGCGGTGCGCGTATCGTCGGCTGCGATCTGCCGAGAGGTTTTCACGCGGCTTTTTCGCGCTGGAATGGTAAGCGTCTCTTCTTTTCGATCCAGGCGCAGCTGGTCTGTCAGCCAATCGAATATAAACTGCCGACCAATGCTCGGATTGTCGAGTTGCCGGTGCGATGACCCGGTATCCTCGTCCTTGAAAATCTTCAGGTCCATCGGCACGCCGGCGGCGCGACAGTGCTCGTGCAACGCAGTGATATCTTCCTGCTTGGCGTAGTCATGCTCACCCATGACGACCAAACATGGACACTTGATTTGGCGCGCAAGCTTGTAGGGCGGCGATAATCTTGTGCCTGAACCGAACAAGCTGGCGGCGACGTACCTCTGTTCGACATCATCCCAAAATCCTCCGTCGCAAACGGCGGCCGCCCACATCGTTTCGGTTGCAGCCACGCGCGTGGCAAGAGCTCCTCCAAGACCATCGCCAATCAAGGCGATTCGCCTCGCATCGACGTCATCGCGGCTCAGCAGGTAGTCCAGCCAGCAGCGTAGCACCATACTTTGATGATGGACATGTCGATCCTGAAAGCACTCCATCTCTTGCGGCAAGTCGACAACGAGCAACGACACGCCGCTAGCAATGGCGTGAGACTGAAACCTCACCAAAAGGTCTTCCTTGGTATCCCTTTCATGTCCAATGACAACGATCACTGGAGACTTGCGAGGCGCGGCCGATGAACGAATGAGATAGCCTTGGAGCAGATTGTGCCCGACGCAGATCTCCAGCACCTCTCCACGCGGAGACAGCAGTTCCAGGAAGGCAGCGGCACATGATTGGGCAATGCGAGACAGTTCGGGAATTCTCGGGTCGCTCCCAACAAGAAACGCGGCTGCCGTGCGATAATAATTCAAGGCGCGCAGCCATTCGTTCGTCGCCGTCGCAAAGTGGCCATCTGCGTACGACAGCCGCGCGCGCCTTGCGATACGATCCGCTAAGGCCCGCCACTCACTCTGCCAGCTCTCGTCATCGCCGACGACGATCTTGGCCGCAACCATGAGGCACTCGGACACGAAGCTTGCGCCCTCTTGGGCATCTCCCAGCAGGCGTCTCAACTGGGTGCTCTCCACCTCATAATCCGGCCAGTGGATCCAGCCGCCCGCGCCATATCTGGGTGAGCAGTGGACGCTTTTCGCCTGCCTTGGCATCAACCTGCCCCTCCCTGTTAAGCCGCACAGAACGCCTCTGTTCTAGCGCGGTTGATCACCCTTTTTCGTCCGGGCGCTGAATCGACACGTGACGACGTGTCATATGGTGCAGCGCGCGCTTACAAGTCATTTGCGTTGATGATCAGACCGGAGAACACGGCCATGAGACCACTTGGCCGGATCGAACCGCCGTTGCCCATCACGTGTTCGACCATGCCGGCTGAAGGTAAGTAACGGCATCGTACGCGCGCCCGGGCAGGCGACCAGGCGCCAACAGGCAGGGATGCTGCTTCACAGAACTCTCCCGTTGTCGTTGTAGCCGTTCATCGGTCACTCGCTTCTTTTCTGAGCTCGAGCGTCCTCGTTAGGGTTCGAGTTGCCGAATAGATCGCACGCTCAGAAGCCAACATCGCTGGTCCCTTTCAGCTTCAGCATGGCGCGAGCCTCCTCGGGCGTAGCCGCCTCCAAGCCTATTCCTTTCAGGATCGAGCGGGCCAGCCCCACCTGCTCGGCGCTGGAAGCGGCGAGCTTGCCGGGCCCTGCCCAAAGACTGTCCTCGAGCCCCACGCGGATGTTGCCGCCCATCGCGGCAGCCATGGCGCCTATACGCATCTGCGCGGCGCCCGCGCCGAGCACCGACCAGACATAATCGTTGCCGAACAGCCGCTCGGCCGTGCGGCGCATGGTGGCGACGTCCTCGTAATGCGCGCCGATCCCGCCGAGCAGGCCGAAGACGGACTGGATGAAGAACGGTGGCCGGACGAGACCGCGGTCGACAAAATGCTTGAGATTATAGAGATGGCCGACATCGTAGCACTCGAATTCAAATCGCGTGCCACCGGGCGCGCAGACGGCGAGGACCTGCTCGATCTCTGCGAAGGTGTTGCGGAAAACGAGGTTGCGTGAAGATTCCAGGTGCTCGCGTTCCCACTGATGGGTGAACTCGTGATAGCGATCGAGCATCGGGAACAGGCCGAAATTGAAGGAGCCCATATTGAGTGAGGCGAGCTCGGGCCGGAAATGCCGGGCGGGCTCTACGCGTTCGGCAACCGTCATGAATGGGCTGCCGCCGGTCGTAATGTTGATCACGGCCCGCGACCTGCGGCTCAACTCCGGCAGAATCTTCGCAAATCCCTCGACCGATTGGTCCGGCTGACCAGTCTTGGGGTTGCGTGCGTGCACATGCAGGATCGCGGCTCCCGCTTCGGCAGCTCGCACTCCCTCTTCAATGATCTCCTCGGCTGTGACCGGAAGATGCTCGGACATTGAAGGCGTGTGGATCGCGCCGGTCAGCGCGCAGGTGAGAATGACCTTGCCGGTCCTGGCCATGTAAAAAAACCTCCAGATCAAATCGGTAATCGTAAGGGGCGGCCGCGGCCTTTTCGGCTTTCAAGGTCTATCGCCGAGAAGTGGCAGACAGCCGCCAGAATCAGGAGTTCCACCGCGCTTTTCGGATCGTGGAGCTCTCTCGCCTGCGCTTTGATGATGAAGCAGCTTTTGGCAGATCAGCTGCCAAACCGCGGCTCCGGGATGCCTTTGACGCCAAGTCCCTTGATGGCAAATAGGGCCCCGCGCTGCTGCCCATCATCGGGAAATCGCGGCAAGGGCGGCTTCGCCATGGAAGTCACGTACAGAATGTCGAGGTCAGCACCACCGAACATCACGCTCGTGACCTTGCGCACTGGCATCTCGATGATGCGCTCGACGCTGCCGTCGGGCGCGTAGCGCACGAGCTTTCCGTCGTAGACCAGCGCCTGCCAGAGGAACCCTTCTGCATCAACGGTGGCGCCGTCCGCAACACCGCCATTTGAGCGATCCACTGGCGCGAAACGGCGCCGCTTCGTGGCAGCACCGGTCTCGATGTCATAGTCGTAGGCCCAGATCTCTCCCGTCCAGGTGTCGGCGAAATAGAAGATCCTGTCGTCCGGGCTCCAGCACGGGCCATTGGAGACGATGATCTTCTCGTCCAGCACGTGCAGCGAGAGATCGGGATCGAGCCGGTAGAGGCGACCGGAGGCTTCCGCCTCCAGCATATCCATGGAGCCGAATAGGAAACGCCCGCGGCGGTCGACCTTGCCGTCATTCAGCCGATTGCGCGGAAGATGCGTCTCGGGTGCCGCAATCAGCTTGAGCTCGCCGCTCGCCAGATCGAGATCATGAACGCCCGATTGCAGCGCGACGAGCGCATGGGTACCCTCGCGACGCAGCGCCATCGAGCCGATCTTCGCCCCGACATCCCAGGCGTGAAGCTCGCGTCCATCTTCTGTCGCGCGAAAAACGCGACCATCGATGCTGTCTATCCAGTACAGACGCTGCTGCTCCGTGTCCCAAAGCGGGCCTTCGCCCAGCGTCGTCTTCAGATCCGCCACGATCTCGATCTGCAAGTCATCCCCCCGTTCTTACGCTTCACAGATATTCCACGTTCCCGTCAATGCTGATCGCCTGGCCGGTCACGTTGCGTCCACCTGGCGAGCAGAGGAATAAGGCCATCGCTGCAACGTCTTCGGCCGTCACCATGCGGCGCAGCGAGATCTTCTTGAGGTATTCCTGGCGCATCGCTTCGTAGCTGGTATGAAGCTGCTCGGCGCGCGCGCGGATCACGCCTTCCATGCGCGGGCCCTCGACGATACCGGGCAGAAGCGCGTTGACGCGGATGTCGTCGGGACCGAGTTCGGCGGCAAGCGATTTGACGAGCCCGACAATGGCCCATTTCGTTGCGGCGTACGGGGTACGCCAGGCGTAGCCGAGCCGGCCGGCAACGGAGGCCATGCAGAGGATTTGCCCATGGCGCGATTGGCGAAGCATCGGGACTGCATGACGGGCGAAGCGGTACTGCGCGTTGAGATTGACATCGATCGTTTGCTGCCAGTCGAACTCTGCAACGGTATCGATTCCGCCGGTTGGTCCGGCAATGCCTGCATTGTTGATGAGCACGTCGAGCCCACGCCAACGCGCTGCCTGCGCGAGAAAGACGGCGGCGACGGCCTCGTGATCCGACACGTCGGCCTTTGTGGCAAGCACCTTTGGATTCCGATCGCGGAAGGCTGCAAGCGCATCGTCGTTGATGTCGCAGATATGGACATGCGCACCTGCCTCAATGAAGGCATCGGCAAGTGCGGCGCCAATGCCGGACGCGCCTGCCGAGATCAGGACGCGCAGCTCGGGATGAGGCACAAGACGCTGCAGCACGCTCATGCCGGTATACCTCCCCGCCTGCGTCTCGGAACGACCAAGGAGCGCTTTCTGCCCGCTTTGTCGAGAATGCCCGACAGACGACTGGCGGCCTGCATGATGTCGTCGGTCACGGCGGAGCGGGCGGCGGGGGCATCGCGGTCCAAGAGAGCATCGAGGATCTGGCGGTGTGCGTCCATGGAACGCTGCAGGTGGACAGCATCGGATGCAACGAGCACGAGGCAGGGGCCAATGAGCAGCCAAAAATTCTCGACGGCAGCGAGAAGCATCGGGGCGTCCGCGATTTGGTAGATCCGCCGGTGAAAGGAGAAGTTGGTCCATAGATAAGCGGGCCCATCGGCTGCATCAGCGGCTGCTTGAAGCCGCGCGCAGAGTTGCGTCACCTCGGCATCATCGACGCGCGTCATGCGCGAGGCTGCGCGCTCGGCCAGCAGCCCCTCGAGCGCCACGCGCGCATCGCGCACATCCCGCAACTGCGCGTCGGACAGCTGCCCAACGCTCAGCCGCGCCGAACCGCTGAATTCGAAGGCGCCGTCGGCTTGCAGGCGGCGAAGCGCCTCGCGTACCGGCGTCGGGCTTGAGCCCAGCGCCTCGGCGAGGCCGCGGATCATCAGCCTCTGACCCGGCGCAAAGCGACCGGCCATCAGGCCGTCTCTCAAATGACGGTAGACCTGATCCGCCATTGAGCCCCGGGCAATGGCTGGCAATGGCAGCAAGGCAACGAGATTGCTCGATTCCAAGGTCCCCTCCCCTATATGAGATATGTGATCACAATACGAAAAACCCGTCAAGGGCCGCCGCAAAGGCGGTCTGTCTGGTCTATCGAGTTTCGGTTTCGCGCGGTGTGGCGTGGGCGTTGTGTTGTCGACCGGCTCGGATTGAGCGTGATGCGTGCCGGCCGCCGGGACCCTTCGGCAGCAAAGTGCCGCAGATGGAAGGCAAGAAGGTTGGGCTTTTCACGCACCGAGGAATTCGTGCGATGACAGCTGAAGGATGCCGACTGCGTGCAGGCCGTCCACGAAGGTCCGGTACTGCGGTCGCGCCGCGACGATGGCGGTAATGAGTCTCGTTCCTAGCACTACTTTGGCAGAGTTTAAGCTGCGCGGGATTCCCAAATCAGTTTTTTTGTGACTCATGGGTTGTCGGCTTGTGGAGGGGCCGACCATG
>NZ_JBEPQF010000063.1:0-17610 GCF_040547695.1 Bradyrhizobium sp. JR4.3 | reverse complement strand
CCAACCCCATCGAAAGCACCTTCGCCACCGTGCGCCACCGCACCATCCGCTGGAAGGGCTGCCTATCCAACAAGACCGCGCTCGCGATGGTCTTCAAACTGGTCGAGGACGCCCAGAAAAACTGGCGTCGTCTCGATGACCACAACCAGTTGCCAAAACTATGGCATGCAAGTCCGACAGCCGCCGTTCGAATGTGCGCGAGCAAACGCTACCGTTGCGATCGACAGAGGCGCTCAGGCCTGCGTTTGCCGGTCGAGAGCAGCCGCGCGCCTGCGATGACGGCGAGCTGAATCCCCAATGTAGGTCAGCGTTCATAACCGTCCTTATCCAGGAGTTCATGAGAACAGTATCGGTGCGAGTAATCCGCTAGACGGTACGCTGACAGGGATTCGCCCAAGTGGGTCATCAGCGAACTCACCATGAGAACCGGTCGCCCATCCTACTATGGTAGCGAACCGAATGAGAGGTCGCGTCGACACGGATCGTCGCGCGTGCAGGCTCGCCGGAGACATGATGCAGCTTTCAGTGCTGGACCGCCTCATTTGGTAGCTGCCTGAGCGAGACAGTCGATGGTAGTTGTTCTGAAGTTGAGTGGTTGATCGCGTACTCCGACCGAAGCACGCTGTTATCCGCAACCGTTGTCATAGCAGGTTCGATTCGGCGCGATCCCGTCCAGTCGCACTATCCTGCGGACCGACAGCGCGAACAACGCTGCCAGAGAAAAGATGCACAGTCTATGTCGGCGAACGTCTACGTGGAATGCTGCATCATATCGAAATCGTTAGCAAGCTGCTTGAGGCAATCGCAAGGGCTTGTGCATGGCTTTTTAGTAAGGAGCGCCCCCTCATGCAGCCCCAGGTTGATATCTTAAACGTGAGCTCGCTCGAAAATACGGAGGCCGCGATGGGAGTGTTGTCGCACCTGCGAGCGATCGAGATAGGTAGCTCGGCGGCAGCTAGCTATTGCGCGCGGTTGTTTGCGGACTTCGGTGCCGATGTTCAGAAGATCGAAGCACCAGCAGGGGACCCACTTCGTCGTAGCGCGCCGATGACAGCGGCCGGCCAGAGCGCTTGGTTCGCGTTCCTGAATTTCAACAAATCGAGCGTCATCATCGATGCGGCTGACGCGGATGCGATCATGCGGTTGAACGAACTGATCGAAGGTTGCGACATTCTGATCGATGGCCGCGAAGTTGATAATGCGGATTGTCCGTCCGTTGATATTGCCGCGGTCCGTGGGCGGTGCCCCGGGTTGATTCACCTTGAAACAAGCTGGTTCGGCCGAGAGGGGCCTTATGCGAGGTTCGCCGCAACGGACTCAACGGTCCGCGCCCTCGCAGGTCTCGTGAAGCTGGTTGGACCGGTTGAGGGCCCGCCTTTGCATGCACCGGATTTCCAAACCGGCATCCTAGCCGGCTTGTGGGGCTTCATCGCTGCGACATGTTCGGTGATCGCTCGAGCGAAAGGCCTTGAGGGGCGGTCATGGTCGCTCAGTATTTTCGAGTCGAGTATCACTCTTTCCGAGTATCATATGTTCGAGGCGATCGCGCACGGCGACCTAATGCGCCGAATAGGCATCAATCGGTTTTGGCCGACTTTTCCGGCCGGCATTTATGAGACCAAAAAAGGATGGCTCGGCGTTACGACGCTCACGCCCGCACAGTGGATCGCATTCTGCGACATGCTCGGCCTGCCCGAACTGCGCGATGATCCGGATCTGATCCTCAACAAAGCCCGCCTCCAACGTATGGAACAGATTGAACAACAGATCGTGCCGAGGTTGAAGAAGCGAACAGCGCCGGAGTGGTTTGCTGAGGGGCTAGAGCGTAAGATCCCGATTGTACCTATACCCGAGATATCAGATCTCTTGGAGCATAGAGAGAAGAAGATACGTGCCGCAATCGTCCCCGTTCGGCTTGGCACAGAGGAGGGCCTGACCGCGGGCGCGATGCAGCGGCTGAGATCGACACCACCTCGCATCGGCGGTAAAGTGCCGGCTCCAGGGGAGCAGCAGGCTTTCGCGAATACGCGAACTCACGTGACCGAAACCGTGCCTGGTTCGTCCGATTACGTCGCCGCGGATAGACAGCTGTTGCGGGAGGTTCGCGTGATTGACTTCTCGATGGGTTGGGCTGGGCCGTTGTGTACTCGCATATTGGCCGACCTCGGTGCAGACGTCATCAAGATCGAAGCCATCCAGTACCCGGACTGGTGGCGTGGCGTTGATCGGGCCCCTGACTATGTGGACGGTCAAATGTATGAGATGATGCCGAGTTTCTGCATCATGAACCGGAACAAACGCGGCATTACACTCGACCTGAGGCGGTCGCAAGGCCTGGGTCTCGCTAAGCGATTAGTAGCGGGAGCCGATATCGTGGTCGGCAACTATTCGGTCGATGTGCTGCCGAAGCTTGGGCTCGGCTACGAGGTGCTTAGAAAGCTCAATCCTCGACTAGTTATGATGTCTATGTCAGCCTTTGGCTCGAACAGCGCTCATCGCAATTGCCGCGCCTACGGCTCAACCCTCGAGCAGGGCTCGGGGTTGCCGAGTGTGATCGGAAACGAGGACGGGCCGCCGGTGATGAGCCATATTGCGTTCGGCGATGCCGTCGGCGGGCTGAACGGTTGTGCTGCAGTTCTGACTGCGCTCATCCACGCGCGGAAGACGGGACAAGGGCAGTTCATAGATCTGGCACAGATCGAGTGCATGCTTCCGTTTTTAGCACCATGGCTCACCGTTCACTCGATCGACGGTAAGGCGCCGCCAAGGTATGGTAATCGACATCCGCAGTTCGTGCCGCATGGCTGCTTTCGGTGCGCAGGCGATGATAACTGGGTCGTGATAGCTGCGACGGATGCCGAGATGTGGCGGAGGCTCGCGACCGTCATTGGGCGGTCGGATTGGGCCGCAGACGCATCGCTGAACTGTGCGGACGGTCGCCGGGCTATCGAGCATCTGGTGGAGAAATCTGTCGAAGAGTGGACGATCACCCGCGATGCGGACCAGGCAATGACCGAGTTGCAGGCCGCCAAGGTGGCGGCCGGCGTGGCCAGACTGCCAATTGATCTGCTCAATGATCGGCATCTCGGCTCGCGCGGATTTCTGCAGCAGATCGAACGCGCCTTCATAGGCTTGCATCCGCAGCCCTCGATGCCGATTCGTGAAGGCGCAAAGCCCTATCCCATCCGCACACCGGCACCGACACTTGGACAACACAACCGAGAAATTCTATCAGGGCTGCTCGGGCTCTCCGACGAAGAAATCGTGCAGTTGGCGAGGGAAGGCATAATCGGAACGAAGATGCTCTCCGAAGATGAACTCGCAAGAACAAAAGAGACGTTGTGAGCGGGCCCTCGCTGCGGCCTTAGGTTAATGCGGCGCAAGCTGTCAATACATGCTCCGCTGTTGGCTTTCCGACAATGGGGCCACGCTCAAGTGAGTGAGCGCAGTCCGGGGCAAGGGTTGGGAGTACCAGCTGTTGCCTCAGCGACTGTGAAGCTGTGAACCTAGCTTTGCGCCAGGTTGACTACCAAATCAGCGATCGTGTCCCGTGGCGTGGTGTAGCTGGCGGTAGATCACGGCGTTCCGCCGGCGAGAGCCGGGCCGGTCGGCTGGCCTTTGAGATCGAGCAAGGAAGCTGGCCGAAATGCTGGTGCAGGAAGTACTGTCGCGAAGCATGCGCGATCGACGGGCTGTAGCTCGTTATGCTTGCCTCACGGGCTCGCCCGACGAGAGCGGCAGAAAACGCCGGATAAAGGGCTGATCCGTTCCGGCAACGCTCGGGCTCGACGAGGCACGATCCAATTGGCGTGGCGATTTCTCATCGTCCAGAAGGACAGCGACCTTGGCGCGCTGGTTTCGAGCCCGCGCCGCTGGCAATGCTCCGAGCTTGCCAGGCCATACCTTGACAGCCCGTCAAGCTTCGCTAACGTCGTCGCGCGCAGGAGCTGTCAAGGTTGGCCGTGATAGGCGTGAGGCTGAGGTCGAATCATCGCTCAACGGCTCTGTTCGAGCAGGATCGCTCCGATGACGCGGACGATGGCATCCTCCTTGGGGAAGATGCCAACCACCTCGGTCCGCCGCCTGATCTCGCCGTTGAGGCGTTCGATCGGGTTGGTGGAGTGCAGCTCGGTGCGATGCCGCCGCGGGAACGTCGTGTAGGCGAGCACGTCGGTCTCGGCCTGGTCGAGGACTGGATTCCTGCAACTGATGCGCCAGCTTCAACCTAGACGTCTCGCAACATTTCGTGGGACTCTGACCGAGGAAAAAATTCCCCGGTGGTTCAGCAAATGAAGCTTCGTCGTGTCGGCGTAAATGTCAATATCCTTCGCAAATCAAGGCTCGATCTCCCAGCTGTCCCAAAGCCCCTTTTGCAATTTATACGAATTCTCCCGCTCGAGTATTGCGCTGTCGTGATCTGGAAGTCCGTCTTCACTGAATTAGGCGCTTCGAACTTGTAGCCTAAGGTAACGATGTCCCAGGCCGCGCGGCCTGCGACAGTCAAGTGAGGCGAACATGCTTGCAAGATGGTAGGTCCGATCGTATGTCGTTGTCGCGACAAGACCGACGTCTTAAGTTCTCGACGAGAGGGCTGACAACAGCGTGATTGGTTCGAATGTATCGTTTCGGCTTACACGTGCCACGCTTGCGAGATCGTTTTCAATCGCGCTTGGCTATCGGATAATACGAAGTGGAATGCCGCGCTTCCGGCAAGTGCTGCCAGATGAGCATAGTGATCGATATCATCAGCGTCATTCGACCGTACGTTCGGATCGCGCCATGCGCCTTCTGATGTCCTGCCACATAGAGTCCGAGGGCCATTTCACCATTGCGCTGCATGGCGGATCCCCCTTTTGAAGTTGACTAGTCGCGCCGCTCTTGTCCGCCTTGTTGGTGGGCCTGTTCATTGCTCAACAGGCGGGCGTGGCGTCTGCACTCTTCGCAACATCAGAGCGCGAAATCAATTGGCCTCCGATCAAGCTGTGCCTTGATGCACGCTCACCAAGCCAGTGGGCGGCAAGCTAATGCCAGCGAACAGCAGAAGCGATCCGAGAATCCCTGGTAAGCGCGGTTCTCGTCATCAAGCAGTGGTGCGGGGAACGCCAAGTAATACATGATACAATTCTATGGGCTCAAGCAATCGCGAGCTTGGATAGTTGACGGACGCACCCAGGCGCACGGGTGGATGGTCGACCCAAAATGACGTGGTGATTTGATCGGTTTGCATTCAGTGCGGTCACCGCGTCTTGCGCGGATTACGGCGGGACTGGTGTGTCGGAGGTTTACGACAGGCTCTGTTTGTGCTGTTGAAAGCGCAAGAACGAGGCCCTGCCGACTCGACGGAGTTCCGCTTGTGCTAACATTGGTGATAGCTAGCTCGAACGTAGCCGGTGCGCGGCGTCTTCTGCGAACGCTCTGCCAAATGCTCCTTCACCTGGCCCAATTCGAGTGCTTACAGAGCAAACGTGCAGAATTAATGCGACATTTCCGTCGATATTGGCGGATTGCGTCGAGGACCTCGGTTAGCCTGGAAGGACGGAACTTAGCAGGCCAGCCGAAACGTTTTCTGTACTTCATAACCGCGGGCGGACGGCCGAGCCATCTGTTCAATAGCTTCTCTGAGGGATGGGATGAAATCCTCCAAAACAGAGTTGGGAAGCAAAAAGCAGTACCGGTTGTTCCTCCTGGCCCCGGCGCTCCTTATGCTTGTTGTCTTTCTTTTGATTCCCGCCGTCCTCGTGTTGAGGATAAGCCTCTACCCTGGCACCACCAGCATCGGGGCGGAAGGCTACTCGCTCGCTCAATACGCAAAGTTTTTCGGCAATTCGCTGTACCTATCCGTGCTTGGAGAGACCGTCGCGTATGCACTGATTGTCTGCCTGGGATGCTTGGTCCTCGGCTTTCCGGTCGGTTATTCCCTGGCCCGCCATCCTCCGCCAAAACGCCGCCTGCTAATGCTGATGGTGATTGTTCCACTGACGTTGAGCCTGGTCGTCGTTATTTTTGGCTGGCTCGTGCTGCTCGGTCGACAAGGCGTTGTGAATGACATTCTTGTCGGACTGAGGATTGTACCGCGCCCGCAGCAGCTCCTGTTCAACCGAACTGCCGTGGTCATTGTGCTGATTCAGCAATTTCTGCCCTTTCTGTCATGAATGTTGTCATGCAAATAGATCCGGTTCTCGAGCAAGCTTCAACAAGTCTGCGCGCAAACCGCGCGCGAACATTCATAAAGGTCATTATGCCTCTTTCGACGCCGGGCATTTTGGCGGGATTGTCGCTGATTTTTGTGATGGGCGTTTCCGCATTTGTAACGCCGCGGCTCGTTGGCGGACCTCGTGCTCAAATGCTCGGGGAATTTGTTTACGATCAAATCCTGTCCACATCGAACTGGCCATTTGGCGCCGCAATGGCTTTCATTCTGCTCGCCGTTGGATTCGGAGTGATGGTGGCCTTAAACTTGACGATCATTCGTCCACTCACGCGAGGGCTCTATGCTCCCTGATATTCTGGATAGAGCACTTGGCGGGCTAGTCAAGATTGTTTGTGGGCTCGTGTACGTTGCGCTCACATTACCAGCCATCGTGGTGGTCGCGACATCCTTTACGTCGGGCGACGAGATGCGATTCCCGCCGAGTGGACTTTCTTTGCGTTGGTATTCCGCATTTTGGGAGAGTTCGCTTTTCATTGACTCGCTGGCTCTAAGTCTCAAGCTGGCAACCATTGCGACAGTCTTGTCCCTCCTGATTGGTTTCGCCGCCGCATTGGCTATCGAACGTCACAGTCAGACGTTTGTCGGCCTGGTCATTGGTCATGTGGTCGTGACGCTGCCGTTTGTCGTCCGCACCTTGTCAGCTAGCATGGTGTTGTTTGACCAAGATCTCGAGCAGGCGGCAATGAGCTTGCGGGCAAAGCCGATGAAGGTTCTCAGGACAATAACGATCCCGCTGCTCGCACCAGGTATCATCTCTGCGGGTGTGTTTGCATTCGTCACTTCCTTCGCAAACGTCAACCTGTCGGTATTTTTGGGTGCCGGCGGCAATGTCACCCTTCCCGTTCAGGTGTTGGCTTATGTTGAACAAACGTTCGATCCGCTTGTTGCCGCCGTATCTTCGGTCGTCATTGTCATCACACTGGTTGCCATTTTGATCGCCGACCGCCTCTCGGGGCCAAGGTCCGTCATCTGAGGAGCAGCAAGCAAATTCATGCACAAGACGCGGTTGTGCGCGCCGTCGAGCGCGAAACAATCGTTTCGTTTCGTAATCTTCGCAAGGATTACGGCACAGTTACGGTTGTGCCCGACTTTTCGCTTGAGATCCGCCGTGGCGAGCTGGTTTGTCTTCTCGGCCCCTCGGGATGCGGCAAGACCACGACGCTCCGCATGCTGGCCGGGTTTATTCAGCCAACACGCGGGGAGATCATGATCGAAGACGAGGACGTGACGTACGTTCCGGCATACAGACGCGACGTCGGTATCGTCTTTCAGAACTACACGCTGTTTCCGCATATGACAGTCGCCAAGAACGTGGAATACGGCCTCACTAATATAGGAATGAAGAGGCAAGAGAGGTCAGGTCGCGTTCAGGATATGCTGCGGCGTGTCGAGCTGCAGCACCTGACGCGGTTCGTTGCGGAGTTCATCGGCCGATGCACGCTTTTGGAAGGAGATGTTGTCGGACACGAATTTAGAACTGAGGGCGGATTGACCCTGCCAGCTTGTGGCCCACCACGAAGAGCTACGGCTGTTATCAGGCCCGAGAACGTCAAGAAGTCACACGAGCTCCCCGGGGTGCTCGCGCGCCAGGCTACGATCGAAGGCACGCATTATCACGGTGCTGTGACCCGGCTGCAGCTTTCGGCTAAATGGCTCCAGAATCATCATGGATACGCAATTTGCGGTTGGCCAGAAGCCCAAGCCCGGGGAGCAGCTCCACATTGCTATTGACTCCAGCAACGTCCGTTTTGTGCCCCCGAGTTAACGAACTTTCGGGCGGATTGGCCGCGCGCCGGTCAGTTCTTCCTACAGCAGTGAATGACATAGGAGCAGTTCATGAGAAGACGGGACTTTCTCGCACTCGGCGCCGGTTCGGCCCTCGGCGTAATAGCCGCGCCAGCGGTACAGGCTCAGCAGAAGAAATTTTCTGGAGTGACGCTTCGTATCAACGGTTATGGATGCAATTATGACAAGGCCCTCATTCAGGGCGTGGCAAAGCCGCTTGAAGAAGGCACCGGCCTCAAAATTGAATATATTCCCTCAAGTACGTCCGCCGATCTGGCGAAGCTCATATCGAACAAGGGCAATCCGCACATTGATCTGTTCATGGCCGACAGCCCACTCGTGCCTCAGGCCATTGCGGGCGGGATATTGGAGGGCATCACTGCCTCCGATGCCCCCAATCTTTCGCGTGTCCTTTCCGGCTTCCGTGAATTTGGCGACTACGGCGCGCCATTCAGCGTCGCGTCGATCGTGCCTGTCTATAATTCCAATACGATCAAGCAGCCGCTTACCTCGTTTTCAGACATCGCGCGGCCCGACTTGAGGGGCAAGGTGTCGACCATGCCTGCAAACGCTTACACAGGGTGGATGGTATTGCTCGCTCTTGCTGAAGGCAACGGCGGGTCTCTGGCCAATATGGAGCCCGCTTTTAAAATCATTGCAGCAGCCAAAGAGAACATTGTGGCCACGCCTCCCAGCTCCGTCAGCCAACTCCAGGCGTTCACCCAAGGAGAAGCGGAGGCAGGCACGTTGTGGGAAGGTCGAGCGTACGAGGCACGTAAGTCGGGCATCCCGCTTCAAACCGTCATCGCGCGAGAGGGCATTTACGCCGTCACCTCGTACACGAACATCGTGCACGGATGCCGGAACAGGGAGGCGGCCCTCGCCTACGCGCTCCGCTACGGCCCCACCACGGATGTGGCGCTTGGTGAACTCGCGGCCGATATCCTGATCAACTCTCGAGACCGCGCGGCATTGAAGAAGCCGATTGACTGGAAGATCTTCATGGAGCAAGGCCCAGCGTTGGGCGAGAGAATGACCAAAGAGCTGAGAGGTTAGTGACGTTCAGCGACAGTGCGCCTGGCCCAACGGTTCTGCCGCCCTGCCCTTTTTCGGGTTCGCCCTGCCGCGGTCGTCACCTGGAGAAGAAATCTTCCGACGAGGCGAATATCTCAAGCGGTCCGCGCGCGAAAAACGTCGCGCAAGAGTGCGCATTCGGCAGCAATATTGCAGTTTTGCTGCGTTGGTGCTGGGCCTGTCGATGCCATCCGTTGGTGTAGTCTGCTATGAATTCAAGGCTTGGCATGGCGGCGGAATAATCATGGAAACAGTCTCGAACAGTGTGCTTTCGGGTGCCCAAGAGGGCGTCTCCATCAACACGCCTCTCTCCATGCGGAGCGGTTGGCGGCAACATGAGTCGTGTTACGCAATCGGCGCACCTGCTCTCGTCAGCGAAACTGCCATGGGCAGACGGTTTCTGCGATCAGCCCTCGAGGCCATGAATGAAAATAGCCGTTCTCGCAACAAGTCGCCTCTCCGGCCGGGCGACAGCGACGGTTCCGGTCTGACGCCGGCTGCGCGCCGTCCATCACTGTTCGGACTTCGGCAGCAAGCACTCCGGCGTACACACGCCAGCGTTGGAGCATCTGAGGGAATACTCGGTCAGAAAGCCGAACTGATGGTTTGTTACTGCTTGGGACAGCTGAGTTCGTAGTGGCCTCCATGATCGACCCCCGCCAAAAATATAACGCCTTCGAATCGTTAACGACCGGCGCTCTCATTGAACTGACTGACGGCTGGATTGCGATTTCATCATTCAACGAGTTGCGGCAGGCCACAAGCTCTCCACGTGAGCGCGGGAAGCGTGTACTTCTCTGCACGACTGCACTCAAGGCGGCCTGATCAAGAACACGTCCTAACGACCACAACCTCACTCAAGGAGTTGAAATCATGTCAATGGCCAAAGGCTCGCAACCGTTCCCGCGATCTGAATATCTGAGAAGATTGACTGCCGTTAAGGCGGAGATGAAGCTCAGGGAAATTGAAGTCCTGGTGGTCACAACTCCAGCGAACATTACCTACCTCTCGGGATATACGTCAAAATCCGGGTATGTGCCCCAAGGCTTGGTCGTCTCTCTTAAGGATGAGGAGCCGACCTTCATTACGCGTCGCATGGACGGACCGGCTGCAATTCATCAGATGTTTATCGATCGTGGCAATGTGATTGGCTACCCGGAAGCCCTCATCGCCAACCCCGAACGGGATGGATATGACGCGATCATTGAGTTCATGCTGGACAAGGGTGTGGGCCGCAAGGCGATCGGTCTTGAAGCGAAGTTCTTACCGGCATTGACGGTTGAAAAGTTCAAGTCTCGTGCCGCTGAAGCGAGAATTATTGATTGCACAAACGCCGTTACCTGGATGCGAGGCCTGAAGTCGGATCTGGAAATCGCACTGATGCGCGAAGCCGCCGCGATCTCCGATGCGGGTATGCTCAAAGCGAAGGAGGTTATTCGATCAGGTGTGCGCGAAGCCGATGCATCGGCAGAGATCATTGCAGCACTCGTGCGCGGCGCCAACGGTAAGCCGGGCACCGATGTTGCGAGTTTTTATCTGTGCGCGACACCGCGCACCTCTACATGTCACATTCGCTGGACTGAGGACGTCTTCCAACAGGGATCGCAGATCAACCTCGAACTCAGCGGTGTTCGACACGGATATACCTCCCCATTGATGCGTACATTGTCAATTGGCAAGCCGTCCGACAAAATACGGCGGCTGCATGAAGGAGAGGTCGCTGGTTTGGAGGCGGCCCTTGCCGCCGCCAAGACCGGACGGACCTGTACCGACGTCGCGGCAGCGTTCAATACCACGCTGAAGAAGCACGGCTTTGAAAAGGAATCCCGGTGCGGCTACGCCGTTGGTATTGATTGGACAGAACCGACGGCCAGCCTGAAAGAGGGTGATATGACGGTTCTAAAGCCGAATATGACCTTTCACCTCATGCTTGGAAACTGGATCGACGAAGACACCGGCTACGTGATCAGCGAAACCTTCCGCGTAACCGACGGCGGCGGCGAACCATTCACGAAGCTGCCACGCGAGCTGTTCGTGATTTGATCGTAAGCGTCGACGCTGTCTCCGACGATCCCGACATGGAGTACACCATGGTCGACGCCACCATCGTCGAGGTCCACCGCCACGGACAGGGCGCAAAAGGGGACCCAAAACCAAGCGATCGGCCGTTCGAAAGGTGGCATGACCACCAAAATCCTGGCGCTCACTGATGCGCTTGGCAATCTCGTGCGCTTCGTGCTGCTGCCCGGACAGCGCTTCGACACGGTGGGTGTGCCGCCGCTCATCGAGGGATTGACCTTCGACGCGTTGATTGCGGACAAAGCATTCGACAGTAACGCCATCATTGCCGAACTCGACGCGCGCGGCGCCAAGGCTGTCATCTATCAGCATCCGCGTCGGGCGAAGCCTCTCGCCATCGACAAGGAGATGTACAAATGGCGGCATCTCGTCGAAAACTTCTTCGGCAAGCTCAAGGAATTCAAGCGCATCGCAATGCGCGCCGACAAGACCGATCAGAGCTTCGCCTCAATGATCCATCTGGCCGCAGCCGTGATAAACTCTAGATGACTCCCCACAGACCCTAGCATTGCAGTTGCTTTTTTGATTTGAAGTGGGCGCGTTGAGCGGCAGCCTGGTGAACTCTGCGCCAGAAAGACCATGCGATGATGCGTGCGGGTTGAATCCGCTTTCGCGCAAGTCTGATAGCAATGCGGCGGATTTCCTGGATTGACCAACGGATCAGTGGTGGGGGGTTATGCCTTGGCTTTTGCCGGGGGGCGCCGTTTCGTTTTTTTGGGCGGTGGCGGATTAGCGCGATGTCGGATCGCGGCCATCATGGCGAAGGCGAGCATCACCAAGGACACATGACGGTGCCAGCCATGCCAGGATCTGCTCTCGTTGTGATCGAGCCCGAACTCGTTTTTCGCGGTTTCAAAGCTGTCCTCGATCGCCCATCGATGGCCTTCGACCGCGACCAGCGTTTCAATGGCTGTTCCCGCTGGGCACCAGGTGGTGAAGAAGGCGAGGTCATCATCGGCGATGCGACGACGGATCAGTAGACCGCGTGTCCACAAACCGTCATTTGCACTGTTGAACTGCTCGGCCTCGAGATCGGCCAATTCGAGATAACACCAATCGTGCAGCCGCGGCCCTTTGGTTCCGGCTCCCGCCGACAAGCGCTTCCAGTCGGACGAGCGCCGCGTCCGGGCGATGTCTGCGGCCGTACCGGCGACCGGCGGTCGTTTGCCCCAGGATCGAAACACATGAGCGCTGCTGACCCCAAGCACGTAGCCTTTGCCTGCCCGACGTAATTGCTGTTCGATGTCGCCAACGCCGTAGACTGTATCACCCGCAACCCACCTGAATGGTACAGATGCGGCTATCGCGCGTCCGATCATGCTCGTCGCAAGCTTTGGTTTGGTCGCAAAGCCGACATCGGCAGGCACATATGCGGTTTCCAGACGATCCGGATCGTCGGTCCATTCCTTCGGAAGATACAGCGCGCGATCGATGAACGCATGACCGTGGCGCGACACGTAGGCGGCGAAGACGCCGATCTGGCAGTTCGTGATCTTGCCTGCCGAACCAGTGTATTGCCGCGCCACCCCGCACGACGCCTTGCCTTGCTTGAGAAAGCCGGTCTCGTCGATCACGAGCACCGCATCGTCATCCGCCAAATGCTCGATGACATAATCGCGGACGATATCGCGCAGACCATCGGCATCCCAATCCCTGCGACCCAGGATCGCCTGTTGCCGCCAAGGACCGGGATCGCCAGTTGCTTCCGCGCGCATCCAACCGCTCTTGCGTTGCTCATCTCCGAGCAGGCCTTCCAGAAACAAGCCTGCATTCCTCGCAACACGATCTTGATTGAACAACGGACGTATCCGTTGCTTGATCTCTCGAAGCGACGCCGCCGACAACGCAAGCGTCTCCTCAACCGATGCGGCCCG
Source organism: Bradyrhizobium sp. JR4.3 (assembly GCF_040547695.1). NCBI lineage: Bacteria > Pseudomonadati > Pseudomonadota > Alphaproteobacteria > Hyphomicrobiales > Nitrobacteraceae > Bradyrhizobium > Bradyrhizobium sp. JR4.3. Next base: position 4,587 of record NZ_JBEPQF010000063.1, on the reverse strand, counting down.
CGCCCACGACATTCGAATCATGGTTGCCCACGGATTCAGAAGCCCGCAAAGAAAGCAACTGTAATGCTAGCGTGCGTGGCTGGCGATGCGGGTGCCGCGATGGAGCACCTCGATCATAGCTTCAGTGGCACGCACCGCGACGACCTCGCGGATCAGGCGGGATAGCACGGAGAATAAGTGCCCTGGATCTCGACATGGTAATCCGGCGCCACACGGGCACGACGCCATCGGCGAACTGACAGGGTTCGGCCGGCAGCCGCATCAGGACCGAACGATCGATGGCAGGTAGCGGTTGGCTAGGTGCTGCAGTTCGTGACGGCGCAGTGCGGAAGGAGAGCGTAGTCTGAAAGCAATGCGAACGTCACGCCTGTATGCTGAAAAGCGGGTAACATCCTAGCATTCGATCAGCATTTCTGCGTGTGTTGGAGAAATGAACCCAGCCAACATGCGCACGCTCGCTCTCTTGCCGCACCCTAATGGGCCCAAGACACAAACCAGTTCGCACGGCCGATTTCAAGCAAAAAGTCAGCATAACCGTGTTTGCGCCATAGTTCTTCCGGCCGCTGCGGCGCGGGTCCGAGGGGTCGATCGCAGTACGCCCGCGGCAAAAACTGGTTGGTGCGATATCGTTGGCTTGAATGACCGTGCAGTCCTTGTGTGGAGGTCCGTGAGATAAGCGAGCGGATCGACGCCGTTGACCTAGCAGGGCTCCCATCGGGACGCGACGAAGGCCAACTGTTTGAAAGCGTCCGTCCGAAAGCTTCGCAATCGCCTAGCTGCGCACAGAATTCGTGCAAAAGGTCGGATCAAATTACGAAAATCCGCTTCCCGGCATCGGCTATAATGATGATGCGCAGTTAGGACAACTGAATGGCGTTTCCGAGCACAAGCTACGTTGGATCCGGAACATTGAAGGCGAGCCCAGCGCTATACCGACAAGTCAATGGAGCAGGGAGCCGAACCGTGCGTATTTGTGGCGCCGCGGGAACACCCGTGAAGGAAACGTCCGGTGAAGCAGAACACACTGTCGAAGCAGTCGATGTTGCGGTTGCTCTGCGGCCCCTAAACCGCGCCTGGCATGGTGATCGGCTAGAATCGCAGTTCCACGAGTTTCCCGCCTGGCGGTTGAGCGCGATCTTACCTGAAGCTTGGCGGGGCAACAACTGACGATCGGTGTGCCGCCGCAATCACGAACCTTGAGCGAACTGCATTTTCGATGCCCACCGTACAAAAGAAGCATTATTCTTTGGCCGGTGCCGCGTCACGTTCGACGTTATTGATGAGCGAGCGGTGTTTAGGGAGCACAGCAGCTCGACGAGTTGAGGGCAATTGGAATTCTCGGCCGCCTTTATTCCGATATTTTGGATCGGCTCCAGAACTCGGGGCACGGTTTGGTTCGAGCGTGATCGAGCGCGCAGCGATGCTGACGGCCGAATGTGGAGTCAATGATCTTGGCACACCAACACTCTTGGGCGCACGGCCGCCAACGACGGTTCTTCAACTCCGGCTCGGGGACGGTCCCCACGGTATCAACAGAGGAGTTCTTCATGTCTCGAAAAGTCATTGTCACGTGCGCGATCACAGGCGGAAGTTCCGAGGTGCTTACGAAACATCCGAACATTCCGAAGACTCCACCACAGATTGCAGAGGCGGCACTGGAAGCTGCAAAAGCAGGTGCTGCGATCGTCCACGTTCACGTCCGGGAGCCGGATACCGGGGCTCCGTCGAATCGGCTTGAACTTTACGAACAGGTTGTCAAGAAACTTCGAGACGCTGCTACCGACGTGGTAATCAATCTGACGTGCGGAATGGACGGAGGTTTGACGATTGAGTCCCTTGATCCGATAGCAATCGCAAAAACGAGTACACTGAAGACTCCAATGGGTCGATGTCTTCATGCGATTGAGCTTCAGCCGGAGCTAGCGACGCTCGATTGTGGCACGATATGTGGTGGCGAAAACATCTTCGTTGCGCGCATGTCGGACTTGCGGGAGATGTCGACGCTGATGCGCGAAGCCGGCGTTAAGCCCGAACTCGAATGCTTCGAACTAGGCCACATAGAAATCGCGAAAAGGCTAATCGCTGAAGGTAAAGTTGATAGTCCCGCGTTGTTCCAGTTGTGCCTCAGTACCGGATATGGCGCCCCTGCAGTGCCGATTGTTATGCAGGCAATGAGAGACATTTTGCCCTCGGGCGCTATCTGGGCTGGCTTCGGCTGCGGTGCCGACGAGATGCCCGCCGTTGCACAGCTAGTGGGATTGGGCGGACATGTCCGAGTTGGTTTGGAGGATAACATCTATCTTCGACGTGGCGTGCTGGCATCCAACGCCCAGCTCGTTGAGAATGCGGTTGGAATTATAGAGCGCATGGGAGCCAGCGTTGCTACACCGGCCGAGGCCAGGGATATTCTGGGTGTCGTGAAGCGCGGGTAACACATCGTCGCATGTCGCGGCTGCCCAGCGGCCTGGTCGGGCCATCTCGACCAGGTAAAGACCGTGACTGACTGCCCTCGACATTCGCGCTTTGAGCGCGGGCAAACGTAAGCACTTATCCGCAACCCTATTGGTGCTGGCTTGACGTTTTGCGGAATGGCTACGGCATGAGGTCAGCGACGCTGGTATGGGGATGGCCGTCGATGATCGCCTCGCGTGTTTCGGCGATGTAGGCGGCCGGGTTGACGTCGTTGAGCTTGCAGGTCGCGACGACCGACGCGAGCAGGACCCAGTTTTCGGCGCCGACTTCATGGCCGGCGAAGAGCGCATTTTTTCTGGTCAGGCAGACTGGCCGGAGGGCGTTCTCGACCGGATTCGTGTCAAGCTCGAGGCGCCCGTCTTCGACCCGTCCAATGTCACGCCGCGAAGGTGAACGATACCCTCAGCGGGGATTACCTGCGTGTCCTCGCCCTGAACTTTGACCTGATAGTACAATTCCCACGTTCCAGGAACGCGAAGAGGAAGCGGGTCAGCCCTTGCCAGTGATTGAGCGCGTAGCGGATGTCCTCGGTGAGCGTTGATCCAGTGGAGATCATCGACAGCTGTTTCTCGAACCACGGCTTTAACGCGGCGACGATTGGCAGCGAGTGCTCCTTGCGCGCTATAGCGCGACAATCTGGATGGGAAGCGCGCGACAATCAGGATGGCGAGTCGGTGTCGCGGCGACGTGATGATTGCCGCGGTGATTGTCGCGCGCAAGAGTTTTGTTCACTCTGATTGTCGCGGAGCGTCAATCAGCGAGTGTTTTTGGTGTCGCATGCGAGGGGGGGCGCCCTGGACTACGCTTCCGTTCGAGCGCGGTGCGCCTGCGATAGCTTTCGACGTTCATCTCGACGATGGTGGCGTGGTGAACGAGGCGATCGATGGTGGCGAGCGTCATAGCAGGGTCACCGAACACGACAGAGTAACCCTATTCTTGAGCGGTTCGTGTCTCACGTCACGATCACCGACCCGCATCATTTTCTGTTTGGGCACCGGCTTGAGGTGCTGAAGGAGCGGTCGGGGCGCGGTCCCGCCTACGTCGTTGTCGCGCTGCCGGACGGACGGCGGCGAGCGGTTCGGATCGCGTCGACGGATCTTGGCGAGATACCAATCACTTCCCGCCCGAATGCCGCCGATCTGCCGCGCATCAGTGCACGTACGCTGATCCCATTGATGCAACATTTGAGCGCGAGTCTGAGACTTCTCGACGAGAAAGGTGATTCGCGATGACCCACCGACCGCTTCCAGGTCGCGTTGCGTATCGACCCCTGCCGACGTTGGCAAATCCAACTGGCCGTCCGACGGCCGAGATTCCGCGCCTGTGGCCGAATCTGTCGACCGCGACGCAAACCCAGATCGCCCAAGTCCTCGCCACGCTGCTGCGGCGAATGCAAGCGGTTCCGGGCACGCCCGGAAGGGGACTGGATCGTGCTGATCAGCTTGAACGTCGCTGACGAGCGGCTCACGACTGCGCACCGAGCGAAGTTGGCCTATGTCTACGTGCGGCAATCATCTGTGAACCAGGTGCGCCAGCACCAGGAGAGCACGGAGCTGCAGTACCGCCTCGTCGATCGCGCCATCGGTCTGGGCTGGCCGCCGGAGCGCGTCCAGGTCATTGACGAGGATCTGGGCAAATCCGGTGCTGGCGCTGTGGATCGTCATGGTTTCCAGAAGCTCATTGTCGAAATCGGCCTTGGCAACGCCGGTCTCGTGGTGAGCCTCGACGCTTCTCGCTTGGCCCGCAATAACCGGGACTGGCATCAGCTTCTCGAACTGTGCTCGGTGTTCGGCGTGCTCATTGCGGATGGCGAGCGGCTTTACGATCCGCGCGCCTACCATGACCGCCTGCTGTTGGGTTTGTCCGGCATCATGAGCGAGGCGGAGTTGCATCAGCTTCGGATGCGCCTTCACCAAGGGGAACGCCAGAAGGCGTCGCGGGGCGAACTGCGGCTGCCCCTGCCAGCCGGGCTCGCCTATGATCGAGTGGGCACAATTATTCTCAATCCCGATGAGGAGGTGCGTAAGCGCTCAGCCGGGGCCCTATTGAGCCTGGCTTGACGCCTTGCGGAAGCGCCACGGCATGAGGTCGCCGATTCTGCTATGGGGATGGCCG
>NZ_JBEPQF010000062.1:0-20205 GCF_040547695.1 Bradyrhizobium sp. JR4.3 | reverse complement strand
CGGCATCGACAATCCGCTGTTCTATCGCGACAACACCATGATGCTGCTCGGCGACGCCAAGAAGGTCACCGAGAACATCGTCAAGGCGATGTAGCCGCAAGGGGCTCAATATGGTTCGGGGCGTATCGATTGTTGCACAACCCCGGCGCCGGCGCGACGGGGCTTATCAATCGGCTCCCCCTGACAGCCGTGAGGCGTTTTCATCTCGCTTGCTCGATCCGCTGCAACCCAGGAGACATTCAGATGCCGCCCCCGCCCCTTGTGATCCCTGAACCGCAAGATGCTCCTGACCTTTCGCCTGCGACGACTTGGTTGCTGGCGATCGTGGCCGCCCTCGTCAATCTCGCTTTCGTTGGATTGGTCTTGTTCTGGGCGTGAGCACAAGATGCGCTCTTGCGGTGAAGGCGACTATGTCCGCCTCTGGAATTCGCATCACGCTTCAGAGCACGAAGCGTCCCGATGCATGAGCATTCAATGTTTCATATTCAGCTTGAGGAGCTAGCGTGACTGCATACCGTGGCCAGTGTTTGAGATGGCCGTAAAGCAATTCGAGGTGATCGCGAACTATCTGAGCATACCGGATGACGCGAGACCGCGCCTGTTGCTGCCGAAGCGATCTGTCACAGTGTCGTGCCCGATTCACCGTGATGATGGCACCACTGCGGTTTTCGAGGGCTACCGGGTTCAGCATCATTTGACGCTTGGCCCGACAAAGGGTGGCACCAGGTTCGCGCCAACAGTTGACCTTGGCGAAGTTGCAGCGCTTGCCATTTGGATGAGCTGGACGTGTGCTCTGGTCGGGTTGCCGTATGGCGGGGCCAAGGGCGGAATCAACGTCGACCCCTCGACCTTGTCGAAGCCCGAGCTTGAGGCGCTTTCGCGCCGCTATATGCAGGAAATGATTCCATTTGTTGGGCCGCACACCGATGTTATGGCTCCAGACCTCGGGACAAACGAACAGATCATGGCCTGGTTCATGGACACATACTCGATGTATCAGGGCCAGACCGTCACCGAGATCGTGACGGGCAAGCCGGTCAGCGCCGGTGGAACGCTCGGTCGTCGTGAAGCGACAGGCCGGGGTGTGGCTCATTTGGTCAGGCGCGCTGCGGACGAGCTCAAAATCCGCCTCAATGGCTCGACGGCCGTCGTTCAAGGATTTGGAAATGTCGGTTCGATTGCCGCGCTCGAGCTGCACAACATGGGAGTGAAGGTGATTGCGGTCAGCGATCACACCGGGGCGCTCTACCGGCCTAGGGGTCTCGACATACCCCAACTGGTCCGGCACGCAGCGTCGCAAGGGAGCCTTGACGGTTACTCCAACGAGCTTGCTCTTGACCCCGCAGAGATCTTGACCCTGCCGTGCGACGTGCTTGTTCCGGCCGCCGTCGAACGGGTCATCGACGCCGAAATGGCGGGTAGGCTGCGCTGCCGGATCCTTGCCGAAGGCGCCATCGGACCCACCACACCGGAAGCCGATAGAATCCTGGAGGGACGCCAGGACGAGGTGTTCGTCATTCCCGATATTCTCTGCAATTCGGGAGGTGTTGTCGTCAGTTACTTTGAATGGGTGCAGGACCTTCAGCGATTGTTCTGGGAGGAGGAGGAAGTCATGCGCCGCGAGTATCAGCTCCTGGATCGTGCATTCGATCGTGTCCTGGCGCGAAGCAAACGTGAAAAGTTGTTCAATCGCACCGCAGCCATGGCGATAGGGGCGAGCGTGTTCGCGGTGCCAAGGAAACACGCGGACTGTTTCCGTAACAGCTTCGTCTTTCTTTCGCCTGCCACCGCTGCGGGCCGATATCGCAGTCGCTAACCGAGCCACACGAATGAACTGCTCCAATCTAGCCTGTGCCCTCGCGCTGATGCGTTTCCTTGCGAGCTCGATACACCCGATCCGCTGGTAGACCAGTATGTCTGCCAATTCGCCCTAGACTTGGCTGGGCCGCTGCCGACAACCGCAGCGGCCGGTTTTTGTACATTGAGTGACTGTCTTGAGTCTTACGAGTTTTCCAATCGGCCGCAGGCTTGGCAAAGCCATGCGCCATCTAGTAGGAAAGAAAGCATTGTTCTCACCTCTCACACTTCGCGCGCTCTCCTTCAAGCGCACCTCATCGTGGCGCTTGCTCAAGCTGCCTGCCAGCCCGGGATTCGGTGCCTCATTACGCGTTAAGATCGGCCTGCTTGGCATTGTCGCGGTCATTGCGACCGGTGCGGTCTGTCTGGTCGGGCTGAACTACGCAGCGCAGGTCCAGCGTGATGCGGACGAGGCCGCTCGCTTTCGTGACCGGTTTGCGGCGCTCTCGCAGAGCTTTCTGGAATCGCAACATGTGACGACCGAATTCCTGCGCCGGCGTGACGAGGCAATGATCGAGCGTCATGCCGAGCTGCTCAAGCAAGAAGTGACGCTGCTCGGCGATATCGAAGCCTCTGCGGCCCAATTGCCCGAGGGCGACCCTCTCAAGAGCTCCTCCGGATTGCGCAGCGGGATCGACCTCCACGCCGCGCGCTTTCAAAACATCGTCTCGACCGAGCGCGCGCTTGGTTTCAACGGCGACCAGGGGCTTCAGGGCGGGCTCCGCGCGGCCGAGCTTCAGCTGCAACAGCGGCTTGCTGAGCTGGACCAGCCAAGGATGACCGCGCTCATGGAGACAATGCGTGGGCACGAGAAAGATTTCATGCTGCACGGCGACGAGAAATACGGGCAGGATTTCGACAAGTCTGGCGCCGAGTTCGCCAGGCTGCTGGCCACCTCAGATGTTTCCTCGGCCATTCGGACGGAACTTGAGGGTCTTCTTAAGTCCTATCAAGCCGGCTTTTCTGCCTTCACGTTCGTGCAACAATCGCTGAACGACGAGATGGAGGATATTGCAAAGGTTTATGGCAGCCATCGACCGGCATTGGCACGGGCGATCGCAGAAGCCGATCGCCGAAGCGCAGCGGCTGGCTTGCGGGCGACAAACGCCCGCGATCTCTTATTTTGGCTGGTTACTGGCGCGATGGGCATGGTCGCGACCTTTGCCCTGCTGTTTGGCCATCGCATTGGTGATGCCATTTCTCGAATGACGGCGGCCATGCGTCAGCTTGGTGCCGGTCAGTTCGCGATTGTTCTGCCGGGGCTTGACCGCAAAGACGAGATCGGGGACATGGCACGAGCGGTCGAAGACTTTAAGCACGGCATGCACCAGAAGGCTCAGCGCGACGTTGCCGAACAGTTGGAGCGCGACTGCCTGCAGGGCGAGCGAAGCCGCGCGGAGCTCGTGCGGCTTGCTGATGCCTTCGAGGCGGCCGTCGGTAACGTCATACAGACGGTGGCTGACGCCTCTTGCCAGCTTGAATGCGCGGCTCTTGGCCTTGCCCAATCTGCCAAGCACACGACCGGCGTTTCGAGCCACATCTCGACAGCATCCGACAGCGCCTCTTCCAATATCCAGCTCATTGCTGCCGCGACGGAGCAGATGATGACCTCCGCCTCCGAAATTGGGCGGCAGGTGCAGGAATCCTCGAAAATTGCGCTGGAGGCGGTCCGACAGGCGGCGCGGACTGACAGGCAGATGTCCGAGCTCACTGAAGCGGCCGAACGGATCGGCGACGTCGTTCGGCTTATTGCGAAAGTGGCACGCCAAACCAACCTGCTTGCCCTCAACGCAACGATTGAAGCGGCACGTGCGGGCGAATACGGCACCGGCTTTGCGGTGGTCGCGCAGGAAGTCAAGGCTCTGGCGGATCAGACTTCTTATGCCACCTCGGAGATTGCCGCGCAAATCGGCTCGATGCAGTCGGTCGCCCGCCAATCGGTGAACGAAATCGTCTCGATTAGTGCAACGATCGACCGCATCTCGCGGATTTCAGGAGCTGTGTCGGAGTCTGTCGAACAGCAGCTCCTGGCAACGCGCGAGATCGCGCAGAACATCCAGCAGACCGTCGCCCGAACCTCGGAGGTTGCCAGCGGAATGAGCCAGGTCGCCTATGGCGCCGCGAGCACGGATACGGCTGCAAGTGATGTCCTGCAATCGGCGCGGGCGTTATCCACGAGCAGTTCTGCGCTGCAGGCAGAACTGAGCCGCTTTCTTGCAACCTTGAGACTGACATGAGATGCCTATCGCACAACGGTCGACAAGCGAAATGTCCCTTGCGTAGGAACAGTCAGTGCAACCTGATGATCAGCAAGACCAAATCGCCGCGGAGACACCCCTGCTGTGCGCCGGCGTATATCTGCTCGACCCCGGCTATCGATAATGTGATACTTGCGTTGTCTTTTCCGCAGGGTGAGCCAACAGTCTAACGACTTGCGCTCTCAGAAATATCGAAGTTAGGGCGATGGGTGTTTTCGTGGATGAACGATTCTTGAAGGACCGGGTCCGGATCATCCGGAATCTGGCAGACGATGCGCCCTCGTTCATTAGGAAGAGGCTGCTGGACCTTGCGTTCCTGCAAAATAGATTTTTGGCTGCGATGCAGCCTACCGACGATTTCGCTGCAAGCTAACGGTCGTCGTGGAGTTCGCGCGATGGTGCTTGCCGGCAGCCCTCGATCGATCAAATTCCGCAGTCCGGCTCTTGCCTGCGAACTGTGAGCGGCGTCAGGAACTGCGGAGCGAAGCCGTGATGAAGTTGCCCCGAGTCAGGTATCGCCTTGTGCGCTGCAACCGACGCGTTCGCGATCCAGAGTTATCAACGGACGAGCATTCTCTGTAAACGCTGAGCGCGAGATTGAACATTTTGAATTACCTAGCTATAATTCCACTCTGTGCTGTTTGGCGTTAGCTGCAAGGTCGATGGCACGGCTTATTCGCCCAAGCCGGGATGTACCTGAAGGTTGAGGATCCACGACGGGATTGCAACTCCTCTACGACGTGAAGGGCCGTAAGATCGGTTACCCGTCTTCTAGTGCGCGATGGTGTGGAGGGGACAATCATGTTGTGGCATCGACTAGTCCGTCACGCTCCTCCGCCCGTCGTTAAAGAGGTGCCCAAGGAAATACGTCGCAGAGGGGAGCTCTTCGAAGAAACGCAACGCATTGCCCATGTCGGCTACTGGGAAGGCGATCTCGGAACAGACCGGATCACCTTTTCGGACGAAGCATCTCGTATCTTCGATCTGGCGCCGCGTGAGGGAACCATTACGATTGAGGAGGTGACCGAGCGGCTACATCCGGAGGACCGTGCGATCTGGCGCTCAGCGATAGCCCAGACGCTACGCGGCGGTCCTCGCTTTATTCTCAATTGTCGGTTAGTCAGACTCGATGGCGAGGTGCGGTTTGTCAGCAGCCAGGCCGACCTGACTAGGGACGCATCCGGCAGACCTCTTAGCCTCTTCGGAGTGGTCCAGGACGTTACCGATCTCAAACGGGCCGAGCATCTGACGCAGCTGGTTTTCGAACGTTGCCCTGATGCAATCTGCATCATTGGGCGGGACTACCGGTACCGACGCGTTAATCCGGTCTTCGAACATATGACAGGAAAATCGGCCAAGGATGTGATCGGGATGCACGTGGCCGATGTCTTGGGAAACACGGTTTTTGAGCAGACGGTCAAGCCGAAACAGGACCGGTGTTTCGCAGGAGAAGAGGTCAGATATGCCGACTGGTTCACGTACCCTGATACTCAACGATATATCGCGATAAGCCATTCACCCCTGTACTCCAAGTCGGATCGGGTGGAAGCCATCCTTTCGATCTTTCACGATCTTACAGACTATGCGTTGGCGTCCGAAGCCTTGCGATTGGCGCAGGCGAAGCTTGCGCATGCCAACCGCGTCGCGACCATGGGGCAACTCACGGCCTCAATTGCCCACGAGGTCAACCAGCCAATCGCTGCGGTCGTCATGAACGCCCAAGCAGCTTTGCGCTGGCTCGATGCCGATCACCCCAATCTTCAGCGGGTCCGTCAATCCCTGGATCTGATCGCTGACGATGGAGCACGAGCCGGGGAGGTCGTTAGCCGAATTCACGGACTTCTGAAGAAGGCACCGCCACGCAAGGATAGCATCGACCTCAATCGCGCTGTCCTTGATGTGATCACCCTCACTCGGAGCGAAGTCCTCGAGCACGGACTTCTTCTGCAGAAAGATTTCGCGAAGGATTTACCACTTGTGGAAGGCGATCGCATCCAACTGCAACAAGTGATTCTTAATCTAATTATGAACGCCGTGGACGCGATGAGCTCTCTTGCAAACGGCGTCAAGGAGCTCACGATTAGCACTTCAAGCGACGCCTCTGATCGCGCGCTGGTATCTGTGCGGGATACCGGGCCAGGCGTGGACCCAAACATCGAGAACCGCCTCTTCGAGGCGTTTTACACCACCAAGCCGGACGGGATGGGAATGGGGTTGGTCATCTGTCGTTCGATCATCGAGGCGCACGGGGGACGGTTATGGGTGACCGCGAATGAACCACGGGGAGCGGTGTTCCAGTTTAGCTTGCCTACAAAGCAAGACGACCATTCTAAGGGGGGGCCACGCCAAAACGTGGCAGCATGAGCTCAATCTCAAGCATGCTGCAGAGCCTGGGAAGGTAAGACCTCCTGGTGGAGCAATCTCTGTAAACCTTTCCAGCACATCTCTTTGCGATGAATGAAGCGCTTGCGTCCGCAAAAAGTCTGCCGACTGCATCAATTCACATTTACTCCGACATCATTGCATTACATCTGCGCTCACTCGCAGAAGAACCAAGCATCCGCAAGCCGAGCTATGTCTATACAGTGCATAAGCTGCGCCCGTTGCCCTTACTCCCACCGATCATCGCGAAATCTCCAAGGGCGTTAAGCGGCACTCCATCGTCCCGGTAGCCATCGTCGGCCGGACAAGAATATTAGCGGATCATGTAATCAAGCCCGATAAGATCCGAACGGCAATCACTGAGACACAAACGACGTGCCCAGCTGACCGGCTGTGGCCGTTTCAACGCTCGCAAACTCTGTCTCGGCTTCCCAGATATTAGATCACCTCCCACAAAGACGGTCGAGAGGCAGCCAAGCAGAGAGTGTTACGGAATTGTCGGTTTCGGACGCCTTCAATTGAGCCTTCCATTGCAAACGCCTAACGCGCTGTAGCTTCGCGCTGTGCGTATCGGGCGGGCGAGCACCGAAAGGGTGCCTGCGCTACCCGATACTGCTCTGCCGCTCTCCGAGATCTGCTTACGCGGTGCTTACGCGAAGAATGTTTCAGATCGGGCAGATTGCCTGTCGTGTCAATCGATCCTTTAATTACCATTCTTTCTCGCCGGTGGCACGCCGGTAGCGATTGCTCCGTCGGAGTCTGGTCGGGATTGCGGAGACGGATGCTGGCGGCGAGCTTTTCAATTCCGCCCGGCAACTGGACACCGATCCATTGCACCTCGTCTTGTTCTCCGTCTTTTCTAGCAAAGTAAGTAAGCTGATCTGAGTGTCTTGATCGGCTGAACCACCACGTGCCCGTCCTAATGAACTGCACCATATCCGAGAGCGATACCTGTTGGATGAAACTCCTCCTCCTCGACGGTCGCTTCCAGCCGCAGCGCTTTTGGGTTCTCGTCGGCGATGTTCGGCAGTGGCATGCGTTGTCCGATCCAGGCCGACAACAACGTGCGAATGGTGTTGCCATCGCAGCCCGGGGGAACTGCGTCGAATAGTTGACCGAACGGACTGGCCTCCAACTCGGACAGCACTTCGCCATTCGCTCAACTATTGAGCTTCGCCTTGGGAAAGTGCAGAAAGCGCCCGACGGCCTCGAAAAGTCGGATGCGTCCCGAATGCCCAATCGGGCCCTCACGAGATTGTCCTGCCCGGACTGTCGATCAGTGACGCGCAGTGGAGTCATCGTGTGATAGACGGAGCGCACCATCGCCCAGGCAAGCCAGGTATCGTATTTCGTGATTACTGCGCGGGCCTGGTCCAGCTCCTTGTGAGGCGAGGCTCCGTTTGCGCTTCCGTTTCCTGCGCGATGCGCCTTGTCGATACCGTCAAGCCAAAGAAACACCCGCCGCGGCGACGCGGTTTGTCTCAGGCTTCCAAACCGCTCACCGGCGATCTGCGCTACGAATTTGAATTTGGTGCGGCATGCCTCATCGACGCGGCGTTCTTCTAGGGATTTGGGCCGCTGTCGGTCACGCTGCTTGAAAGATGGTGCTTCGTCCTGCACCCAGTCGCGCCACAGCTTGATCTCGGCCTCGGTGAATACACGGAACATGGCGCCTTTAAACTCGAGCAGTTTGAAGAAGCGGCCTCCGTCGGGATCGCCGGGCACGATATAGCCATGTTCGATCAGGCCAGTGAGGAACGCTTTCGGATCGTTGAAGAACTGGTTGATCGGTGCGCCGCCCATTTTTTTGGTACCGTGGTTATATTGTCCGTAGATCTCGCGCTGATCAACTGGAGCAACTGGTCTTCGATGGTGCGCGGCTCTCTGAGGACATGGATGATCTGCTGCATGAGGATGGCGAAGGTGAGGGCGTAAGCGACGTAGCCATCCCAGATGCAAAACCATTGCGCCTGCACCGCCTCGTCTCCGCGATGCAGCATGACGTTGTGGAGATAGATCTTCACCGCTCGAAGGATCTGTCCTGCATGTCCGTCCTCGGCATTTTCGATAGGATGTGGAGACGATGAAACTTGGAACTGAGGCCGACATTCTCGAGGATCGAGGCAGCTCGGTGCAATTCGAGCGCAGTCCATTCCAGCCAGAGCGTCATGCCAATGATTTCGGGGTAGTACAGGCTCGGAAACTCTGAAATTCCGAGCTGAAATGTGGCGCTCTCGAAGGCGGCATCCAGGAACTGGGATCGAAGGCGAACGCGGTACTCGCCACGGCGCCGGATAGAAGCCAAAGGATGGCAAGGGTCGCGGTAGACGTTTGCGTGATTTCTGCGAGACCTCGCCGTCGCCGAGTTCTTCGTTGAAGATCGAGAACAGCGTCGAGTTCACCTCATCCATCGGTCCCATGCGATGCACGTTGCGCAGCCAGGCGCCGTCAAGGAAATTGAAGGAGTAAGCTGCTTGACGCGCTCGATGACGTTCTCAGGGTAAAGAAGTAGGGGTTGTGCTCCTCGTTCGCAGCGTTGTAAGGCCTGCCATTCTCGGTCAGACGAACTCCATGCAGTCGTCATAGATGTCCTTCATGCGCGCTTCGAACACGTCCTCCGAGTACCGGAAAAGGCCGGACATTGTTCATGAAATTGAACGCGCTTGGCAATTTCTGCACGTCGCGACCAACCGAATAGATCGTCCTGGCTGCGGTCGTCCCGGAATGCGTCCGCAAACCGATCCACGACGCTCGGCACAATCTCGCGCATGGGCTTGAACGTGTCGGCGTCTGCTTCATCCTCCCTGCCATCTGCTGGGATCAAGGCCACGGCCCTTTCACGGCTGGACTTCGTTGGTGAAACTCCGACTGGCAGGACCAATTCTGACGGGCTCGTTCAATGGTTAGGACGTAGCACTTTGAAGGCGATCACGTCGGTTCGATTCCGTCACCCGTCTCCATCATCGCAGGCCCTCGGTTTGGTGGGGGTTGGACCCCATAAGTCTGACTAGGCCGGCGCGACCCCGGCGCCTGCGACGAATCTCTCTGGCAGGGCCCGTGTGCCGCGATCGGACCATTCCGGTAATGCCCGTAGTCCGTCGCTTCTTGCTCCGTGACGAATGAGGCCACCCTATGCGCGCCCGCGCCTTCCCCGAGGCTGCACCGGCTTACGTCGAAGCAGTGCCGGAAAACGACATAGCCGCCCGCTTGCTGGGAATATGGCATCATCCGGTAGAGGCTGGGTACGCACGCGCCGGTATCATGTTTGTCGATCGCCTCGACGAGCGCGATCAGGTCGACCCAACCATCAATCATCGTCCGTTGGTGATCGCTGCTGTCGACGTAGATTCCGGGTCCTTTGTTGGCTTCGCTCTGCCGATATAACTCGGCGAGGATCACTTCGATCATGGTCATGACGGCAGCACCATTTCGCGGGTTTCGATCTTGTCGACGTAGTAGGCACCGTTGCGTCCGCCGCTCCCGGCGTTGTGCCGGAGCTCGACGAATAAATCGACGCGATGGGCTTGGGTCAGGGCGTTGTTCAGCGCGGTGACCGCCTTCATGATATCCGATGAAGCGTCGCGCTGCTCTTTCGTCGCCATCTCTTCTTCTCCCGCCGGTTTAGCTCAATGGTTCGAGCGCTGCGTTGTGAACGCGGATATCTCGGTTCGACTCCGAGGGCCGGTACCATCACAGAGCGGGCATATCGCCGCCTGCCGCCAGTTCGAGGCCAAGAAAGACCGGATTATTGCCGGCCGCCATATAGCCGCTGTAGGTGAGCGTTGGAGCTCGGAATGATAGGCCAAACGCGGCGCACCAGCACCGCCGGTCATAGCCGCCGGCATCTTCGTAGACGTCTTGGCCATACCTGACCTGCTCCCAGAAGACGCGGCCCATCGCCGCTGTGTAGGGGCCGCGGCCGATCGCGGCCGGGGCGCCATCGACGAGCCTGTCGACGCGGCGAGCTCGACGTTGCCACCACCGCGCGCGCTACCGCGGGATGCAGGGCCACCCGTGAACGGTGGTGCCGAAATATTTCTCCAGAGCATCGAACGTCTGTTCCTCGATCATCTGATCCTCTAAGGGAGTGTCGTCTAGTAGTAAGACACCGGCTTACAAAACCGGCTATGTCGGCTCGATTTCGGCCACCGCTGCCAATTCTTGATCCGAGAGCCTGCCGACGCGGCGGACCTCGCCGATGAATCTGAGCATGAACTCGTTGCGTGCGAGCCGTCGCGATCGGGATCGGCGCCGATTATCCCCGGCTTGTTTCGGTCCCACCAGCCTTCCCGGTTCTTCTCGTACCAGCGACGGACGAGATCCGCCTCTAGGTCACCCGTGATGTGACGTCCATTTTGCTTTTCCCATCATGAGCGCGCGCCTGCGCGGACTTCTTCGACCTATTCGGCCGTGATCCCGCCGTTGGCGACGAAGCAATCCCACGAGCCCGGTTTCAGCAACCCGATCGCTCGCAGCGAAGCACCAGCTGGCGCGGGGTTGTTCCGTACATATCGGCCAGGGCGATAACCATGCGGCGAATGAATTTGTTTTGCCCGGCCGTGTGACTACGGAAGGCTGCCGTCAGCATGTCCATATTCATTAGGCTCATCGTCGTTCTCTCTCGTCAGAACGGAATCTCGTCGTCGTGCAGCACACTCAGCGCCTTGCGCGGCCGGACCCGCTCGAGCAGATGGAAGACCGGTCAGCGGATCGGGTAGGTGACCTTGCGCCAGAACTACTGGCGCCGCCTCCGTCGCTCCTCGCGCCTGACGTCATCCTGATAGTTGGCCTGCCGCTCGAGCTCGGCGTCGACTTCCCCCGCAAGTCAGGTACCCAGTCTTGGAGCAGCCCCCTGTTCTCGCGTAACGATCTCTCGGTCGGGCGCGGTCGGCTCGACGCCCATGATCTGCTCCAGCGGTCACCTCGTAAAACGATGCCAGGCGCTTCAGCAAAGGGATGTCGACCCCGAGCGATGTCTTCTCGACGGAAGCTAACAGCGACGCATGGATGTCGAGCGCTTCCGCGACGGCCCTGATCGTCAGCTTGCACGCCAATCGCAGCCGCCGCAGCTCGGCACCAAATTCGGACTGCGTTTCGCTTTCCTCCACGGACGAGTCTTCGCCATCGTCGCGCGGCATGGACGCAAGCGTGGTCTTCATCTCGGGGATCTTCATTCCTGCCACCGTTCGCATGCGCTTGATGACGATGGCGGTCCCGACGTCCGACTGCCGATAGGCTCGTCTGCCCGAAGCCGTCTAGGCCGGAGATAGAAGTCCCTGGGATTCCCATACCCGGATCGTTGAAACCGACACACCAGCGCGCCGGGAGACGTCGGATATCTGAAGCAGTTGTTCACGCGGTTCGAACATTGGGCAATTTCAGATTTCTGAGATGCGCCGACAATGATCAGAGGCTCGGGCTTCAACTGGTAGGGGTCGTACAAGAATTTTCGGTGTTGGCGACCGATCTCGATCGTGTCGCGGAAGCCCTTTGTCGTGATGAACGCTGCGGCCGGGTAGTTCCGCTCGATCAGGGCGTTTGTCGCGGTCGTCGTGTCGTGCATCAGATAGCTGATGTCGCCGAGCGGGATGCCGGCCGCCTTGAGCCACCGGAGGAGACGCCGGAAGTTGTAGCCAACGGCGGCGACCTCATGACGCGAGCCCGGGGCGGAGATTTTGGAAAAACCCATGAGCTCCGGGCAGTCGAACTATAAATGGAGTTCATCTCCCATTTGTGGGAGCATTCTTGCATTAGCTCTGCGATTTCCAGGCGTCCAATGCACCGTGTCTCGTACCTTCGCAAATGCTGACCTGCAAAATGTAGGGTAACAGTCGCGGTCCGGTGCAACGAAAGACAATCGTCTGTTCTAGTTGGAAGATCTTGCAAGGCTTCGATAAGAAGCTTTTATGCGTGTGATCAGCTCGCCCCCTCAGTCGTCGAGCGCGGCACTGGAGTATTGGCTCCTAGCCCGAGTCGGGCGCTCGATCTGAAGCATCGCTGGCCTCTGTAGAACCGGCTCTGCTCGTCAGAAGCTGGAAACGTAGGACGAGGAGGGCGGCGCAAACGGCCTTCCCGATTGATAAGCCAATCCAGATGCCAATGGCGCCTAAGCCGATTTTGGAACCGAGCACGTAACTGAGGGAAAAACCAATCGGCCAATAAGCGATGCCGGCGAAAAGGAGCGGCACGCGCGTGTCCTTCAGGCCGCGCAGTCCACCCGCCGCAATGCTCTGCACCGCATCAGTAATAAAGAAGCTCGCGCCAACCAAGATGAGCTTCGCAGCGAGTCCGATCGTTGCGTCGGCATTGCTGGCCGATTTGCCGACAAACAACGCGGCGATCTCAAAACGCGCGACGATCACCGCAAGCGTAAGAATTGCAGCGATCAGGACCCCGAGCAACATGGCGGCCAAACCTGCCCGCGTTACGCCTGAGGCGTCATTGCGACCTACTGCGTGCCCAACCCGAATGCTCGCCGCCATACCGATGCAAAAAGGGATCATGAACAGGATCGTGACGACCTGGAACGCGATCTGGTGGGCGGCAACCGCCGTGGTGCCGATCACGCCTATCAGGAGCGCCATAGCAGAGAAAAGTCCGGAGTCCATGAAAATGGCGATCGAGATCGGCGTCCCGACCACGAAGATCTGCCGCATCAGCGGCCAGTCGAAGCGCCAGAGATGTGCGAGCACGCGGTAGTCACGGAAAGGACGACGCATTGTGGCGAACCACAAACCAGCCAAGAAGGTCGCACAGTTCACCAGCGTTGTCGCAAGGCCCGCCCCGAACAATTCTAGACGCGGCAGGCCGAGCTTGCCGAAGATCAAGAGATAGGCTAGCAGCGCATTGAACGGGATGGCCGCGAGTGTGATCCATAAAACTGGCGCGGGCCGGTTGACCGCAGTCATGAAACTGCGGATGGCCAAGAACCACAATGCCGGCAAGGCGCCCCAGGCAAGTCCGAACAGATATTGCTGAGCGAGCCGTGCTGTGGCTGGCCCGTGGCCGAGCGCGAGCACAATTTGTTCGCCGCCTACCGGCAAGGCCATAATTGGCACCCACACGGCGAGTGCGGCCCAGAGGCCCATGCGCAGCGAGCGCCGCACCATAGCCGGGTTGGCGGCACCACACGCTTGCGCGGCGAGCGGTCCCACCGCCGACACCACGCCAGATCCCAAGGTGAGGACGACGGATAAGACCATGCCCGCGAGCGCCGCCGCGGCAACGGCCTCGGTGCCGATGCGGCCGATGTAGGCAAGATCGGTTGTCATCATCGCGATCTGCCCGAGCTGCGTTAGCGCTATTGGCAACGCGAGTTTCGCAGTTTCCCTGAGTGCGGCCGTGAGGTGATGGCCATCTACACATTTCGGCAGTCGATTACGCCACGATGATACCGGTTTTGTTTCGGCTGTTTTTTCCATGAAAGTCAGGCTGCCCCGGTTTGCATCGGTCGAGCAAACCGATCGCTTTCTTCACTGAGAGGATAACCTCCCCGCCCTTGCGAGTTGGCAGCGTGATGTCTATTGCACGATGTTCTCACGCGATGACGAGCCACTCGAAAATGGCGGCGAGAATTCTGACCGCAAGGGTGATCTCGGACAATTTCTCGTTTCAGCGATCGTCGCCGATGACGTTCCGTGTTGTTGCGTTGAGTTGTGTCTGGTTCAAGACGTCGACGTCCCAGACGCGACAGTGAGACGGCAGTATTTCGTCAGCGCGGCGAGAGGCGCATTGTTTCTTCAAGAAAGCTCGCAGAACGTCGTTTGGCACGTCGGTTGCTAGAGATGCGGGGTCCGTTACGGCCATGCCGGTCTCGCAGCAACTATCCAAGAGCTCAGATGAAATGTGCCCGGTTGATTCAAAACGCCTTGCTGCCGCGTCTCGCGCGCGCCTCCATGGCGAGGCTCTCATCTGACGGTGCTTCAGTTTGCCGGCGAGGACGGGATTGCCCTGTGTACCCCGTACGGGACGAATGCTGGCAGTCAAAGAGGTGCTGCGGACCACATTCGAAGTGATGTGATGCGAGCAGTTAAAGATGATCAATCTGGTGGACGTCAACCTACGAAGCTGACAGCTGGCCGCAGTCCGGTGTTCGCTCGTAAAAGGCCAATGGGCTGATGCAGGACAGTTGGGACCTTCGAGAACGATTGAGGCGACGAGAAGATCTCAAGGTTGAGCTTCTTCGCGCTCAATCGGACGTGGCCAGGTGCAAAGCAGAGTTGGTGGACCTCGAGCAGAGGCTGGAGCGTGAAGATGGCTCATCGGTCTTCTGCGGTGCATGCCAGCGCGCGTCTCCGCCAAACGCTGCGGCGCGTGACGGGCGACCACGTAAATCGCGAAGTCTCGCGGATCCCATCAGTTCACGAGCGGATGCTGTGGGGTTCACCAGTCGATCGCGGGACCGTTGAAACGCGGCGGCCACGCGGATCACCCGCGTGGAGGTGTTGTCATGGGTTACGAACATCACGGCTCATGCGGGTTGGCCTAATCGCGTTGCCAACCCGGCGACGGGCTGGACAACGAGATGCGGCCGTACCATTCGGCTCTACCGTCTTTGTCGGTGCTGGTATGCTAGCTATCAGGTGCGCGCTGCTGGCAAGAAAGATGGGCCACGTCATCGGCGCGGCATTGTGTGGCGACGCCCTATTACGCGATTGGGCTGCTCGCGCCGATATCTTGTGTGTCGCGAATGTCGAAGAGTTCTCCGCCTTGGTCAATAGCGAGCCGGTGGAGTGGATGTTCTCCATTGCCAATCCGTTCATATTGCCCGCAGACGTGTTTCGACGCGTGCGTCGAGGCGCGTTCAACTACCACGATGGTCCGCTGCCACGCTATGCTGGGACGCATGCGACGTCTTGGGCGCTGCTGGCCCAAGAGACCGAATATGCCATCACGTGGCATCGCATAGATCATGGTGTTGATACGGGTGACCTGGTGGTTCAACGCCAAGTCCTGATTGGACCCACCGACACCGCGTTAAGCCTGACCCTCAAATACTATGAAGCCGCAGTCGAGGGATTCCGCGAGCTTTTAACTGGCTTAACGAACGGGACGCTCGCCGCCCGTTCGCAGGCGCTAGCGAACAGAAGCTATTTTCCAGGCGGCCGCCGCACGGATGCTTCGGGGTCTCTGCGATGGGATAGATCCGCGCAAGATCTATCGGCGATGGCGCGCGCCTTAGAGTTTGGGCTGTATCATTCCAATCCGCTGTGTTTGCCCAAGGCTCTCCTGGGGAATGACGTTGTCACAGTCATGTGCTTGGAGCCACTGCCTCGGCGCTCGGGCTTTCCGGCAGGTTGCCTGCTTGAAATCCATCCCAGCCACTGGCGTGTAGCGACAGGTACAGAGGATGTTGATGTTTGGTTCTGTAGCTCGGATGGTGAGGCTCTGGACGCGGGCGCACTTGCAAGGCGCTCCGATCTGGATCAAGGCGATCGCCTCCCGATTCTAAGCGATGACGAGGCACGCAGCATAACTGTTGCCCATGAAATGTTGGCGCCTCGAGAGAGTTTGGCGACAGCGGCTTGAGCCGTTTAAGACATTGCAGCTCCCCTTCCCGTCATTTTCAGAAGCTGTGGCTTCCCCCGGACGACAGTCGAGTTCCTCGCTGTTTAGTGCTTTGGCCGAGTTGGCGCCAGTTGATCGCACTGAGTAATTGTGTGCTTTACGGATCTATCTCGCCCGCATCACGGGTGAATCAGAGCTTCAATTGGGGTGGACACCCGCACCGAATGGGTCGCGGGCCGGGTTGAAGGCGGTGGAGATGCTTGTCGCTTCTGTCGTGCCAATGGAAATAACCATTGACCTTGCTCATGAATTTGCGCGGTGCGCGGGACGGTTGGGGCCGAATGCGCCGAGCTGAGGGCCCACGATAGCTTCGCGCGGGATCTGATCGCGCGTTGCCCGGCATTACGGATGATGGAGGTGCTGCGGTCGTGCCGGCCCTGGCCCATAGGCGTCACGGTTACTGAAAGCGGTTGTTTCGCTGCTGGTGATCTGGCTTCGCGCCCCGAGTTCTGAAGCGGTCCCGTCGGGCCATTTGCTGACGTTTGAGGTTTGCGCTCTGGATGGGAGCTTTCGATGACACTTTGATGCAAGTCGCTTGGCGCCTGAGCAGATCGACCGTATGACGCAGCATTTGCAAAATTTGTTGTGTGCGGTGATGGCCGATGCGGAGCAGCCGGTCGGGCGGATCGGGCTGCTGGATCTCGAGGCCGAGCAGTCCAACAGTGCAAATGACGGTTTGTCTCCTCAACCGACGCGGCCCGCGCCCACGACATTCGAATCATGGTTGCCCATGGATTCAGAAGCCCGCAACAAAAGCAACTGTAATGCTAAACCTCCCCCGATAGTAGTCGAGTGCTGCCGAAGTAGAACTCATTGATGGCGTGAACTTGAAATATGCGAGTTGAGGACGTCTCGCGCCGATGCGCGCAACCTCGTAGGCCGACGCGGCCCGATGCAGCATTTGATACTCGCAATCAACAACAGTCTCGGGAAGGGCAGCGCCGTGGACGTTCATGCACTCGTCTTCTCCAACGATGCCGTTGGCATCGAGTCGTGCATGCATGATCTAATGTCTGGCTGCCGCGTGAACGAGGTGAATCGTAGGCGCGATTTTTTTTTGCGCGACCGCGTCGGAGGTGAAAGCACATCTTGGTCAATTGACAGGAGAGTTGCTTGAATTCCGCGAAGTGGCCGAGGCAATTGAGTTTAGACAGACACTGAATGCGAAATTTCATCACTGCACCGGCTCAGTGATCGCTGGCGCGCTAATGTCACTGGGTTATTAGCGCGCGGAGGTCGGGCTTGGCCGAGTATGGTCTGGCCGCGCGCGCTGCATTTCGAGCCGCGAGAGGTGCGCTCGGGTGCTTTTTTGCCTGCTACCTCGCGAGGCGCCCCGCTAGTTAAGCATTTTGTCACCAGTTATTGTCACCATATTGCCATTGCAGATGAGTCGCGATTTGCGGCCCGGAATTCCTGAAGTGTTTTGAACCTGGGCACCCCGGGGTTGGTGATCTCCTTCACAGAAGAGAGGCCAATGTTTAAGGTCTTCACGGTGGTCGTTGTGGCGCTGATCAGCACCTAACCCACGGTCGGTACGCGGCGATGGCTATGCTGCGGCAAATTGGTCATGCGTTTGGATTTTAGATAGTTCTTTGCGACGGAGACGCGTCATGGACGGCATCTCATGGGCCGATCTCGACAGGGATGAACAACGCGCAATTGCGATATTGGGAGCGGGTCTTTCCATTGAACTGTGCGCCCCCCTTGCTCTCCTGACGTTAGGTCGGCTCGGTCTGACCATAGGGTCTCATTTGACGGCTGCTGGAGACACTTTGCGAAGAGATGCCGTTTTGAACGGTTTAGCAGGGTAAGCACAGGACTGCGCTCGGGCATGCCAAACGCGATCGAACTCATTGTAGACGGTTACGTTACCCTGCAAGACCGCAGGGCTCTCGACAATTTGCGCATGCAGCGCCGGAAGCTGGCCGTAGACCTAAAGGCGCTTACCGGTTTTGATTGCCGGCCAACAATCCAGCAGATCGAGGAAGATATCGTCGCGATCGAGGCTGGGCTGGCGCGGTTGGATGAGGGGGCGACGAGCTAACCTGCCAAGGCGTTATAGACAAATGCGGCCCGGGTATCTGGCTTGGACTTGGTGCCACGGTCTACCCGGCTCCGACAGTGCGGTCGCGATGCGTGCCTGTGTCCTAATTCCCACACTTGCGATCAAAAGAGCATCCGTTTGTCACCTTTCGAACAGACAGGCCAAATCCACTCCGGTCCAACTCCACCATTGGAAGCAGTCATCGGTTGGGGGAGGCGAAATGGAACGTTCCCTGTTAATTGAGATGACGCGCGACAAATATGTCGAGCGATGCAAGCAACGTGCCTTCGATCATCTCGACCGAGGCGATCTTAGGAACTCGGTCGCGTCGTTTGTCGCCAATATGAACGCGCGTCCCGATTGCGAAGTGCCACACTACTTGGCAACGCTTGGCGCTTCGCTGCTAACGGCGAACGATGCGCTCGGCTGGAGGGCGCTCATTGAAGGGTTGAGGTGATGGCCGATGATCGACATGCGGGATCAGAAATGAAGGAGCGCGACAAGGCGTCTCCTCCATCCAGGTTCTTGGTTCGCCAAGGGTCGAAGGGCTGGATGGTTTACGACCGGCAACGTAGGGGACCGGCAATGGTTGGGACCGGTGTGGCGGTCAATTTGACCAAGGAACAAGCCGAGCGCATCGAGCGGGTGCTAATGGATAAGCGCGAACGTGGGATCATCCCCGATTAGGGCAGAATTCTATTACGGTGTTGGGTTGATTGTGTGCAACATGATAGGGGCTTAATGACATATTGTATAGTCGTCAGAGCATCTGGACGAGAGCTAGATCGCTTGCGGACACATGCCGCACAGATTGCGCGCGATCAGAAATCAGATTGGTGGGTGGAGGCAACTGAGAAAGGAAAAGCATTTTGCTTTGAGCACGCAAACGCGCGGGCCTCATTCAGTGCGGCCTGCGAAAGAGACAGTATTCAGTTCAGCGACGTCTAAGTGGCATAAGAGGATTGAGAGACCAGTTATCGAAGGCAGGGTTCTCGGGCCTCAGCCATCCGCGCCACTGCGGCGACGACGTGTTGCGGATGTTGGTGACCGGCGGCCCGCCTGTGCGCGGCGGCGACGGCATTGCCCCAGCGTATCATGCTTAGCCTCGCGTCCAGTCTCGGTGTTGCGAACCGTTGGAGCCGGTAATCCGGAAACACGCCCGGCATCGGTGCGAGGTTTCCGACACAGCGGTTGACGACGCGGGACAGCGCGATGATTGCGGTTTGATTGGTGGTGATCGAACAGAGATTGCGCAAACGGAGAACACCGGCCCGCGACCTACTCGACGTCGATCATTCGCTGCTTGGTGACCCGCAGACTGCGGACGTAATAGCCTTGTCCCTGAACGGCTGACTTGATTTCGTCGCTGACCTTGAGAACTCGTTTCCTGCTCTTGCGCCACTTATGTGCAGAGCAAAGCATGGGTACGGCAGAGCCTGTACTTAGAACGAGTAAGTCGCGCTTGTCATTGCGATAGACATCAAACATCTTTCGCCCCCGCTGATCATATTGAAACAAGAATGAAATATATTTCGGTTGTCTCGATGGACGAGCTTAGTATCTCGAATGCCCGTTGTAAATCTGCAGCGCCCGCGAGTTTTGCTTCGCCGCTCCCAAATTAACGGCGAGCTGAGGTAACACTGCCGGGGTGTGAATCGCGGGGAAATCACCGACGGGCTGGCACGATCAACTTAGGTTTCTCTTTGTATGTTGTTCGTATGCCCACGCCAACGCATCAACTCTGCTCTAGATCAATACGAACTGGCCGTCGATGAGATCGTCGCCGCTTGTGACGGTGATCTGCGCGGTGCGCTTCGAGCGCTGATGCTCTTCAATGAGCAGCTAGAGCAAGAGCTGGCGCGTATGAGCGGGGTCCGTCCTCCTGACCAGCGACTGCACTAACCTTGGATAGTTCAGCGAGTCGCTGGGCATCGGTCTAGGTTGCCGACATAGCTGTTGATGACGCAGCGCGATGATCGCGGCTTGGTTCGTGGTGATGCTGTAGATGGGGTGATTGCGGTTGCTGCTCGAAAGGCTCAGCCTGGAAGGGAAGCCGGCGAGCCGGTGGCAGCAGGAGCGGGAACATGAAGCACTATG
>NZ_JBEPQF010000061.1:0-21151 GCF_040547695.1 Bradyrhizobium sp. JR4.3 | reverse complement strand
CCCTTGCCGATCGACTTGATGTAGCGCTTGACGATCTCGTAGTCGTCGAGCGAGCCGGGCAGGCGGTCCTTCATCGCGATGATGGTCTCGAACGCCAGATACGGATTGATCGCTTCCGCGCCGTAGCCGGCCAGACAGGCGAAGTGATGCACTTCGCGCGGTTCGCCGGATTCGACGACGAGGCCGACCGAGGTGCGCAACCCGGTGCGGATCAGATGATGATGCACGGCGGCGCAGGCCAGCAGCGACGGGATCGGAACGCGGTCGGTGCCGACCATGCGGTCGGACAGGATGATGATATTGACGCCCTCGCGCACCGCGCTCTCGGCGCGCGCGCAGAGCTCGTCCAGCACCTGGTCCATGCCGGCCGCGCCGAGGCCGGCGTGGAAGGTGGTGTCCAGCGTGCGCGACTTGAAATGCGACTCGGCGACCTCGGAGATCGAGCGGATCTTTTCGAGGTCCGCGTCGGTCAGGATCGGCTGGCGTGCTTCGAGGCGCTTGGTGGTGGCAAGGCCTTGCAGGTCGAACAGGTTCGGCCGCGGTCCGATGATGGAGACGAGGCTCATCACCAGCTCCTCGCGGATCGGGTCGATCGGCGGGTTGGTGACCTGCGCAAAGTTCTGCTTGAAATAGGTGAACAGCGGCTTGGCCTTGGCCGACAGCGCCGAGATCGGCGTGTCGTTGCCCATCGAGCCTGCGGCTTCCTCGCCGGTGGAGGCCATCGGCGTCATCAGAATGGTGATGTCTTCCTGGCTGTAGCCGAACGCCTGCTGGCGATCGAGCAGCGACAGGTTGGAGCGCACGCCGGTGGTCGGCACCTTCGGCAGCTCTTCGAGCACGATCTGGGTTCGCTCCAGCCACTCGGTGTAGGGATGGCTCCTGGCGAGCTCGGCTTTGATCTCGTCGTCGGGGATGAGGCGGCCCTGTTCGAGGTCGACCAGCAGCATCTTGCCGGGCTGCAAGCGCCACTTGGTGATGATCTGGTCCTCGGGAATCGTCAGCACGCCCATCTCGGACGCCATCACGATGCGGTCGTCCTTGGTGACGAGATAGCGCGCGGGCCGAAGGCCGTTGCGGTCGAGCGTGGCGCCGATCTGGCGGCCGTCGGTGAAGGCGATCGCGGCGGGGCCGTCCCACGGCTCCATCAGGGCTGCATGATATTCGTAGAAGGCGCGGCGCTTCTCATCCATCAAGGGATTGCCGGCCCACGCCTCCGGAATCATCATCATGACGGCGTGCGGCAGCGAGTAGCCGCCCTGCACCAGGAATTCGAGCGCGTTGTCGAAGCAGGCGGTGTCCGACTGGCCTTCGTAGGAGATCGGCCAGAGCCGGTTGATGTCCTTGCCGTACAACTCGGAGCTCACCGAGGCCTGGCGCGCCGCCATCCAGTTGGTGTTGCCGCGCAGCGTGTTGATCTCGCCGTTATGCGCGATCATGCGGTAGGGATGCGCCAGCGACCACGCCGGGAAGGTATTGGTCGAGAAACGCTGGTGAACGAGCGCCAGCGCGCTCTCGAAATCCTTTTCGTGCAGATCGGGATAGTACTTGCCGAGCTGATCGGCGAGGAACATGCCCTTGTAGATCACGGTGCGGCACGACATCGAGCAAGGATAATAGCCGGCGAGGCCGCGGTCGCGGCGCTGATAGATCGCTTGCGAAATCGACTTGCGCAGGATGTAGAGCCGGCGCTCGAAATCGTCCTCGGTCTTGGCGGTGCCGTTGCGGCCGATGAACACCTGCATGCAGGCGGGCTCGGTCGGCTTCACGGTGACGCCGAGCGAGGAATTGTCGGTCGGCACGTCGCGCCAACCGAGCAGCGTCAGGCCCTCTTCCTTGATCTGGTCGGCGATGATGCTCTTGATGACGTTGCGCCAAGCGGTGTCGCGCGGCATGAACAGCGCGCCGATGGCGTATTCGCCGGGATTGGGCAGCGCGAAGCCGAGTTCCTTCGCCTTGCGGCTGAAGAAAGCATGCGGGATCTGCACCAGAATGCCGGCGCCGTCACCGGCGCGCGGGTCGGCGCCGACGGCGCCGCGGTGCTCGAGGTTGCACAGGATGCTGAGCGCGTCCGCGACGATCTCGTGCGACTTCTTGCCCCTGATGTTGGCGATGAAGCCGACGCCGCAGGAATCCTTTTCCAGGCTCGGATCGTACAAGCCTACGGCCGGCGGGCGTGAATTGTGTTCCTGAATCGGATCAGTCGTTTTCGAGGCGACCGTCGCCGACAGTTGCTCTGCCACGATGTTTCCGCGCTCGACTTGCGACCCGTTCATGTCCTCGTCCTCTCCATGCGGCAAGCTGCCTCACCGCCATCTTCGGCGCACCTTGGGCGTCCCGCGGCACCCGCTTCTGGGTCACCGCTCGTCCGCTCGCGAGCCGCATTTTCTTAAATTCAGGCCAAGGCGTTCTTCGTCCCCGAGAACGGCTTTGCCTGTTGCCTTCTTGGCGCTCGAAAGCACCGACTTTCGTTGCAATCCCTATGCCGGAACCGCAAGCAAAATTGAGACAGTCTTCCTGTCCTAACCGCCACCTTGCCAAATTTTTGTCTATCACACAAGCGCGCGCAAGTCCCGATTCCCCATAGATCAATCGATCCCTTTCCAAAAGTTGCGCGGCCCCGCTTTTGAAGCAAACGCGCCCTGATCCGGCCCCGCCGACGCCGGAATCCCCAATGAAGCTTCTGATCAACCCTTCGGAAGCCGCGCCACGCCGCAAGAAGCGAAAGAGTGCGATCCATCCGGGGGCCTGACAGGAGCGTCTCGATCATGAAGTTTTTCACAGGATGGATGGCTGCCGCCGCGCTGGCGCTGGCCGCGACCGCCGCACAAGCGCAAGTTCCAGCGCGAGGGGCGATGATCGCGGTCTCGGATTTCGACGGGCCCTATGCGCCGCCGGAGGCCGCGCCGCCCCCGCCGCCGCGCTATGGCTATGGCTACGAAGAACGCGGGCCGGCCTCGGTGCTGCTGCCATCGACCGAGGTCTACGCGGTGCTGCGCGAAAACGGCTTTTCTCCATTGGGCATCCCGCGCCTGCGCGGCGGCGTCTACACCATCGCGGTGATTGACCGCCGGGGCGAGGACGGCCGGCTGGTGATCGATGCCCGCGACGGAAGGATTTTGCGCTTCATGCCGGCTGCCGACGCCTACGGTATGGCGCCGGGCTACGAGCAGCCTGCGGTTGCGCCTTACCGCCCGCAAAGCGCGCTACCGCCGCCAACCATGATCCGCAATGGTCCGCCACGCCCACCGGCCCCGATCCCACATGTCGCCAGCCGCTCCGTCCCGCTCCCGAAGGCGGCTCCGCCACGCGAGGCGCCGGTAGCCGCCAAGCCAGCCGAACCCGCGGCGGCGCAGGCAGCGCAGGCTCAACCTACCACGCAGACCGTGGCGGCCGTGCCGGCAAAGCCCGCTGAGGTCCCACCGCAAGCCGCCGCGCCGACCGTAGGTCAGGCCAAGCCTGCCGCGACGATCCTGCCGACGCAGGAGATACCGGCGGCACAAGGGCTGGACTAAGCGTGGCGTTTGATGCGATGGCCCGCATCACACCAACGGTGTCGTCCTGGCGAAGGCCAGGACCCATACCGCGAGGTCCCTCGGTTATTCGTGGTAGGAGTACCGAACGGCAAGTCTTCGCCACACTACTCCCTGTGGTTATGGGTCCGGCCTTCGCCGGGACGACATAAAAAAACGCCCCGGGGCACCGGGGCGTTTTCGCAACTTGGAAGTGGCCGACGTGATTTACGCGGCTACCGAGTTCTCGATCACCTGTGCGCCTTGCGCACCGGTGTTGATCGCGATCTGGCGGGGCTTCTTCGCTTCGGGAATCTCACGGACGAGGTCGACGTGAAGCAGCCCGTTCTCGAGCGAGGCGTTCTTCACTTGCACGAAGTCGGCAAGCTGGAAGGCGCGCTCGAAGGCACGCGCGGCGATTCCGCGGTACAGCACTTCGGCCTTCGAGTTCTCGTTGGCGACTTTCTCGCCCTTGATCGTCAGCGTGTTTTCCTTCGCGACGATGGAGAGCTCATCCTTGGCAAAGCCCGAAACCGCAACGGTGATGCGGTAGTCGTTCTCGCCGGTGCGCTCGATATTGTAGGGGGGATAACCGGGGCTGCCGTCCGAACCGGCCTGGTCAAGCAGGTTGAAGAGGCGGTCGAAGCCGACGGTGGAACGGTAGAAGGGGGTCAGGTCGTAGGTACGCATGGTCAAGTCCTCCATTGAGCGACTGTTGGTAACCCGCCCGCCAATCGGGCCGGGCTTTCGTCTGTGTGCAGCCTGATGTTCCGGTTCCGAAACACTGGTAGCGGCCTGCACCGAGGTGATATGGGTTGAGGAGAACGGCGTTCAAGAGGGCGGATACTTAGCCTTTTCGGCGCTCCCGCCCCCTGATTTGCAGCACTTCGTGCCCAAGCCCTCCTCATCATGACGCTGGTCTCGATACCATCCAATCCCGTTCCCGAAGACGTCGTCAGCGGTACCATCAAGACCCCCGATGGCGTCGAGCTGCGCTTTGCGCGCTGGGCGCCACCGGCGAACCGCAAGGGCACGGTCTGCGTCTTCACCGGGCGCAGCGAGCAGATCGAGAAATATTTCGAGACCGTGCGCGATTTGCGCGACCGCGGCTTTGCGGTGGCGATGATCGACTGGCGCGGGCAGGGCCACTCCTCGCGCCGCCTGCGCGATCCGCGCAAGGGCTATGTCCGCGACTTCGCCGATTTCGAGATCGACGTCGAGACCTTCGTGCAGCAGGTGGTGCTGCCGGATTGCCCGCCGCCCTTCTTCGCGCTCGCCCACTCCATGGGCGGCACCGTGATGCTGCGGGTGGCGCATGCGGGCAAGCGCTGGTTCGACCGCATGGTGCTGTCGGCGCCGATGATCGACCTGCCCGGCCGCGCCACCTCGTTTCCGGCGCGGGCTCTGCTGAAGACGATGCGCGTGTTGGGAATGGGCGGCCGCTATGTCCCCGGCGGCAGCGACCAGATCACCGGGCTCAATCCCTTCATCAACAATCCGCTGACCAGCGATCCCGTGCGCTATGCGCGCAATGCCGCGATCCTTGAGGAGGATCCGACCCTCGGGCTCGCGTCACCGACGGTCGCCTGGGCCGATACCGCTTTCCGCGCGATGAACACCTTCAGGGGCAAAAACTACCCGTCCGAGATCCGTCAGCCGATCCTGATGCTGGCGGCCTCCAGCGACACCGTGGTCTCGATCGCGGCGATCGAGGAGTTCGCCTATCATTTGCGCGCCGGCTCCCATCTCGTGATCGCCGGCGCCAAGCACGAGATCCTCCAGGAGCAGGACCGCTACCGTTCCCAATTCTGGGCTGCCTTCGACGCCTTCGTGCCGGGCACGCCGCTGTTCAAGTGAGGATTTGAAGTGAATGGCTGCTGCGCGCGAGGTGCGCTCCCTCGCCCCGCTTAGTTCGCAAGACCCTCATGGTGAGGAGCGCGGAACGCGCGTCTCGAACCATGAAGGCCCGGCTCTCGCCCGCGGCCATCCTTCGAGACGCCCGCTTTGCGCGGGCTCCTCAGGATGAGGGCGGCCTGCTTGGGACAGAGCTCGACTACAGCGTCTTCAGATACTCGATCAGATCGTAGCGCTCGTTGTCGTCCTTGAACACGCGGCCGATGACGCCGGGACGTTTTTCCTCGCCCGGTTTGCGCTCGAAGGAATGGCCGAGCACGCTGTTGCCCTGGATCGGATCCTTGTCCGACCCCGCCGAGAACTCGGTTTCACCCGTCTTGCATTTCTCGTTGGCCGCGACCGCAAAGCCGACGGTCACGGGATCATAGTCGTGGCGGCCCATGCAGAATTTTTGCGGGCGCTCGCTCGCAGGCTTCAGCAACCAGTAGAGAGACGGCACCGAACCGTTGTGCAGATAGGGCGCCGTGGCCCAGATGCCGTTCAGCGGCCGTGCCCGATAGCGTGCCCCACCCACCGGATTGAGGCAGTTCTTGCGCGCGAGATTCCACAATTTCGCCCGCTCGGCGTCCGGAGTCTTCTCGTCGTCCATCCATTTGCGGGCGACGAGATCCACCACCGTCATGAGCCCCAGCGCATAAACCATCTCGGTCGGCGAACTCGCGGTCGAGACATCGCATTGCCACCATTTCTGGAGGTCGGCCGTATTCACCTTCAGGAAGCCGGGCAAATCGACGATCCTGTTGCTGAGCACGAGCGACTGTTCGGGATCCGTCTTGATCTCGTCGAGGGGGATCGTCACCGCGTTCAGCACCTTGCTGTCGCCGCTCGGCTCCCAATGGCCCGACGACCAGAAAGCCGGGGTGTCGATCGCCGGCAGATGGCATCCGGAACACATCTCGGCGTAGATCTTGCGGCCATTGTCGACCTTCTTCTGATCGAGCCTCCAATTGTCGCCAAGGATCTGAGAGGGCCATTTCGGCGCCAGCAGGCCGCCGAACTTCGGACCGGTGGAGGGATCTGCCGTCTTGAACGGATCTGGCCCCCTGAGCATGTCCTCGATCCAGCCGAGCGTGTTGATATGAACGGAGGACCGCCACAGCCTGTCCTCCGGGTAGGCGTCGGACAGGTTGAGCAGCGCCGTCACGCCGAGGGCTTCGCCGGCGTTGCGGATCAGCGGCTGCTCGATCGAGGCGTCGTACTGGGCGAACTTGAACCAGGGCACGGTCCAGATCGGGGGATAGCTGACCGGGGCGTCCTGGGCGTGCAGGTTCTTCTCGAAACCCTTAAGCCCGCTCAGCGCGAGATCCTGCGAAAAGACTTGATTGCCGATGCGATTGAGGGCGTCGAGGCGACCGAACCCTTCCTCGGTGTCACTCTGCTGCCGGCCGTTCCAGGTCTTCTTGCCTTCAATCGTCTTTTGCTGGGTTTGCGCCCAGTCGATCAGGAAGTTGCCGATCGCGCTGAGCTTCTGCTTGAGCGCGGCGCGGTCAGCCTTGCTGGCATCGGGGCCGAGCACGCGATCGGCGAAGCGCTGGAAGCGGAACGGCACGTAAAGCGTGTAGGCGATCGACAGGCCGGTGGAGAGCTCGAGCTTCTTCAGATCGGTCATGGCCGGACCGCCGTCGAAACGCACGTCCACGCCCTGGTAGTGGATCTGGCCGGTATGGCAGGCCGCGCAGGTCAGTCCGATCTTGTCCTCTTCGCGATGGCCGGTCGCGGGATCGATGACACCGGTCATCCGTGCGAAGCCGACCGGCAGGCCATCGACGTTCTCTGCCGGCGTCCACCTCGTCGACCAATCCGGCACCTGCGTCGTCTCGTAGACATTGGCGTAGCCGAAGCGGCGCAGTGACGTCGCGTCGGTCTGGATCGACTGCGGGCTCGGGATGAACCCGAAGCGCTCGAGATAGGCGCTGTCCGTCATCATGCCCGGCCGCGAGAACAGATGCAGGCGCGGCTGCTCCAGGGCCATGAACCATTCATAAGGCACCGGGAAGGTCGCTGTGCCCTGGCTGGCATGGTGAAACCAGTGCCTGTCCTTCAGCGACCAGTTCTGTTCGAGCCAAAAGGCCGCCTTCGTCTCGGGGACCGTGGGCAAGGGCGGCGGCAGGAGATTCACGAGAATTCCCTTTTGCGGCAGCATGGCACGCACCTGGTCGGGGAATTCGGCGACCGCAACGAGCAAGGCGAGACCGAGGGCGACGAGCAGGGCCGCAACCTTGAGGGCGCCTCGCACCACGCGCTGGCAGGTCGACAGCACCGGCTGCGAGACGAGCCGCTGATTGATGCGAGCAGGGAATTGCCGCTCGTTGAACAGAGTGCGCACGTCGGCCACGCTGAGATAGCGGTCCTCACCCGCGCCCTTGCCGACGATCTTCAGGAGGATCGGCCATTCGAACTTCATCAGCAGGGGGTAGTACCAGCGCGCGGCGCTGCCGGCGCGCTTGAGGTTGTCGCGCATGAAGACGCCGATTTCCGAGGCGTTGAGACCGGGCTCGGAGCCGCCGCCGTTCGGATCCTGGTAGGTCCGGCCGAAGCTCGCAAACCGCGCAAGCTCGTCCTCATCGACCGTGCCGTCGACGCCGAGCACGCGCGAGCCGGCACCGCGCTTGTCGAGAGGGCCGCCACGCAACGCGTCGAGCTGCGCGCCCGAAAATATGCTCTTGAGGACGTGACCAAGACCGTTGGCGATAAGCGCGACGCCGCGGACCTGGATGCGGGCCGAGACCTTCTTCAGCCCGGTCTCGCCGCTTGCATTCGCGATCGTTTGCGACAGCGTGCCGAGCGGGACGGTTCCACCGTCAACAAACCCCTCGCCGACGAGGCCGCGCAGGAATGGACAGGGATTGTTCGGCGAGACCTGGATCGAGGGGGCGAAGGGGGGCTTCGGAGCGGAGTCATGCATGGCCCAAAATCCTGAAAACGGCGAATCGTGAAATACAGACGCGGCGATAGAGCGCGGAAAGTCCTGACAAACCGACAACACGTTATACTACTTCAGCGTGTAGCGGAGTGTGGCTGAATTCACTGTCGTGTCAATAAAGGCGGAGGGGACATTGCCGCGTGGCCGCGGCTGGCCCTCAGGATTCGGCGACGCGTTTGACGTCGCTCAAGACCAGGGTCAGTTTGCCGAGCGGCACGCCCGCATTCAAGAGTCCGGCGCGGTAATGGGCGAGGTCCTCGGGCCGCTTCCAGTGGAAATTGCGCAAATGGCGGTCGACATTGAGTGTCGGGTAATTAGCCATGAGCACGCGGGTCGCCTCGACCGCCTCGTCGCCCCGCCCCAATTGCGCCAGCGCCGCGGCGCGGATTGCCAGCGCCTGCAAATGGTTCGGGTTGATGTAGAGTTGCTCTCGAGCCCATGACAGGGTCGCGTCATATTGGCCCAGCAAATAATGGCTGAAGGCGTTCAGTGCGGCCCATTGGTAGCGCGGATCGCTGTTGTCGCGCTGTGCGGCCATCGAGAACAGCTCGATCGCCTCGCGGTGCTCGCCGACGGCGAAATGGCAGATGCCGAGCACGCCGCGCGCGCCGTTGTCGTAGGGGTTGAGCGCGACGGCGCGTTTGGCGGCATCCATCGCGGCCTCGTAATGGCCCTCCAGCGCGTGGGTCCAGGACAGGATCGAGAACGCAAATGACGAGCGCGGGTCGAGCCGGACGCTGGTTTCGGCAAGCTTCATCGCCTCGGCCCACATCTCGCGCGTGCCCTTGACCCAGCCGAAATGGATACTCTGGATCTGGATCGTGGCGAGATAGGCATGCGCAATCGACAGCTTGGGCTCGAGCCTGATGGCCTCCCGGAACAGGTCGACGGCGATGGCCAGGTCTTCCTTGGTTTGCCGATAATAGTGCGACAGCCCTTTGAGGAAGCGGTCCCAGGCAGTGACGTCGGTCGAGAGCCGCGCCGGCGCCGAGGCCTCGGCCCGGACGATCTCGGTGGCGATGGCGGCGGACAGGTTGGTGGTGATCTCGTCCTGCATGGCGAAGAGATCGCCGATGTCGCGGTCGTAGCGGCCAGTCCAGAGCTGCTCGCCGGTCTCCGGCGCGATCAGCTCTGCGGTGACGCGGATCTTGGCGCCGGCACGCCGCACCGAACCCTGGATCAGATAGCTAGCGTCGATCTCCCGCGCGATCAGGCGGGTGCTGACGTTGTTGCCCTTGAACACGAACGTCGAGTTGCGGCTCAGCACGCGATAGAAGGATTGCAGCGACAGCGCGTGAATCAAATCTTCGGTCAGGCCATCGGAGAAATACTCGTCCTGGGCGTCGCTGAGATTGGCAAAAGGCAGCACGCCGACGATCGCGGTGCGGTACTGCTGCGAGAGGGCGGATGCCTCCCTCAGCGCGGGCGCAAGCGCCGGTGCACCCTCAGGCGTCCAGGTCCAGACACCGATCGGATCCTTGATGTTCTTGAAGCGGTGGTTGCCGGCATCGACCAGCGGCACGGTGAGATGCTTGCCGGCCTCCTTGTAGGCCTTGGCCGAGATCGCGAAGCCGCCGGGGCTCGCCACGGCTTCGAGGCGGACGGCAATGTTGACATCGTCACCGAAGACCTCGTCCTCGTCGGCGATGACATCACCCATATGGATCCCGAGGCGGAACTGCATGGCGCGATCGGCGGGCAAATGGTGATTGCGCTCCGCCATCAGCGTCTGCATCGCGATCGCGGCCTCGGTGGCGCCGACGATCGAGGGGAATTCCAGCAGGAAGCCGTCGCCGGTGTTTTTGACGACGCGGCCGCCGTGATTGAGGATGATGGGGTGGATCGCGCTGCGATGGGCCTTGAAGGCGGCATGGGTGCCGGCCTCATCGGTGCCCATCATGCGCGAATAGCCGGCGACATCGGCGCAGACGATGGCGGCCAGACGTCTTTCCATATTCCGGAGCTCCAAGAGACTTGCAAGAGACTTGGAAGAGATCGAGGACCGGCCACGGCGTGGCAGTCGCCTCGAATCCCGCATTCAAAGAACCCGTTCCTTATAGAGCAGATGAGGCCGAGCGAAAGTATGATCCGCATTGCAAATTCGAGGTAAATCCCCGGCAATCCCGGCAGTGGACGGGGACGAGCGAACCCACTAAGCCGGCCTCTTGGGCCACGGTTGGGCGCCGGAGGTACGTCACACATGCTGGGCATTCACGAAATCTGGCTCTTCGTCCTGTCGGGCGTGCTGCTCAACATCACGCCGGGGCCCGATACGGTCTATGTGATCGGCCGCAGCATGCAGCTGGGCTGGCGAGGTGGCGCCGCGGCCGCGCTGGGCATCGGTTGCGGCTGCTTTTTCCATGTCGCGGGCGCCGCGATCGGGCTTTCGGCCCTGCTGATGGCTTCATCGACCGCGTTCTCGATCCTGAAGCTGGTTGGAGCGGCCTATCTCGTCGTGACCGGGCTTCAGATGCTGTGGTCGCGCCCGGTGCCGGCCTCGGCCATCGACGAGCCGGTGCAGAGCTCGCTGCGGAGGGTATTCCTCCAGGGCGTCTTCACCAACGCGCTCAATCCCAAGGTCGCGCTGTTCTTCCTGGCCTTCCTGCCGCAATTCGTCGCAGCCGACTCGGCGCACAAGCCGCTCGCCTTCCTGACGCTCGGCCTGATCTTCATCTGCACGGGAACGCTGTGGTGCCTGGTGCTGGCGGCGTTCGCGGCAAGGGCCGCCCACCGCCTGCGGAGCTCCGAAGGCGTGATCGCCTGGGTCAACCGTGCCCTCGGCGGCCTCTTCATCTATCTCGGCGTCCGCGTCGCCATGCTGGAGACGCGGTAACTTCTTTTACGCGAATTCCTTCAGCAGCGCGCTGCCGGTGAGATAGAGGCCGAGCAGGATCATCGCGATCAGGAACCAGCGGCGAAATGCTTCCGCCGGCATCCGTGCCCGCACCGTTTGGCCGATGTACATGCCGGCAAACGCGCACGCCATGCCGACGGCGCCCGGCACTGCGTTGGCCGGCGTCAGCAATCCGCCCGCGGTGAGGTTGAAGGCGAGCGCCAATGTCGCCGTCGTGAAGAACACGCCGAGCGCCTGCACCAGCTCGTCCTTCTCCATGCCGATCGCCTGCATGAACGGCATCGAGGGGATCACCTGCACGCCGGTCGAGGCCGAGATCACGCCGGTGACCACGCCGACCACGCCGCCGACCCATTTCTCGTTCTTTGGCGCAACGTGGAACTGGAATTTGTTCAGCCCGATGATCGCGTAGACGACCAGGAGCACGCCGAGCACGATCGTGCCGTAGCGCGCATGCGGGCCGGTGAGCGCGCCGGCATTGAGCCAGCACCCGATCACGGTGCCGATCATCAGCGGCCACAGCCGCCGCAGGATGTCGCGCAAATGGGGGCCGACGAAAGTCTGCCAGATGTTGGTGACGATGGCGGGCACGATCACGATGGCGATCGCGCGGCTCGGCGCCATGCTCACGGCGAGCAGTCCCATGGACACCGTCGGCAGGCCAAGCCCGACCACGCCCTTGACGAAGCCGGCGAGCAGGAAGATGGCGGCGATGAGAATGAGGAGCGGGTCGATCATATCTGCACATTGACCGATGCCGCGCGTCGGCACAATCTGTAGCTTACGGAGAAAGCCTTCGTCTAGAACGAAGGCTGAAGGGACCCGGGATGCGCTTCGACCTCGTCGACCTCCAGCTGTTCATCGCGGTCGCGGACCAGCGCAGCATCACCCGCGGCGCGGAGCGGTCGCATCTGGCCCTGGCCTCGGCCAGCGCGCGCATCAAGGGGCTGGAGGATGCGCTCGGCGTCGCGCTGCTCAAGCGCGGGCGCCGCGGCGTTGAGTTGACCTCGGCCGGCGAGAGCCTGCTCGATCACGCCCGTCTCGTCATTCACCAGATCGACGCCATGCGGGGCGATCTCGCCGGCTTTGCCAGCGGCGTGCGCGCGAGCGTGCATTTCCTCGCGAATACCTCCGGCCTCTCGGAGCATCTGCCGAAGGCGCTTGCCGGCTTCCTGCGCGAGCATCGCGACGTCGCCATCGACATCGAGGAGCGCGAGAGCACCGACATCGCGGCCGCGATCACTGCGGGCGCGGCCGATCTCGGCTTCGCAGCCGAACACGCGCTGCCCGATCATATCGAGCGATTCGCCTTCAGCGAGGATCGCCTGACGCTGGTGACGTCCAGGCGCGGCCCGTTCGCCGGCCGCCGCGCGATCGATTTCCAGGAGGCGGGCGCTTGCGACTTCGTCGGGCTCACCAGCGCCACCGCGCTTCAGGTGCATATTTCGAAGCACGCCGCCAGGCTCGGCATGCGGCCGCATTACCGCGCACGCCTGCGCGATTTCGACGCGATCTGCCAGATGGTCGCCGCCGATGTCGGCGTTGCCCTGGTGCCCGAAGCCGCGGCCCGCCGCTGCGCGAAACTGATGCCGCTGGCCATGGTCCGCCTGCGCGATACCTGGGCCAACCGCAAACTCGTGATCTGCGCGCGAAGCTTCAAGACGCTGCCGCGCCCGGCAAAGATGCTGGTGGAGCATTTGCGGTCTGCGGCAGTGTGAGCTCTGCGCTACCTCGCGGTCTCCACGCCAGCGTCCTTGATCACCTTCGCCCATTTCTTGGTCTCGTCCGCGATGAAGCTGCGAAAATGCTCCGGCTCATCGCCGACAAGCGTCGCGCCCTGGGCGGCGAGCTTTTCCTTCACCGCGGGATCCGCCATCACCTTCGTGGCGAGGGCATGCAGCGCCGCGACGATCTCCTTCGGCGTGCCCTTCGGCGCCACCATGCCGTACCAGTTCTCGATGCGCAGATCGGCAAAGCCGGCTTCCGCCGTGGTCGGCACGTCAGGCGCCGTCGGCGAACGCTCGGCGGAGCCCACCGCGATCGGCCGCAGGGCGCCCGCCTTGACCTGCGGCAGCAGCACGGGGAGATCCAGGAACGTCATCTGCACCTGCTGGCCCAGCAGATCGTTCACGGCAGGCGCCGCGCCGCGATAGGGCACATGCACGATGTCGATCTTCGCCGTCAGCTTGAACAATTCTCCGGCGAGATGCGGCAGGCTGCCGGGGCCGGAGGAGGCGAAGTTGAGCTTTCCGGGCTGCGCCTTGGCGAGCGCGATCAATTCCGCGATGTCCTTTGCGGGGACGTTGGTGGCGACAACGAGCATTTCCGGCACGGTCGCAACCAGCGTCACCGGTGTGAGGTCGTTGAGCGTATCGTAGGCGACCCTTTCCATGCTCGGGCTGATCGCCAACGCGCCGGCGCTGGAGATCGCGATGGTGTAGCCGTCGGGTGCAGCCTTGGAGACGGCATCGGTGCCGAGCACGCCGCCCTGGCCGCCGCGATTGTCGATCAGAACCGGCTGCCCTGACAGCTCCGACATACGCTGGCCGATCACCCGCGCGATGATGTCGTTGGGGCCGCCGGCCGGGAACGGCACGATCAGCTTGATCGGCCTGGCCGGGAAATTCTGGGCGGAGGCGAGCGTCGGAAACAGAAGCAGGAATGCGAGGAGGAGCCTACGCCGGGTTTTCATGCAGGCTCCCTGAAGCATGATCCGGAAAAGTGTGCAGCGGTTTTCCGAGAGGATCAAACAATAGATCGCCTATCCGTTGAGCAGTTTCAGTGCTTCTTCGTGAACCCTGGTGTCGCCGGCCGCGACGATACGGCCGCCGCCCTGCGCCGGCTTGCCTTCCCAGGTGGTGACGACGCCGCCGGCGCCGGTCACGATCGGGATCAGGGCCGCGATGTCGTAAGGCTTCAGCTCGGTCTCGACCACGAGATCGACGTGACCCGCCGCCAGCATGCAATAGGAGTAGCAGTCGCCGCCATAGCGCGACAGTCGCGCGCCCTGCTCGATGCGGCCGAAGATGGCGCGGTCGCGCTCGTTCATCAGCAGCGGGCTGGTGGTGTAGGTCGTCGCCTCCGACAGCGAAGCACAGCGCCGGACCTGGAGCCGGCGCTCGCCGGAGGGACCTTTATAATGAGCGGAGCCGCTGTCGCCGGAAAAGCGTTCGCCGATGAAGGGCTGGTGCATCATGCCGTACACCGGCGTGCCTTTGTGCAGGAGCGCGATCAGCGTGCCCCAGATCGGAAAGCCGCCGATGAAGGATTTGGTGCCGTCGATGGGGTCGAGCACCCAGACATAGTCCGAATCCTCGCGCTCGTTGCCGAATTCCTCGCCGACGATGCCGTGCTGGGGAAAGTTGGCCTTGATCAGACGCCGCATCACCGCCTCCGCGGCGCGATCGGCCTCGGTCACGGGGTCGAATTCCCTAGTCTTGCTCTTGTCCTCGATCGACAGCGAGGTGCGGAAGAATGGCAGGATGGTTTCGCCGGAGGCGGTGGCGAGCCGTCCGATGAAGGCGGAGAAATCGATCACCGTCACGGCGTATCCTCAAAAAGCGAAAGTCGGGTGAAGCTCACTCCTGCCTAGCTCAAATCGGAAGAATCGTGCAGCGCTGTCTTGCTTTTGCACCCTGGTATTTTGGATGCGGGAAGCGTTCGCCTCGTCGAAGACACCCGCTGGGCAAATATCGATCATTGAGTTGAAACCTTAGTTCCGGGCCTGCCTTGTTCGTATGCAAATGACTATCAACCCATTGAATTTCCTTATCAAAGGAACTGAATCTGGGTTTCTCTGGAAGCAACCGAGCTATGTCCTCATTGCATGGGAAATCGCTCGAAAGCCCTTGCACTTTGTGCGTCGCGGCCGCATATTGTTGCGGTGCGGTAGCGCTTCTCGCGTTACTGCTGCCCTCCTTGGGCGTTTCCTCCCTAGACTTGGGCCGCTTCTTCATTAGAAGCGGCCCTTTTTTCTTTCAGCCTCTGCTTTCTCTCAGCATCGGCTTTCATTTCAATGCGCGCCGCGAAACGCGTTCGCGCTGATCGCACCCAACACAATCGTTAGAAGAAAAACGTTGCGCCTATTCCGCCGCGGCCTGGAACGGGCCGAGATCGCCGAACGGGACCGTCGTCGCCAGCACGTCGGCGAGCACGCCGAAGTCCGACGCCACTTGCGCAAAGCGCGGACTGCGCTCGCGCCGCCGCTCGTCCATGTAGATCGCGCGGTTGAGCTCGAGCTGCACGGCGTGCAGGCCACTGGCCGGGTTGCCGTAATGCTCGGTGATGAAGCCGCCGGCGTAGGGCTTGTTGCGGCCGATCGAATAGCCGAGGCCGGCCATGGTCTCCTCGACCCGGTCGGGCAATAGCGGCGTGCAACTGGTGCCGTAGCGGTCGCCGATGACGATGTCGGGCCGGCGCGGCTCGTCGCGGGAGACGCCGACCGAGGGCATCGAATGGCAGTCGACCAGCACGACGGTGCCGAACATCTGGTGCACCCTGTTGATCAGCCGGCGCAGCGCGCGATGATAGGGCTTGTACAGCGTCTCGATCCGCCCCAGCGCGTCGTCGACCAGGATGCGCTCGCGATAGATCTCCTGGCCGTCGCCGACCACGCGCGGAATGGTGCCAAGTCCGCCGGCAACCCGCATCGAGCGGGTGTTGGCAAAGCTCGGCAGGCGCCCGGTGAACATCCGGGGATCGAGCTCGTAGGGCTCGCGGTTGACGTCGACATAGGAGCGCGGAAAGTTGACCCGCACGGTCGGAAAGCCGCGCTCGCTGAGATGGCCGATCAGCTCGTCCATGAAGGAATCTTCGGAACGCCGCAGCGTCGGCAGGTCGATCCTGGAGGCGCTGAGAAATTCGTCCGGATAGGTCGAGCCGGAATGGGGCGAGTTGAAGATTACTGGCGCGCGCCATTGCGCGGGCTCAACGATCTCGAAGGCTGGCGACTTGTCGCCGTCAAACCGGGTCATCTTCTCAGGCTTCGTCCCTTGGTGTCAGGCTTCGTCCCTAGGCAATCAGGCTTTGCCCGTTGGTATCAGGCTTCACCCTTGGCGCCGCACGATCCAACAAGCCCGGCACCGGCCTCAACGCATTGATTCGGCCGATCGGGCGGCTCTTATGTGTCGTCATTGTCCGGAATCGCAACCATCCTGCCAAGCGAAAAGATGAGATCTGTGCTGGAACATGTCTTAACCCTGCGGGCAGCGAGGTGGGGACCGGCAGGTACGGCTCGATTGCTTCGAACTGCTTTCAGGTTCACAAGGGGCCGGCAAGCACAGCCGGCTGAGGGTAAAGATTTTCACCCCAAATTTACCCTCCGTCGGGCTTAGTGACCTCTGCTGATATCCTCTGGGGATTCGACATTTCCGCCATGCCAAAGATCCTGCTCGCCGAAGACGACAACGACATGCGCCGTTTCCTGGTCAAGGCGCTGGAAAACGCCGGTTTTCAGGTCTCGTCCCACGATAACGGCATGGCCGCCTATCAGCGGCTGCGGGAAGAGCCGTTCGAAATGCTGCTCACCGACATCGTGATGCCGGAGATGGACGGCATCGAGCTCGCCCGCCGGGCCTCGGAACTCGACCCCGACATCAAGATCATGTTCATCACCGGCTTCGCCGCGGTCGCCCTGAACTCGGATTCGGACGCCCCCAAGAACGCCAAGGTGCTGTCCAAGCCTGTGCATTTGCGCGAATTGGTCAGCGAAGTGAACAAGATGCTGGCGGCCTAAATCGGCCGCCTTCCGTCCTTGCACCGGCTCCCCTGAGCCGTTATAGGGACCCGACCCGATCTAGACGACATCTAGGGCGCGTAGCTCAGCGGGAGAGCACTACCTTGACATGGTAGGGGTCACAGGTTCGATCCCTGTCGCGCCCACCATCCTTCGCTCGCGATGGCCGAGTGAAGGATGCCACGCCGAAGCCCAAGGGGCGCAGGCGGGCTGCCGCCGCGAGCTACGGCTCGGCAAGCCACCAATCTGATTGCGGCGAAGCGTGTCCGGCGTAGCTCGAAGAGCGTAGACGGACTGCTGCGCCTTGCTCATTTCCCCAGCCGAGAGTTCGGCTCGCCCCTATTTCAGTTCCGTATTCGCGACCGGAAGGATGGAGGCGACGTGCCAGCCGTCCGCATCCTGAACGTAGGTCTGGCTGATCAGAAACGTATTTTGTTGTGGCGGCTTGCCCGGAAGGCCGCGCGTAAAGACGATCGGCACGAGAACCTGCATGACCTCGTTCGAGATCACGGCGACGTGGAATTTCGACATGTCGGGTTCGAGGTGCCAGGTGCCTTCGTAATACGCCTTGAAGCGGTCGGCGATCGGATCACGGCCTCTCGTCTCGATCCCTCTCGCAAACAACAGCGTGCTCGGCGAATTCCAGAGCATGGCCTTCACATCGTTTGCGCTATGCGCATTCTGCGCGGCAATGAACTTGTCGAAGATGGCTCGCGCCTCGGCATCATTTGCGGCAGCGCGCGCAGGTCCGGCTGGCCAGAACGTTGCGGCGAAAAACAGCGCTGCGGTCATCACGGCAAGATGGG
Source organism: Bradyrhizobium sp. JR4.3 (assembly GCF_040547695.1). Lineage (NCBI taxonomy): Bacteria > Pseudomonadati > Pseudomonadota > Alphaproteobacteria > Hyphomicrobiales > Nitrobacteraceae > Bradyrhizobium > Bradyrhizobium sp. JR4.3. The sequence continues at coordinate 3,411 of NZ_JBEPQF010000061.1, read as the reverse complement.
GGCATCGCGCAATCGGTCGTGACCCGGCGCTGGCCAAAAACTTCCTGGGAAGGATCATGTTCACCTCGTTGTTTGCCGGCTGGCGTTTTGAATGCTGGTTGTCATACCATTGATCGCTTCGCTGATTTTTCAGGATCGCGCGATCAGAGCTCACAGCTGCATCACAGATGCGTTGGATCAGGCTGTCGGATGCCGCGGGACGTAACCGGCAAGCTCTCGCCGCCGGCGTCAAGTTGAGTTATCGTCTTGCAGTGTCATTAGCTCGGATGACATCCGGGCCACGATGCCGCCTGGCGCGATCCGGCCACATCACGGTGAAGGGAATGCGCACCATGCGAGGGAGCTGTCTTGCCGTGGCGATATTGTCGCTGATGGCGTCGCGGGCCGACGCCGCCATCATCGACTGGCAGGCTGAGCTCCAGCGCTGCCGCGCGCTGCGCGAAAACGTGGCGCCACTGCTGCAAGCCGGCCAAGGGATATCCGCGGTCGGCCGCTCCAATACGGCCGTGCGCCGTTGCATCTGGATCCAGCGCCGGGCGGTGCGCAAGAAAATCCCCGGCGCGGAGACCTGGTAGCTACGCAGACCGGCATCTGCCCATCTCTGAACAGACGTGTCCGAAAAGACGTGTCTGCAAAAAACTTGCCTGAAATAGACTTGCCTCAAATAGACTTGGACCCGCGCACGATCGTCTCCATAAGCGACGCGGAAAGTGCATTGCTGCGGCAATCAACCCGCCAACAAAAATGCGGCACACTGCAAGGGAACTGGAGACGCCGATGTTCAAAACCACAAGTCCGAAATTCGTGATGGCGCTCGCCGTCGTCACAGGCCTCGCGATGGCGCAAGCCCACGCGGATTCGTCGCTGCCGGTGGGACCGAAAGTCGGCGATCAGGACCTGTCCGGCTTTTATCGCTGGCCCCAAGCCCTCCCAGAAAGCCCCGGCGTGATGCTGCGCAGGGAGGCGATGCTTGCGCAGCCGGAGATCACGAGCGCCGGTGTCGCCGAGCGCATCCTCTACACGTCGACGGATGTGCGCTGGCACGCCGGTATCGTGCCGGTGAGCGGTACGGTCTATCTGCCCAAGGGCGAGCCGCCGGCCGGAGGCTGGCCGCTGGTCGCGTGGGCGCACGGCACGCTTGGCGTGTCGGATTCCTGTGCGCCGTCCTGGACCGGGCACAAGCCGCGCGATGCCACCTACATCCAGCGCTGGCTCGAGAACGGGTTTGCGGTGGTGGCGACCGATTATCAGGGTCTCGGCGGCGCGGGGCCGCATCCTTATCTGATCTGGGAGGCGGAAGGGCGCTCCGTGCTCGACGGCGTGCGTGCCGCGCTCGCGGGGTATAGCGACAAGCTCGCTTCAAAGGTTTTCGTCACCGGACAATCGCAAGGCTCGGGCGCGGCAATGGGCGCGACTGTGATCGCGGAAAGCTACGCGCCCGACGTGCCGCTGATCGCCACCGTGGCGACGGGCCTGGTGTCCACGTTCCCCGATGGTCCCTATAAGCCGCCGCAGACGACCGCGATCGCTTCGCCGATCTATACGTCGCTGATGCTGCTCGGCGGCTCGCTGCCGGATGGTGCGCCGTCCGCCGACGATCTCGTCTCCGACAAGGGCAAGCCGGTCCTGAAAGCGGCTCGTGAAAGCTGCACGCCTGAGATGCGCGAGGTCGCGCGCAAGGACGGCATTACCGCCGAGAACGTCTATGTCGAGCCCATCGCCAATGTGCTGGCGCGGTTGACGCCGGTCACGGACATGAAGGCCGTGCGGCTGAAGGTGCCGGTGCTGCTCGGGACCGGTCTTGCCGATTCCACGCTGGTCCCGACACGGCAATATGCCGAAGTCGCGGCGCTGTGCGCGGCCGGCAACGAGGTGGTCTGGAAGACTTATCCCGGCGCGACGCACAATGGCGGCCTGAACGCGGCCTTCCCGGATGCGCTCGCGTTTTTCCGCGGCATGCTCGCCGGACAAAAGCCGCAGGGCAATTGCGTGGGAATTGCCGAGCCCGGTGCTCCGGGCGAGGCCGCGAAAGGCATCGCTTTCAACGATTAACTCACGAGATACTTCTTCACCGCCGCCTCGTCCCATGCAATCCCGTTGCCGGGCTCCTCGCTCGGCAGCGCAAAGCCGTCCTTGATCGTCAGCCGCGTCGAAAGCACCGCGTCGGCCCAATCGACATATTCCAGCCAGTGCGCGGTGGGCGTCACGCAGAGCAGATGCGCGCTGACTTCCGAGAACAGATGCGTCGACATCTCGATGCCGGCGGCATGCGCCAGTGCGGCGGCGCGCAGCCAGCCGGTGACGCCGCCGATGCGCTGCACGTCGGGCATCACGAAGTCGCAGGCCTCGGCGGAGAGCGCGGATTGCATCGCGAACGCGCTGTCGAAATTCTCGCCGATCTGGACCGGCGTGCGCAGCGCGTCCGCGATACGGGCGTTGCCCTCATAATCGTCGTGGCGGATCGGCTCCTCGATCCAGGTCAGCCCCTCGTCGTCGAGCATCTCGCCGCGGCGGATCGCCTCGCTGACCGTCAGCGCCTGGTTGTAGTCGCACATCAAGGTCACGTCGTCGCCGACGGCCTTGCGCACCGCGCGCACCACCTTCAGGTCTTCCCGCGCATCGGGGCGGCCGACGCGGATCTTTGCGGCCTGAAAGCCCTCGGCCAGCAGCTTGTGGGCTTCCTCCACCGCGGCACCCGCCGGCATGATGCCGAGCCCTTTCGAGTTGTAGGCCTTGACCGGCTTCGGCGCGCCGCCGAGCAGCCGCGCCAGCGGCAGGCCGCGTGCGCGTGCCAGCGCGTCCCAGGCCGCCATGTCGATGCCGGATTGCGCCAGCCGCTGCAGGCCGGCGAGGCCCAGCAGCGTGAAGCGCTGGGTCAGTTTGCGCTCGATCTCGAACGGCAGCAGCTCGTCGCCCGCAAGCAGCTCCGACGTTTCCGCGACCATCGCCGTCAGCGGCTTCAAGGCCGACGGCGTGATCGAGAACAGATAGGCGTGCCCTACGGCACCCTTGTCGGTCTCGCAGTCGATCAGCACCAGCGGCGCCTTGGCAACCGCACCGGTCGAGGTCTGGAGCGGCAGTTTCATCGGCACGATCACGGCGCGGGCAGTGAAGCGCCTGATGCGGATGGTCTCGGTCATTCGGATGATCTCCGGAAGTGAATGCAGGTTCGTGCCGATCTTAAACGTCTGTGATGAAACGAAAAGCCGCCCTGCCGCGACCACCATAAAATGGGGTTGCGCGGGAGTTGAAGCCGGCGTGAGGAGCCGAATTCAGTTCGGGCGTGCCCGGATGTTGCCAAGACTCAGGTGCGTCGCCTCTCCCGCTTGCGAGGGCTTTGCTTAATTGGCCGAGCGGGAGTGAGGCTCGATATGGGGTATTTTTTTGTGCGGCCTCGGATGGCGCGCGAAC
>NZ_JBEPQF010000060.1:0-23366 GCF_040547695.1 Bradyrhizobium sp. JR4.3 | reverse complement strand
TGCGAAACTGATCGTGGCTAGGACCGTAGATTGCCCGCGACGGGAACGAAAAAAACGAGCGATTTCAGCAAGGTTGACAAGACACCCCTTCCGCCAAATCGGTGTCCAGCACAATCCAGCGAAGTCTTGTTTCTCGCGGCCGGCAGCGAATTCGTGTTCCCAGGCAGATCCAACGATAAGCCGATGTCAAATATGGCGCTGTTAATGATCGTCCGCCGGATGAAGGTGGATTGCACGGTGCACGGTTTCCGGTCGGGATTCCGGGAGTGGGCGTCGGAGCGCACCACTGTCGCTCGCGAGATCTGCGAGGCGGCGCTTGCCCACACCGTCAAGGACAAAGACGGAGGCTGCCTACCGGAGAGGAGATCTGTTTGATAAACCGAAGAAGTCGCCGAAGAATGTGCGCGAGGTGCCGCACACGCCCGCCGAGATCGAAGCGCTGGCCGCCAGCATCGCATCCCTCAGTATGCTGCAATTCCCGTTCGAGCCCGAACTTGGACCCAAGGGCAAGCCGACCGGCCATTATCTCGTCAATGCAGGCGAGGGCCGTCGCTTGGCCCAATTGCTTGTAAAGCGTAAGGAGATCAAACAGGACGAGTTGATCCCCTGTATTTGCGATGATGTCGAGCACAACGCGACCGAGATCAGTCTCCCCACGAAGACCAGCGGATGAATGTCGTGAGTCGACAGAGGTTCACCGGATACATCTAAGATGTCGAGGGAGTAAGTTCGCCGGAAACCGGGTAGGGTGTGGCCAGTGAACTTCCAGGTGACGGTTCTCAAGGTGCTGGTCAGCTATCCAGATGGGTTCGCCGTGATGGCGGACCTTAAGCGCGATATGGCGATCCTGGCGACCAGCGGACGGGACTGGGCCGAACGCACGAAGCGATTGGCAGCCCGCGTACCCGACTTGGATATATTCTCCCAAGGTCTCATCGAGCGGATGAACGGCGGCTGGCGTGTCACAGATAAGGGGCGCTCGGTTCTCGAGATTATGGAGGCGCGGTCCGCACCCGCCCAAGCAACGGAGCTAACTCCCGTCCGCGCCGTCGAGGAGCCGACGCTGGCCACCTCTCTGTCACCCGTGCCTTCGATACCGCCAGTTCGGCGCAAGCGCGACCGAAAGCGGCGCCAGCGGGACACTGTACAGCGAAGACAGGCGAAGGCGTCGTAACGAAGGTCGGTCGCGGTTGGATTCGAGTGAAGCGGCGAAAATGACACGTAAGTCATTGATTTTTCCAAGCTTTCTTGATTCGCATAACCTTCATTATGGAATATATTCCTATAATTTGGAGGAAGCTGGCACGGGTGAACCTTCTCTCTATCCGAGTCTGTTTTGGCTATTTTGAGTCTGTCCCCTTCAACGCACCGAGCCGCAGGCAATGATCGTCGTAAACGTGTTCAGCCAGTTTCCGCGGTTTGAGCTCGAGCTGCGGGCGTTCATCGTTGGAGGTGTGCAGGCGAAATGTATGGGAAGCTAACTGGCCCCAAAGAATACTCATTTACCCCAATCCGATTTTCGAAACGACAAATGGTGAGCGCTAGGCAGCAGCTAAGTCATGCTGACCAAGCGTGAAGCAGCCTTCAATGTCGGTTGGGAGAGGAGTCGGCGCCAAATGCTCCCAGTATTCTGCCTCGGTGAGCCGTTTCCAGCAGCGCTTTTGCTGGCATGAATCGATGTCCAACAATCGACGAGAGATCCGTCCGTGGTCGCCCGAAGAAGAGGCGCAACTGCTTGCGCTGTTCAACGAGGGCATGACTGCGACCGAGCTGGGCGAGCGCTTGGGTCGCAGTCGTCAGGCCGTGTACGGTCGGTTACAACGTTTCCGCAAGCAGCGAGGGCGAACAAGCCGAAGGAGCGGACAGGCCTTCGCGCAATGGGTTGGATAGCCGAGGGTCCTCCTCGGCACAACACCCGCCGCGGCTTTGCATCATTCACTGCGGCAACAACCTTCCTCGGCAGTGCGGCGTCGTGTTGCGCGCGCGCCAGCTGCACAATCGCAACCGGTCGAGGCGGCGTGCCCTTGAAGCGTGTGGACTTGCGCTGCCCCTGAGGGAATGGACGGGATAGCGGAGAATTGCCTAAACTGACGCGATGCACCGCGAAATCAAAGAGATGCTGATCGGTTCAGGCATCATAATCCTACTCCGCATCGGCATCATCGCATGGCCGCCCCTCGGCCTATTCGTTGATCGCTACTTTTTCTCGTACCTGAGACTGGCGGTGCAGTGGGTCATCTCTTGAAGCAAATCGGCACCCACCCTGAGATAATTGAGACTCCCTCCCCGCGTCCAAGGTAGTCAATGCCCGAAAATCCATTGAGTAACGAAAACGTCGCCGAAACGCTCAAGCTCGTGCGAAAAGCCGTTGCCGGGACGCAGACGGCGTTTTGTAAGCGGATCCGGATTTAAGCGCAGCGCTGGAACAATTTCGAACGTGGCATGCCTTTGTCAAAGAGCGTCGGCATTTTGCTGGTGCAAAAGATTCCAGGCCTTACCCTGGATTGGCTATTCCTAGGGAAAGCGGATGGATTGCCACTCCAACTTCGCGATGAGTTGGAGTCCACAACGCCGTAGCTACAACCCTGAACATGCCCGTCACTCCTGCAGGGTTGAGGGCGCGCTTAAATATCGTCGCGCGTGGTGGAATAAGTGCGCGGCTTGCGAACTGAGCGCTACGTTGTTAGACCGCGCTCTCAACATCGAAGGAGCGCCACGTTGGTCAAAAAAGGCAAAGAAAACTATTCGCCGCGAGGGGACGAAGGCCGACATCAAGGAACTTAAAGCGCACTCAAAGGCGCGAACGCCTGTCGCCAAAATATCCAAGGCAACCAAGCGCAGCGTTGGTGCGCTCCGTCAGAAGGCGCTCAATCTCGGAATAGGCCTCCAGCATCAGCGGTAAATTAACGCTGGTCTCAGTCATACTGGTCCGTTGAGGGAGCCGCCAAAAACCGATATCGTTTAACGCTCGCATCTGCGCCGATCAGGTGCAGACCGCCGCATCCGCTAAGGCCGCCGGAGAGTTGCGCGGCTTTGGGGTTGAGGGCTCGCTGTTGCCAGCCCCGGCGGGCCCTCCCTCAGTCAGCAAGACTGACGTTTAGGTTTTCCCCAAGTGTGACATCGACGACATTGCGGACTGGTGCCCTCGCTGTAGCCTTGTCTTGCCGGGGCTGGAATCAATATTTCACGTCTACATTTTAACCCGGCTGGCCGCAGTGGTCCGCCGCTGCGGCCTTTTTGTGTGGCGCTCCTAGCGTCGCGTCGCGGTTAGAAGGCTCACCCCACGCGCAGATTTTCAGCCGAGTCTTTTCCGCGATTGTTCACGACGTCGAAGCTGACCTTGGCTCCCTCGTTGAGGCTGCTCAAGCCAGCCTTCTCGACCGCTGAGATATGGACGAAGACGTCCTTGCCACCGTTGTCAGGTTGAATAAACCCGTAGCCCTTCGTCGGGTTGAACCACTTCACAGTCCCCATAGCCACTTAACTTCTCCATTTTGCAAAATCGAAAACTAGTACTGGAACTCAGACAAAAGCAAGGCTGGTGCGGACGCATTTGCGCAAAGGGTGGGCTGGGGTCTTCCCCCGGCATCCTCCATCTTGGCGTCCTTGACCGCAGCCCAAGCGCGCACTGAGGCCCTCCTGCTGGGGACACAGTGGTAACACTGCCGATGCGGCGTGCGCCTCTAAGACTGCCCAACCTGTAAGCGGTTGTTTTCGGGATGCCAGCCGCCATAATTTGCCTGATCGCGATCCTGCTTTTATCTGATCGCGAAAAAATCGGCAGCGGGGTGGAAATGGTCCGAACCGGGGCTCCAAAAAGTTCGACGATTTGGTCCGCAGAGGACGACGAAATGCTTTTAAGGATGCGGGCGAGCGGAGCGTCATTCACAGACATTGCAGCAAAACTCGGCCGTAGCCAGGCATCAGTCGAATCTCGCTATTCCAGCTTAAAGAAGCAGACTGAATCTGCGCGGTCGTTCCTAAAACCTTAAGCCCTGCCTCCGGCGGGATACGATCTGGTGAACACGCCTTGTCACTCAATGCGGTTGTAACGAAACGTGCAGCCAGCGCGGGCGAAGACTTCGGCCTCTGCAAGAGCGCGAGCGCGTCATTTCCCCAGAAGGCGTACTCGATGTACCGGTCGCGAATTATCACCTGCTGGTCCGCCTCGACATCCTCTAATACGCTCGCCAACCGGAGCAAGTAGTCTTCGCGCTTCTCCACGAAGGTCCGCCATCCTGAAGTTTGTCTTGCCGGATCCCGTCGAAAGCCAGCCGGCGTGAACGACAGGTTGTACGGAAGTGCTTTCAGCTAGCCAACTCTAAGGTTTCTTGCTGGTTTTCGCATCCCGGTGTCTTGACCGCCCGGCCCATCAGTTATGGGAAGAAACCAGTTGCGCACATCGAGGACACACGCCGTCGGCCGCATCCGTGAGTTGGCGCACAATCTCTTGCATGAGATCTTCACGCTCCCAGCACGTGCCATCACTCTTGGTGATGCTTCTGGCGCGGTAATAAGCTTGGGTTTCGGCGCCGCCGTCTCCGACGCGGATCATGACCTCTGGATGGAAAGGGCAGACGACTATAGCACGCGTTGTCCGCAACGCATAGCGCATGGTCGATTCGAGATTGTCGGTGTGGAGCGGCATCCGTACCCTCCCGCTTCGGGCCGCACGCGTATATGAGCGCGGAAGGAAAGGCGCAGCCCCCTCTCCCTTGCGCCGTGGACCTCAGCGTCGCGCGGCACAATGCATTGCGCGACGCCGTAGCGCTTACTTACGCTCCGCGCCAGCCTCCTGCTCAAGCCGCAAAATGTGTGCGCGCAGCGTGTCAAACCGCTCCTCGGCAACGTCGCTGAATAGCGGGTCATTCTGACTCGTCGCGGCTGAAGCGATCTCAGTCCAATCTTGAGGCTCGAGAACCTTAACTGCCACCGGAAAAAAATCGCGATCTTCCATCCTCATGTGACGGCGCTCGTGCGCGATAAAATCCCGAATGATAAGATCCACATCTTCGCGCAGAATGCCACGTTCCGCGAGAACGCTGTCGACCGCCTGAGCGACGCGGCGTAAAAGTTGGGCCCCTTTCTGGTGTTCGCGAGCTAGATCGCCGACCTTCGCAGCAGCGGCTGGATCTCGTGCCCTCAGCTTGGCAAATACGAAGTCTTCCTGGGGATGATGATAAACTTCTGGGTAGACTTCGAAGTAACTGATAACCGCGTGAATGACCTCGTAGTCAGCACGGTCGCCGCGATCGAATACCTCGAGCTCCCGCTCGAGGATGGCCAGCAGCTTCTCAATGTTGAGATGCTCTTGGGATAAGCGCTCTATGATCATGGCAGAGCTCCATAAACGGGTCTCAATATAGTCTTTGGTCGAGTGTCAGCATTTGCGACAGATCAATCCGAGACAATGCGATTTTGGGATCGCGCAACTCGTGCGGACCATGCTCGCGATTGCCTAGCCGCAATTTAGACCCATATTCTGAATTGCAGATGCGTGTGGAACGGGAAAGCCGCGGTCTGCGATGGCGGATTGCGTCCCAAAACTGCCACGCCCCTCCCCGTACCGGCCTACAGCATGCCCTCACACGCATCGCTTCACGCCTTGCGGCGATGCCGCGTTGGATCGCGCGGGCGGTTTGTGAAAGCCAAGATGCAACTCGGCCGAGGCCAAGCACTCGTTTAGCGTTGCCACAGAGCAACCTCCTTTGTCGTTTTTCTCTATTTGAACAGGGAAGAATAGGCCGCATGCAGCGGCTTCACGGCACTACGCCGGAAAAAGCTCGCCGGGATCGAACCGACCTCTCTTGCGCGTCACATCGGCCGCATCGTTGAGCCTGTACTAACGTAAGAGATCGGGGGACGTGCGAGCGTACGTGCCTAGGCGTGTACGACGTCAGCTTCTCTTCGCGGTCATCGAAGGCTTGTGACCCGACTCGGATATCCGACAGAGGGTTCTGGCGGCTGGTGGTGGCCCATCGAACCAGTGCCGCCGCCGACCGGGCAGACAGCGCGCCTCGCTTGAGACAGCCTCGCTGCCGAACTATCGTTGCCCTTGAGAGAACCGAGACCTCGCTGCATCATGCAGCCAACTGCCCTTGCGTCGCGCAATCGTAGGAGCGGGCATCCGGGGAATGTCGGTTGTGATGCATCGGGTGGTGCCTCCCTCGTCTCTGCTCCAAAATGGGGAAGATCCCGATGATTGTTACCGCAACATACGATCCCTCTCTCGTTGCCCTGTCTATCCTGGTCGCTGGCTTCGCGTCTTACACCGCCCTGGATCTCGGCGAACGCGTGGCGCTGGCCCAAGGACCCACGCACCACATACCCACGCAGCGCGTACCCACGCACCCGATCTGGCTGGCGGCGGCCGCACTCACCATGGGAGGCGGCATATGGTCGATGCACTTCGTCGCCATGCTCGCCTTCGAGCTGCCGATGCCGGTGTCTTACGATGTCGGCTTGACTGTCTTTTCCCTCGTACTGGCGATCCTGGGCACGAGCGGCAGCTTCTACGTCATCAGTAGCCCGGGCGCATGGCGCCCCCGCGTCGTGCTCAGCGGCGTCTTCATGGGGCTCGGCATCCTCGCCATGCACTACACCGGCATGGCCGCCATGCGGGGGCCCGTCCAATTGAGCTACGACCCCCTTTGGTTCGCGCTTTCCGTCATCGTCGCGATCGGCGCGGCGACGGCGGCGCTGTGGCTGGCGTTCGGAACCGGGGGCGGTGGGCAGAAGCTCGCCGCCGCCATCATCATGGGCGTCGCCATATCCGGCATGCACTACACCGGGATGCGGGCGGCCATTTGTAGCGCTCCCGCCACGATCGAGGACACCCACGTGGATGCGACCCTCGATCGGACCCCCTTGGCGGTGGGGATCGCCGGCTTCGTGCTCGTCGATCTGGCGGCCCTGTTCGCCTCCGTGGCCAAGCGCAAGCGCGCCGCGGAGGCCCTGCGTCAGACGCAGGCGGATCTTGCCCACGTCCAACGGGTCACCGCCATGGGAGAGCTGGCGGCCTCGATTACACATGAAGTCATGCAGCCGCTCGGGGCGGGAATGAACAATGCCGGGGCGGCCTTGCGCTGGCTGGATGGCCAGCCGCCAAATCTGGACAAGGCCCGGGAGGCGCTTGGTCGTACCGTCGAAAACGAAAAGCGTGCGGCCGACATCATCGGCCGCATCCGTGCCCTCATCAAGAAGGAGCCTCCGCGCAAGGATGCCTTGGAGGTCAACGACGCGGTCGTTGAGGTCATTGCCCTGACCCGTGGCGAAGCGATGAAAAACAATGTCTCGGTGCAGACGCAACTCGCGGAGGGCTTGCCGCCCATCCAAGGAGATCGAGTCCAACTGCAGCAAGTGCTCCTTAACTTGATCATCAACGCCGTCCAAGCGATGAGCGGTGTCAGCGAAGGGTCGCGCGGGTTGCTGATCGGCACTGGGAAAGATGCATCGGGGGGAGTGCTCGTCGCCGTGCAGGATTCTGGTCCGGGATTGAAACCGGAGAGTTTTGAACACCTGTTCGACTCATTCTACACCACCAAGCCCGGCGGCATGGGCATGGGGCTATCGATTTGCCGTTCGATTGTCGAAGCTCACGGGGGACGCATATGGGCCACCCCAAACGCCGGACCAGGCATCACCGTGCAATTCACTTTGCCGATTCAAGCCACGGCATCCGCGACCGACGGCGTGATCTTCAATACTATTCAGAAATTCTCCCCCGCCGCCGGCAATAGATGATGAAGGTCGGGCACTCCGAGAAGTCTGGTTCTGTGCGTCGGCTCAAAGCAGTTGGACGTCGGCCGCCGCCGAGGTCTGCTTCTGGGCCCAAGGCCGACGTGCATCCTTGTCGGCCTTACCCAGTGGCAGAGGCAAAGCGGACGCGCATTTATAGTAGGCGCTCTAAGCCGCAGCCCTCTGTCCGTCCCCCAGAGCGGCGTTCAGCGCAGCGACCGCCGCCCGAACCTCCTTCGCGGCCATGCGCGTCGCGTACTGCCCGCCAAATCCCAAAAACTCACCAATCTCCGCCAGTGTGCTGTTGCCCGCAGCCATGTCCAACATAGTGCACGCCTTGTGCCCCAGCCGGGCACGCAACTTCTCGGTATCCAGGGCACGGGCTAGTTCCTGCTGCGCGTCCGGCATCTCAGCGTCGCGCTGCGGCTTCCTCTGCCGTAAAAATCCCGTCGCCCTTGCGCTCCCAGAACCTGACGATTGAGCGCTTGTGCCCACTGACAACCGCGGCTTGATGAGCGCTCGCGTGGCTTCACGGATGCTGTAGTCGCGGTCGCTGACCCAGATTTGTCCTATTTAAACTTGTCATCGGCTATTCGGTGCTGCCGCTGCTGTTTCCACTGGCTGCGGGCTTTACGCTGATCGGTCCCTTTGCCGCGCTCGGCCTGTACGAGCTCAGCCGCCTCCGCGAGCGCGGAGAGGAAGCAGCGGCTTGGGAGCCATGCAGGTGCTGCGCGCACCGTCTTTCGGCGCCATGCTCGAACTCGGCATCCTCCTGCTGGTTCGGTTCGGGGTGTGGATCGGCGCCGCGAACGCGATCTACGTTGCAACCTTTTGCCACGCCCCGGCTGCAAGCATCCCTGACTTCGCAACGCGTGTTTTGACGACGCCGGAAGGATGGTCGCTTATCATCGTCGGCTGTGGCGTCGGCTTCCTGTTCGCCGTCGTGGCCCTGTGCGTCAGTGTCGTGTCGTTTCCGCTGATGCTCGACCGGCATGCGACTGCGATCGACGCAATCCGGACGTCGCTGCGGGCCGTGAGGGAAAATCCAATTGAGATGGCGGTATGGGGTCTGGTTGTTGCGACATTGCTGGCGATCGGTTCGCTACCGTTCTTCGTCGGTCTCGCCGTCGTTCTGCCGGTGCTCGGTCATGCCACCTGGCATCTTTATCGGAAGGTCATCGAGCCTGACCCGAACCCGCCGGAGGAAAAGCCGCGCCCGCCGATTGGTCACCGCTATGCGGCGGATTTCCCGGCCTCACTCTTCCCGTGGAGCCGCGAACGCTAGCCGGAGGCAGCAACGAACGGTCGCACCATCACTGTGTTCGGCGGAACCGGCTTTCTCGGCAGCCGCATCGCTCGCCATCTGTGCAGTCATAAATTTCCCGTCCGGATCGCGTCACGGCATCCGGACGTGCAACTTCAATCCGTAGCGGCCAACATTCATGACGAGCGATCCGTCGCGAATGCGTTGGTCGGCGCCTACGGCGCCGTGAACGCGGTCAGCCTTTATCGCGAGCGCGGAGGGGAGACATTTCACTCTGTTCACGTCGAGGCGGCCCAACTTGTAGCAGCCCAGGCCCGCCGGGCGGGAGTCGAACGGCTTGTTCACGTTTCGGGGATCGGGGCCGACGCCGCCTCGCGATCCCTCTACATCAGAAAGCGCGGTGAAGGTGAACGGGCGGTCCGCGCGGAATTCGCCGATGCGTTTATCTTCCGCCCGGCTGTGATGTTCGGACCGGATGACGCGTTTCTCGGCACCGTCCTCAAGCTCCTTCGTCGGCTTCCGATCTATCCGATGTTCGGCCGCGGCCGCAGATAAGCTTTTGCTCGAAGCTTTATCAGTCCGCGAGCAAACTCCGTCTGTATGACTTGCTTAGCCGGAAGGCTCTTTTGGCATTGGTCCCTCACGTCGCCGCGCGCAAAACGCATCACCGGCTCTAAACATTTCGTTCGTCAGCCCAAAACGGCTTTTGCCCATATCTGCGCGATGAGCTGAGGTCCGCGGCCGATGCGGCAAGAGGAGCTTCTCGCCGGTCCTCGTCTGCTAAGTGCAACAAGAGAGAAGCCATAAATTGTCAGCGATACGTTTAAGCGTAGATCAAGTGTCAGCTTCGCTGACCTGCCCGAGCAAAGAATCGCAGGGGAATACATGGCCGATCACGGGAAAACGGTCTACGCTTCAAGTGCTCGGTCGAAATGCGATGACCTGGAGCTGCCCATGATCAACAACTCCAGTTACCATTGCTGCCACGGCCGCGGCGGGATTTCATTCGCGCTACGTCATTGGGGACGATCAGGCCGAAACTCAAAAACTCGCTATACGCTTACGTCATCCCGCTCGAACCGCCAGCGGATTACCGAGAAGCACGTGATCAAACTTGGCAAAGGGAGAAACGTCTATGGGTAACAACCTGAAAAGCGCATGTGACGGGATCTTGCAAAAAGCCGTGGCTGGTAAGGACCGCGTTCCCGGCGTGGTGGCGATGATCACGGATCGCTCGACCAACATTTACGAAGGCTCAGTCGGCGAGCGCAGTCTTGGCGGCGGCCAGGCCATGACGACCGACACCGTGTTTGCCATTTTCTCCACCACAAAGGCCATCACCGGCACGGCGGTCCTGCAATGCGTCGAGGACGGCAGGCTCGACCTAGACGCCCCAGCCAAAAATTACGTGCCCGACATTGGCAAGCTCGAGGTCCTCGACGGGTTCGACGCCACGGGAAACCCGAAGCTGCGACCGCCGAAGCGCGACATCACCACCCGCATGCTGATGCTGCACACCGCGGGCCTCGGCTACGACTTCTTCAACGCCAATTACTTGCGTCTGGCGCAGGAGCGCGGCCAGCCGAGCGTGGTGACCTGCTCGAAAGCATCACTGATGACTCCGCTATTGTTCGATCCCGGCGATAAATGGGAATATGGCAGCAACATCGACTGGGCCGGACAGGTTGTCGAAAGCATCCGCGGCAAGCGCCTCGGCGACGTGATGAGGGAGCGCATCTTTACGCCGCTCGGAATGGAGGACATCGCCTTTTCGCTGACCCCTTCGATGCGTACGCGCCTCGCCACCATCCATCAGCGCGAGGCAGACGGATCCCTGATCGCCCTTCCCGATATGCAGCTGCCGCCTGAGCCGGAAGTCCACATGGGTGGGCACGGTCTCTATGGCTCGATCGGCGAGTACATGAAATTCATCCGGATGTGGCTGAACGACGGGACGGGACAGCAAGGACGCGTGCTCAGGAAAGAAACGGTCGAATCCGCTGTACGCAACGGCCTGCAGACCAACCAGGCGGTCACGATGCTCCCCGGCGTCATCCCGATGCTGTCGAACGACGCCGAGTTCTTCCCTGGCCTGAAGAAATCCTGGTGCCTCACCTTCATGGTCAACGACGAGGACGCGCCTACCGGCCGTCCGGCCGGAGCGATCGGCTGGGCCGGGCTCGCCAACACGTTCTTCTGGATTGACCGCAAGAACGGGTTCGGCGGGTATTGGGCGACGCAGATCCTGCCGTTCGGCGACCCGACTTCGTTCGGCGGCTACCTGGAATTGGAGACGGCCGCATATGCGACCGGCGAGGCGCGCGCCGCGGCGTAGTGCTGACGAGCGCGGGTTACCCGGGCCACGGCGCGCCGCCGCTTTCGCAATCGAGCGACGACGTCAAGGGCGCGGGCTTTGCGATGTGCCACCTGCTGATCTTCTGGTCCCGCAGGCGGGTGCCCGCGCATGACGACAGTCGAATGAAAAGAGATGCAAGGAGAACGCTCACAACGGGAGGTACGTCATGAACAATGTGCAAGCGACCCAACGGACTGGACCCAAAGTCGACTTCGATGCGGTCATCATCGGCGCCGGATTCTCCGGCATGTACATGTTGCATTCGCTACGTGACAAGCTTGACCTGAAGGTCACCGTGTTCGAGGCTGGCGACGGGGTCGGCGGCACGTGGTACTGGAATCGCTATCCCGGCGCGCGCTGCGACTCCGACAGCTACATCTACTGTTACACCTTCGACAAGAACCTGCTGCAGGAATGGAACTGGTCCGAGCGCTATCCGGAGCAGGATGAAATTTTGCGCTATCTCGAGCACTGCTCCGAGCGCTTCGACCTGAAGCCCGACATCCAGTTCGGCAAGCGTGTCGTCGAAGTGGTCTTCGATGACGCCACCGAGTTGTGGACCGTGCGCACCGACAAAGGCGATGCCGTCACGGCGCGCTTCGTCATTCCGGCCGTCGGTGCCCTGTCGATCGCCAACATGCCGGCAATCGAGGGGCTGAGCTCCTTTAAGGGCAAGTATTACCACACGAGCCAGTGGCCGCACGATGGCGTCGACTTCACGGCCAAGCGTGTCGGCATCATCGGCACGGGTGCAACGGCGGTGCAAGCGATCCCGGAGATCGCGCAGCAGGCGAAGCACCTCACGGTTTTTCAGCGTACACCGAACTTCTGCGTGCCTGCGCGCAACGGTCGTATCGACCCCGAGGTGACTAAGGCGCGCAAGGCCGATTACGACGGTATCCGCCAGCGCATCAAGGATTCCTTCTTCGGGTTCGAGCTGAATTTCATACCGAAGGCGGTGCTGGAAACAACGCCCGAGGAGCGCGAGCAGGAGTTCGACAAGATGTGGGACGCCGGTGGCTTCGCATTTTGGCTGGCGAACTATCAGGACATGTTCTTCTCGAAGGAGGCGAACGATGTCATCGCCGAATACCTCAAGCGCAAGATCCGCTCGGTCGTCAACGACCCGGCGATCGCGGAGAAGTTGACGCCCAAGACCTACCCCTACGGCACCAAGCGCCAACCGCTGGACACCAACTATTTCGAGACATTCAACAAGAAGAACGTGGCGCTGGTGGATGCGAGCACCAACGGTCCAATCGAGGAGATCACGCCGAATGGCATTCGCGCGGGTGGCAAGGAGTATCCGCTCGACATCATCGTCATAGCCACCGGCTTCGACGCGATGACCGGCCCGCTGAAGAACCTCGGTATCAAGGGGCGCGGCGGCCGGGCACTGGCGCAAGAATGGGCGGATGGCCCGCAGACCTATCTCGGCGTGGCGATCACCGGCTATCCCAACCTGTTCACGATCACCGGCCCGCAAAGCCCCTCGGTGCTGTCGAACATGCCGGTCTCGATAGAGCAGCATGTCGAATGGATCACCGAGTGCATCGCCCACATGCGAAGAAACAAGCTTGCCACGATTGAGGCAAGCCGGCAGGCGCAGGACGCATGGGGCACCCATGTCGCCGAGGTCGTGAATACAACCCTGATGCCCGGCACCAATTCCTGGTACATGGGCGCCAACATAGAGGGCAAGGTGCGGCGGTTCTTGCCCTACCTCGGTCCGGAGGGCGTCGGCGGATACCGCAGAAAGTGCGCGGAGGTCGCGGAGAACGGCTACGAGGGCTTCGTGTTCACAAACGCCGACCAAGGCGGGACCGTGCACACGATTGCAGCCGAATAACTTAGCGAACCCTGATCGGGAGTTGCGTCCAATGTCGCGTCTCCCGGTATGGGCCGAGCGCGCTTCGACGCCGTCTTGTGCCGAGGCTGCATTTTAGATTCGCTCTACGACGTTGGCGCGAAAGCGAACGACAGCTTTGCGCCAAGCGGTCATACGACAACTGATAAGCATATACATCTTTGCTTATCACTCTATGGGCTGACTCCGGTTGTGTAATTTTCTTATCAGTGCGCCACACTGACTCCGTTTCGTATGTTTGCTTGTCAGTTGGAGATGCGGTCGAAGTCCCGAACGTCAACGGAGTTTTAAGCAGCTCCTCGCTGGAGGGAGAGAATCTGTAAAAAAACTTGCTCGACCGCTGCATCTCAGGTTCTCTCGGTAGGCGAGAGGGGATTGGGATTCCCCCGCCTGTCCGTGCACCGTCGCGGGTCTAGAATGCCGTTGGACGCGGCATCATTGTACCTGAACAGGCTAATCCAGACGCGCGCAACCCTGTATTGGATGGCAAAGCCAAGCAATAACCTGTGCGGGTGATACAGCCGGCCCCGAATTTCCTCAGCGGCTTCCTCGAACCAGCCAAGATTTATTCCAGGGGCTCCTTTAGGTGGCTCTGAATGGGCCTCCGCGGACCGGTGAACGACGGATTTTCGAAATCCTTCGCGGTTTTGTCTTGTATGCCGGCGAGGCCCGCTTATTTTCGGAGCGGTTAGCCCTCGCTAGCTTCGACCGCTATTTCATCCAAACTAAAAGCGACTAGAGGATAGGAGGAGAGCATGAAATTCCGTCCGCTTCACGACCGCGTCGTGGTCAAGCGCATTGACGCAGAAGAGAAGACCGCTAGCGGCATCATCATTCCCGACACGGTCAAGGAAAAACCCTCCCAGGGTGAAGTCATCGCCGTTGGCCCCGGCGGTCGTGACGAAAACGGCAAGCTGATCCCGATCGACGTTCAGGTCGGTGACCGCGTGTTGTTCGGCAAGTGGTCGGGCACCGAGGTCAAGATCGACACCCAGGAGCTGTTGATCATGAAGGAGAGCGACATCATGGGCGTTCTCACCGACGTGTCTTCCAAGAAGAAGGCCGCCTAATCCATCGCTCAAGCGCCTGTCGAGCGCATCATCAAGGGTGAGACTAAGTCAAAAACTCAGGGAAGCCCACTATGTCAGCCAAAGAAGTCAAATTCGGAGTAGAGGCCCGCGACCGCATGCTGCGCGGTGTCGACATCCTCCACAATGCGGTAAAAGTGACGCTCGGTCCGAAGGGCCGCAATGTCGTCCTCGACAAGTCGTTCGGCGCTCCCCGTATTACCAAGGATGGCGTCACCGTCGCCAAGGAGATCGAGCTCGAGGACAAGTTCGAGAACATGGGCGCACAGATGGTGCGCGAAGTCGCCTCCAAGTCTGCAGACGCGGCTGGCGACGGCACCACCACCGCGACCGTGCTCGCCGCTGCGATCGTCCGTGAAGGCGCGAAGTCGGTTGCCGCTGGCATGAACCCGATGGATCTCAAGCGCGGTATCGACATGGCCGTGGAAGCTGTGGTCGCCGATCTCGTCAAAAACTCCAAGAAGGTCACCTCGAATGAGGAAATCGCGCAGGTCGGCACGATTTCAGCCAATGGCGATGCGGTGATCGGCAAGTTCATCGCCGACGCCATGAAGAAGGTCGGCAACGAGGGTGTCATCACCGTTGAGGAAGCCAAGTCGCTCGAGACCGAACTCGAAGTTGTCGAGGGCATGCAGTTCGACCGTGGCTACATCTCGCCCTACTTCGTCACCAACGCCGATAAGATGCGCGTTGAAATGGATGATGCCTACGTCCTCATTAATGAGAAAAAGCTATCTCAGTTGAATGAACTACTTCCCTTGTTGGAAGCGGTGGTGCAGAGCGGCAAGCCGCTTGTGATTATCGCCGAGGACGTCGAAGGCGAAGCGCTCGCCACCCTCGTCGTCAACCGTCTCCGCGGCGGCCTGAAGGTCGCCGCCGTCAAGGCTCCGGGCTTCGGCGATCGCCGCAAGGCGATGCTGCAGGACATCGCGATCCTGACCGGCGGCCAGGCCATCTCGGAAGACCTTGGCATCAAGCTCGAGAATGTCACACTCAACATGCTCGGCCGCGCCAAGAAGGTCATGATCGACAAGGAGAACACCACGATCGTGAGCGGCGCGGGCAAGAAGGCCGACATCGAGGCGCGCGTGTCCCAGATTAAGGCGCAGATCGAGGAAACTACCTCGGACTACGACCGTGAGAAGCTTCAGGAGCGTCTTGCCAAGCTCGCAGGCGGCGTCGCGGTTATCCGCGTCGGCGGCGCGACCGAGGTCGAGGTGAAGGAGCGCAAGGATCGCGTTGATGACGCGATGCATGCGACCCGCGCGGCGGTCGAGGAAGGGATCTTGCCAGGCGGCGGCGTTGCGCTGCTGCGTGCCTCCGAGCACCTCAAGGGCATTCGCACCAAAAATGACGACCAGAAGACCGGGGTGGAGATCGTGCGCAAGGCGTTGTCCTACCCGGCCCGCCAGATCGCAATCAACGCGGGCGAGGACGGCTCGGTCATCGTCGGCAAGATCCTCGAAAAGGATCAGTACTCGTACGGCTTCGATTCGCAGACCGGCGAATACGGCAACCTGGTCTCCAAGGGCATCATCGATCCGACTAAGGTGGTTCGAGTGGCGATCCAGAACGCGGCGTCCGTCGCAGCGCTCCTGATCACCACGGAAGCCATGGTCGCCGAGCTGCCCAAGAAGGGCGGCGCCGGTCCGGCGATGCCTCCGGGCGGCGGCATGGGTGGCATGGGGGGTATGGACTTCTAAGCCCGACATTCAGAGCTCGACAATAATAAGAAGGCTCGGCAGCGACGCCGAGCCTTTGCCGATTTCCTTGCGGTCAGACGGAGTCCAATCCTGGCACACCATTGCGCGAGCGCGTCGAAGCCCGAACCGCCCAAGCAGCGATACTTGTCAGGCTCCTTAGCGGCCGTAGGGGAAGCAGCGGTGGCGATCGAGCGTGAGACCGAAACGCGCTCCTAGCGCAGCGATGGCCGCATCCTGCTCAGGATAAGGATCGGCATTGGATGCGGCAACGATGATGATCCGGAACCCGCCGCGATCCTTGCCACCCGGTGGCCGCATTGCTGTAGCCAGGGCATTACCCTCCCTGTCACGCAACGTGAGGAAAAGCGGCATCTCTCGATGTACATGGGTCTCGAGGCCGATGTCGCGCTCGATCGCGTTGGGCTGCTCCGGACGCCAGGATTGGACTGCCTTCTCTCGCTCGCGGCAGAAATATTTCTCCACTGTGTGGCGCATCAGGCGCGACTCTTGCGCCGCTTCACCTTCCGTCTCGATACGGAACCAGGTCTTACCCTTCGGCGCGTCGCAAACATACTGCATTCCGCCCATCCCGCGATCGCCGCGATTCTAGGGCGGCGGGCCCGCAAAGCCAATACGAGATTCGCTCCCTTGTATAACGCTGCGTGATCGTATAATCGGAAGTTCGGCTGCAACACCGCGCGACTGTTGCCTGAGAGGCGATGGTTGGGCGCCAACACCTTCTCGACCAGTTGGCGGGCGACTCCTGATACGTCGCTTTCGGGTAAACATGCGAAACACTCCCGCTGAGCACAACAGGTCCACTCTCACCCTGATTGCCGAAGTCTAGACGGACGCGGATTTTGGTCGCTACGGGCCAACAGGGGAAACAGCGCGGCTTGATCGTTCACTGAACAAGCACGTACTCTGGCGTCCGGCCGGCCGACCATGCCTGGGATGCGCTCAAGCGACAAGATTAGCGGAAAGTCACCGCCGGTTTGGAACGGCGACGGCTTCTTCTTTACCGCTCAGACGGACGCGACTACCCGCCGCGTCGCATGAAGGAAACGGTTAGCGGGCGGCTGCGACGCCATCAATTGCATGACGCTCCTGTTTGAGCAATTCATCGACTAAACGTTCGAGGTAGGGCGGCAGAGGCAAGGCTTCGCGAGATAAGTTCTGTTGCAATCTGTCACCCACCTCGTCACAGATCGAGCGGGCAGTCTTATGATCGATGGGGTCCGATATCCGATTGGTCGGTTCCATATCGCGACCTTTCGCTTAGGCCCACGATTAACTTAAGTTTCAGGGATGCGAAATGTTTCGCGCACCTTCGAAGAATGCCGATGGTTCCATTTAATGGAATGAAGACACTGTGCGCAGACCAATTGCCATCGTCAGCGCCGATTCCAGCAACCCACCGAGTTAGTGAAACTCTTGGGGCAAATAAATGCTTGGAGGAAGTCCGATGACATTGAGAGGAGTGCCGGCCGTCACGATAATCGTGCTACTCGGGCTCGGAGTTCAGGCCAAAGCGCAGGCGCCGTGCCCCGAAGTGTTGCGATTGCGTAACGCAGCTAGTGAGGCTTGGAAGCATGCGATGAGTGCACCGGCATGGCAGCGCTGCGGAGCCTTGGCCCAAGCCTCTGTCTCCACGGAGGCGACGCTCAACTACGCGGACAATAGCCGCCAGTCATGCAACATCTCTGATCGATTGCTGAACGAGGCGGATGGGTATCATCGGCAAGCGGTGCAGGCTCGCGACAACATTTGTGCTGGACGTCTTCTTCGATCATATCCGCCGGACATCATCCATCGCTAAGATCCTATTGCGGGTACTAGGCCCGGTCTGGTCACCCTTCGATTGGCTGCGCGTCAAGGACCGCAAGGGTCAACAGGCGCCGTCCTGACCGCCGCCGGTCACGTCTGGTCTACCGCGACAACCGGACGATTTCAGAGCCGGTCTGGGCTTCGCGTTCGGGCCAGAAGAGACTCATGCATTGGGCAGATTGCGAGTTGAATGACAGCGCCCACGTTCATCGCACTCCCGTGCCGTGGAGGAGCTGTTCACGGATCCAAACCTCACATCGGCCTATGACTTGCTAGATCACTCCGATTCGAAAACGGCGTCAGCGTGGGAAAGCAAGAAAGACTTCGAAACGAAATGTCAGGTAGCACGTTGCCATTCTCCCCGTCACTGGCGCCATAGGGCCGGTTTAGAAGGAAGTCTCGATTGCCGAGAGCGCCTCGGGTGTTGGGGTATTTTTCGTCGGCGAGCTACTCCCGCCCGACTTTTGTTTCAGGCTCGTGTACGTGATGAACCGCATTAGGTCAGCGTCAGCCGCGGCGTAAATTGTGCAAGGTAATTTCCGGCGGGCAATTGAGGCGCACGGGAACGACGCTCGAGCCCGCACCAACGGAAGTATAGCCGGTCATATCTCTGTACTGCCAAGGCCCAGCCCCCATCCGCCTTGGCAGCACCGCCTCAAGCTTGATGGGAATGGATCCGGGGAGACAAATCTGACCGCCGTGGGTGTGTCCGCTCAGCATCAGATCAAAGTTGGCATGCGCAGCCTGACGATAGACCTCCGGTGTGTGAGACAACAAGATCGAGAACTCACCGCGGGGTATCGAGAGAGCGGCCTTTTCGATGTTGTCCACTCTGAAGAAATGTGCATCGTCGATTCCCGCCAGATAGATCCGCTGGTCCTTGCGAACGATTGTTTCGCATTCATTGAGCAGCACGCGAATGCCCATAGCTTCGAGCCCGGGGACCATTCGAATCGTATCGTGGTTGCCGAGCACCGCATAGATTGGCTGTTTCAGATGAGTTGCCACTCGCGCGACACCATCCAGTGCGGGCTGGAACGGCCCAACAGTCCGCCCCCGATAATCGCCAGTTAGGACACACACATCGTACTGCATGCTGCCAACCAGCTCGATGAGTCTGTTCATGGCAACTTCATTCATATCCACGTGAAGGTCGCTAACGTGGAGAATGATGAAGCCCTCAAAGAGCGGCGGTAATGTCTTGAACCTCATTTCGTTTCGTTTGACGAGAATGCGTTCTGCATTCTGTCGTGCACGCCAGTAAAGCCCCGTTGCCTTCAGAACATTTCGAATGATCCGCTCGGCCCAAGATGAGTTTTCAAGGTGAAAAAATGTGAGGCCCTGGCCAAATACCTGAGCTTCGTGATCTCTCTCAATCCCCAATCGCTGCCGGGCATGGAGCGGGCCGAGACGGATCTCGAGCTTGCGCAGAATGTCTTCGTCCACCAGCTAGTCCTTTTGAACGGCCTTCGGGTAGATATAGCGTATTCTCATGAGGCCAAGGTCAACCCGACAGTGGTTAATTCCCACGCATCCACTAAATATCGCGTTGGGTCATTTGGCTCGTGCACTGCAGCAAACTGCATCGCTGTTCGATCACGTCGGCGCGGCCGAGCAGCGACAGCGACTTCAGGTTATGGATGAGGCACGACCGGGGGCCTTGAATGACCGGTGCAAGACGTCCCACTGAAGGGCGCCCACAATGGTCAATGAAGATCGAACTACCGTCGGATGCAACTATAAGCTAACCTGAAGAAATGCAATTTCTGCATATTCTGCAATTATTGGTTTTAATGACGTTGGCGAACGGCACACCGATCGTTGCAAAGAAGATTTTTGGCCCACGTTTTTCCTTTCCGGTGGATGCCGGCATCGTATTGTTTGATGGGAGGCCGTTGTTTGGGCCATCGAAAACTATCCGCGGTATTTTGATTTCAGTCATCATCACGACAGCAAGCGCTCCGCTTATCGGTCTGGATCCGACGATCGGTGCAATCGTAGCGGGCGCGGCTATGGCGGGCGATTTGTTCTCCAGCTTCCTGAAGCGCCGCCTAAACTATCCGCCGAGCAGCCAGGCACTCGGGCTCGATCAGATTCCCGAATCCCTATTTCCGATGCTGGCATGCCGCGACGCTCTTTCATTGACGATCGCAGACATAGCGCTTGGCGTCGGGGTCTTTTTTATTGGCGCGCTAATTCTGTCTCGTTTTCTATTCCGAGCCAACCTGCGCGACGAACCATATTAGCCCGCCGTTAGCCCGAACGAAGCCGGTGCAGGGTGATTTCTGGCGGACAGTTGAGACGAACAGGAACGACGCTCGATCCAGCACCCACAGAGGTGTAGCCAGCCATGTCGTGATACTGCCAAGCTCCTGCCCCCATCCGTCGAGGCAAGTCTGCATCAAGTATGATCGGAATAGATCCTGGCAGACAGATCTGCCCACCGTGCGTATGCCCGCTCAGCAACAAATTAAAATCGGCATGAGCCGCCTGACGATAAATCTCCGGTGTGTGTGACAATAAAATGGAGAACTCGCCATACGGGATCTGCAACGCAGCTTTTTCGATATCGTCGGCCTTGAAGCAGTGGGCGTCATCGATCCCGGCTAGATAGATTTGCTGATCGCCGCGCACAATCGCCTCGCTCTCGTTGAACAGCATACGTATTCCCATGGCTTCCAGCCCCGGAACCATTTGGATGGTATCGTGGTCGCCCAGAACCCCATAAACGGGCTCCTTTAGATGAGCTCGCACTCGTGCGACGCCGTTCAAGGTTGCCTCGAACGGTCCAAAGTTCTTCCCCCGATAGTCGCCGGTTAGAACACATAGATCGTAGCGCATGTCGCCGACGAGTTCGATCAAGCGCTGCATGGCAGCTTCATTCATGTCCACATGCATGTCGCTAAGGTGGAGTATGGTGAAGCCGTCGAAAAGCGGAGGCAACGCGTTGAACGTGACATCATTGCGCTTGACGAGTATGCTTCCTGTATTTCGGCGTCCGCGACAGTAGAGACCCGTCAGCTTAAGTGCATTTCGAATGACAGAATGGACTGGATACCAGTTCCTTATGTGAAAAGAGAGGAGCCCCCGGCCGAAGATTTGTGCCTCGTGGTCCGTCTCGATACCCAATCGCTGTCTCGCATGGAGCGGTCCGAGACGCTCCTCCAGTTTGCGCAAGATCACTTCGTCCATGGAACAACTTCCTCCGAAATCGGCTCGACCTTCCATGGAGGTGCGGTTACCGGCGCACACGTTGCATTTACCTTGAGCATGCCTCGGTTTTTTTCTCGTGTCGCGCTAACGTGTGAAAGTGTACTAACTAGGTCTGCCGGCGCGTAGAGCTTCTTTGACTGCTTTCTGGTGGGGCGAGGAAGCCAATAGCTGAAACAGGGCTCGTGCCGCCCTATATCTCGCCTCCGCCCGAGTGCGCTCTCGGCCCTCTAGTAAGCATTCGCCCGAGCTCGTCCGAATGAACCAGCCCCAACGTCGCCCCCTGCGCTGAACATCGATGTCAAAGGTTGGTAGGTCACTGGTTCTATTCCGACAGGAGTTGTATTCGTAGCTGTTCATGAATACGGGCTCATGCACAGCGAAAATCGTGAACAGCGGACCAGCCCGCATTGCCCAAAGGGACGGTCGCTACGAGCCCCTGTACGACCGTGGCCAACTTCCATGATGGTCATTTTGCTCTCGCCTTGCCGAAGTGGGTCTCGCGGGGCTGCCCCAACCCCTTGATAATGCGGATGTCCTGAGTCAGCATGGCCCAATTGGGCTACGCCTTTAGAGGTGCTGCGGCACATTCGACACGTCGGAATGGTGGATGGAACCGTTTGATCTGCACCGACTTAGCCGCGTGTTGGCCGCCGCCGCGATCGAGCCCTCTCTGTGGACAGAGGCATTGCAGACGGCAGCGGAATGCACTGGGTCGTATGGCGCGGTCCTGTTACCAGTGGTCGGAGCATTGCCGATCGTTGCTGCTACTCCTTCCATGGATCGCAGCGCAAATGTGTACGTCAGGGACGGATGGCAAAGCCGCGACGAGCGCTACCGCGGGAAGGCCGCCTTCTTGGCCAACGGAGTGGCGACGGACAACGACTGCATGCCATTAGACGCACGCAAGCGTTCGCCGTTTTATCAAGAGTTCCTTCGGAACTGTAATCTCAGCGGTTGGGCAGGCGTCCGGATCGGCCGGGGAGATCTGGTTTGGAATTTGAGCTTACAAAGGACGCCAGATCAAGGTTCTTATTCCGCGAGAGAATTGCAAGCTCTTTCCGAGTTGTCCAACCGTCTGGATTCGGTCGTTCAGACTTGCGCAGCGCTCGGCCTGGCAAAAGGGGAATCAGCACTAAGTGCCTTCGATTTTTCCGAGCGCGCGGCACTTCTGCTTGACCGGTCGGGCCACGTGGTTCGCGTCAATCCGGCGGCGGAGCGACTAATCGGAGTGGATCTGCAGATTTCAGCAGGACGCATTCGCTGCCAAGATCCGAAATCAAATGAACTCCTGCAGAACGCGATCAGAGCTCTGTTCTGGAGCCTTGAAGCCTTCACTATCGCGCCCATGGTTCTACAAAAAGTTGCAGGTGGCCGACTGGTCATCTACCCTATGCGGCTTACTGGTCTAACTGACTCTCCCCTTTCCCTCTTCCACGCAATACTAGTTATATCCGACACCGACCTGATGCAGTCAGCGGGTATGATGACTCTGCGCGAGGCCTTCGAGCTGACGGCCGCAGAATCCCGGCTCGCAGTAGCTCTTGCGAGCGGCAAGGATTTGGAAAATTTTGCGGCAGAGCGAGGACTTTCTAAGCAGACCCTGCGCAATCAACTGAAGTCTGTGTTTATGAAAACGGGGACAAACCGCCAGGCTCAATTGGTGATGATGCTGTCGAACCTCGTTCCGAAGAAGTGATGACTCTAGCTCGGCGACGCCATCTATCACACTGCTAAACCGGTAAGAACGATTCACGCTAATCGTCGAGGCCATTGCGCCGCAGGCCGGCCACGCTCACTTGCGTCACTTACGAGACGTACTCATCCGAGACGATGCTACGTGCGGCTCGCGGGCCCTGCAGTCTGCCGGACGATGTGGCAAAACCAGCCTGAATCGGTACGGGCAAAAACGACAAAATTGACGCCGGCGATCTGGAGGCACGAGGGCACAATGGAGAATCCCCTTTTCAACCGCCTAGCGCACCTCGTCCATGGCAACTATGCTACAACCACCTTTCATATTTAGTCTTCAGCGACGCATTTCTTCCCCACTCTCATTCCTCAGAAAGTACCTCCGAAAGCAAAAATGGCCTCCACTACTAACAAGATCGCGCTCTTCATCGATGGAGCCAATCTCTACGCGACGGCGAAAACTCTGGGCTTCGACATCGATTACAAGCGTCTGCTGAAGGAGTTTCAGAGCCGCGGGACGCTACTTAGGGCGTTCTACTACACCGCGATCATCGAGGATCAGGAATACTCCTCGATCCGGCCGCTGATCGACTGGCTCGACTACAACGGCTACACCGTGGTC